>JABDHF010000069.1 GCA_013285595.1 Bacteroidota bacterium
ATCAGCCGCAGGTACAAAAACCGAACGAAGAACAATATGGCAACAATGGCAGAACCAAGAAATATAACATTTGGAACAGCCAGTAATTCAAGGTTAATAGTATACCCAAACAGGATAAAAAAGAAAGTTCGGATGACGAACGATGTTTCCGCAGTAATGGACCGCATCAGGTTCAGGATACCATGCATATACTCCGGCGTAGCCAGGTGTTTAAACTTACCGCGCAGTAACAGCGAACTATTATTCAGTACCAATCCGAATACCAGTATGATGAGCAGTGAAGGTATACCAATGATCTCCCCTAAGCTATATATCAGCGCTAGTATAGCGAACATCAGGAAGAACTTTAGATTAACTGTTATGCGCGTAAGCATGTACAACAATACAAGCGATGCTATTGCCGAAATAAGAATAGCAATACCCAAACTCCCCGCGAATATCCCCGCCGACCGTATGCTCATTACATTATCCATCAGCAGGTAATTAAATACCAGGATGCCTATTATGTCTGATATGGACGACTCATAGATGATGAACTCCTTTTTTCTCTCGGGCAAGTGGCTGATGCTGGGTATCACTATGGCACTACTGATGATACTCATGGGCACAGCATATAAAAAAGCAGCCTGGAAAGGCTCTCCCAACCACCTGCTCAGCAGATAAGCTATGACGCACGCTGAAATAATGAATGCAAAGAAAGCTGATAAAAAAGAATTGCCGATCAGCTTTAACTTGCTCCTGCTCACTTCAAGATCCAGTGCGGCCTCCAGGATGATCATAATAAGCCCTATAGCGCCCAGTATTTTTACCAGCTTATTTACATCCTGCTCTACATAACCGTAGTACTGCGATAAGTATTTAATACCAACACCCGTGGCTATGAGCAATAGTACAGAGGGTACGCGTGTGAAACGGCTTATCATATTAAAGAGATAGCTGAGAATAACTATTCCACTCAGTAAAATGATAATGAGATGCGGGGCTATATGCATTGCCATGAAAAGTACATAATAATAACCACACCAACGCAAAATACAGAATGCCCGCGCAGTGCAGGCATTCTGTACAAAAAATCATTAAACACTATTTAGTGCTTGTGGCGTTTTCTTTTTTTACCACCGTTTTTGTCTTTGTGGTTTTAACGCCATTGGTCTTGTCGCCATTCTGTTTTACAACGGCCTTTTCAGACTTTTGCTTGCTTACAGTGGTTGTTTTTGCCTCAGTCTGGGCATTAGCAAAAGATGCTGACATTAATGAGGTTGCGATCATGATCGCGAAAAGCATTTTTTTCATAAACCTTTTTTATTTTTTTGGTTACAGTATCCTATTCACAATACGTGCCAGATTCATTTTCAAAAAGTTAAAGAATATAAAAAAGCTCCCGTTAGAAAACGGGAGCCTACGCAATATATAATAAACAAAAGAAACGAGGTTAGTCCGGTTTTTTACCGTCCAGGAATGTGTTTATCGTTTGAATAGATGCTTGTGGATTTTGCTGGTCGTTTACACCTACAGTGTAGCCACTATAATAAGAGTCTGATGAACCAGGACGATTATCCAGCTTCATGTTTTTACGCATGTATGCCGGTACTGCTTCCATCTCATCAGTACTGTCAGTGCCCTTGATGTTAAAGCTCATGCGGCGCAAGCGCTCTGCACGATCTTCCAGGGCTCTTTTCTGCTCTTCAAATCTTTTCTTCTCTTCTATCTCTTCTGCTGTGAGTACGCGCTCACCTATTTTCACCACTACCTTCTCTGCTACGGCCTCTTCATTTTTAATAACTAGTTTCAGCGGCTCTTCCGCTTTCTTTTCTTCAGCTTCAAACGATGGCTGAGGCTGAGCGGCGGCATAAGCTATAAACTGTTCTTCCACGGGCTGTATAAATTCAGCTTCGCTTACAACCACTTCTGCCTGCTTCTGCTCTACTGTGGTATAAGTAGTAGCGGCCTGCATTTCCACCAATACCGGCGCCATGCTCTCCTGTTGCTTTACTACCACTTTTGCTTCGGCAAACTTGTCTTCGGCACCGGCATTATTTATATCACCCAGCTTTACCACTATCTTCTCCGGCTCTGTGTTTTTAGTAGGGTACTCCATCTTCAGGTCTTTATGATTAAAGCCTGTAGCAATAACCGTAACGGCTATTCTTTCTTTAAGATTAGGATCGTGGCCCATACCCAGGATAACATCACAGTTGTCGCCTGCCTGCTGTTGCACATACGCTTGTATTGCTTCAGCCTCATCCATAGTATGCTCAAACTCGCCGGCAGCAGAGGTAATATTCAGCAGCAGCCATTGAGCGCCCTTTATATCGCTGTCGTTGAGCAACGGGGAATTGAGCGCCTGCTCTACCGCTTCCAGTGCCCTGTTTTCGCCTGTAGATGTTGCGCTGCCTAATATGGCTACGCCGCCGTTTTTCATAACCGTGCAAACATCTGCAAAGTCCACGTTTATCTGCCCGGTGGTAGTGATCACATCCGTGATACATTTTGCGGCGGTCGACAAAATATCATCGGCCTTTGCAAATGCCTGGGTAAATGGGAGGTTACCGAATTGCTGGCGCAGCTTATCATTCGAAATAATAAGAATGGTATCTACGTGGTCGCGCATACGATCGATGCCTTCCTGGGCTTGTTTCATACGTTTACGACCTTCGTAGGTAAATGGCGTAGTAACGATACCCACGGTAAGTATACCCAGATCGCGGCATATTTTTGACACTACAGGAGCCCCACCGGTTCCCGTACCGCCGCCCATGCCGGCTGTAATAAATGCCATGCGCGTGTTTACCTTCAATATCTTGCTGATATCTTCCAGGCTTTCTTCGCACGACTGCTTACCTATCTCCGGGTTAGCGCCGGCGCCCAGGCCTTGCGTAAGGTGTGGCCCTAGCTGTATCTTATTTGCCACAGGGCTAAGCGCAAGCGCCTGTGAGTCGGTATTACATACTACAAAGTCAACCCCTTCTATGCCGAGGCTGTGCATGTAATTTACGGCATTGCTTCCTCCGCCGCCAACACCTATCACCTTAATTATAGATGACTGATTTTTGGGGATCTCAAAGTGTATCATAAAATATTAGTTTGTGGGGGTTAGTAATTTTTATAAATTGTGAGTTGCGGTTAAAAATTTGATTGTTTAGTTATTAGTTCATTTCCTGGTCGTCTACGTCTTCAAACATTTTCATGAACTTGCCTTTGAGCCCGTCAAACAAGCGCTTTACGTTCTCATTGCGCTTGCGTGCTTTTTGTTTGTTCATTTCATCGTTGATCTCGCTTTGGTCTATAAAGTTTTCCTGCGCAGGCTCTGCTTCAACCACAGACTGCAACTGTACATCTTCACTCACAAGCGGTTTCAATTCCGCTTCAGTGATATGCATATAGTTACCACCTTCACCAGCGAAGCGCATACGGCCGCTTTCAAAGTCATGATAGCCGCGCAGTATCAATCCTATACAGGTTGAGTACATAGGGTTTATCAGCGATTCTGCATGGCCACCTGCAAGGTGCTCATTAGGATAGCCTATGCGTGCACCAAGGCCGGTAACGAACTCTGTAAGCTGTGTAATATGCTTCAGCTGTGAGCCACCACCGGTAAGAATGATACCACCATACAAGCGCTTATCAAGGTCTATCTGCTTCAGATGATACATGATATAGTCAAGTATCTCCTGCATACGCGCCTGTATGATGTGCGCGAGGTTCTTCACAGAAATTTCTTTTGGAGGCAAACCTCTCAGGCCCGGTATAGTGATGTAGGCATTATTGTTTGCTTCATCAGCAAGCGCAGTGCCAAACTGTACTTTCATTTGCTCAGCCTGGGCACGCAATACACCCAGCCCGTTACGAATGTCGTTTGTGATGTTTACACCTGCATAAGGTATCACTGCAGTGTGCTTCAGTATGCCGTCGTAAAACACTGCCATATCCGTAGTGCCGCCGCCTATGTCTACTATAGCTACACCTGCTTCCAGGTCTTCGTCGTTCATTACAGCTGCGGCTGATGCTAATGGCTGCAGCACAAGGTCGCGCGTTACCAGCTTCGACTTATCTACACAACGCTTTATGTTGCGGATGGCATTCCTGTCGCCGGTGATGATGTGGAAGTTGGCGCCTATCTTCACACCACTCATCCCTATAGGGTCTACCACGTACCCGGTGCTATCCACTGTATAATCCTGGGGAATGATGTCAATGATCTGGTCGCCTGCAGGTATGTATGTCCTGTACTGATCGCGCACCAGCAGGTCTATGTCTTCTTTGCTTATTTCCGTTTCTACATTCGTGCGCACCCTGTCTCCGCGGGTTTGCAGGCTTTTTATGTGCTGCCCTGCGATGCCCACATACACCTCTCTTACCTCAAGGTTGGGGTTAGAAAGAATACACTTTTCGATGGCCTGCTCTATTGAGCGGATGCACTGCTCGATGTTCATAACCACACCATGGCTGACACCTGCCGAATCTGCACGGCCGATACCGAGAATTTCCACCTTACCGAACTCATTTTTTCTGCCTGCAATAGCTACCACCTTAGTGGTGCCAATGTCAAGCCCTACGATAATTGGTTGTTCTTTCTTGCTCATATTGCGTTGAGTTTTTAAAAACTGTTAAAGATCATTTTTTTTCCTGTAAAATATATTTTGGTTTCACTTGCTTACTATCGTGTTTCTTAACGTTATCCACATGTTTATTCTTTGGAAGTGGCTTCGCAACTACCCTCTTCGCGCTGGCCTGTAACTTACTAGTACCACTGTTTTTCTTTTCCACATTCTTTCCACTTTTCTGTGCAGCCTTGTTATTTGCCTGATTTTTAACTTGGTTCTTAACTTGCTTTGACAGTTGTGGAGCATTCTTCGTGTTTGCTTTAACAACAGGTTTAATAGGCACTGCGGCGACCATTGCCGGCTTCATCTTTATATCCTGTCCATGAGCAGAGTCTTTTCTTGCTTCAGTTTCCACTATACTGTTGATCCAGTTCATGTTCACTATGGCTTTATCAACCGGTCCCTTGTATGGTAACGATGGCGATGCTACTACCTGGCCTTTAAAGCGCACATCGAGCGTCTCATACTTATCCCACCCTATCCTGTTCAATACTTTTTTGTAGAAGACGAATAAGTTGTTGAGTTTTTCGTTTATCCGTGTAGCATCACCAAACAATATGCGCTGATCGCCCAGCACAGGCAGCAATTCAAATGTGGCATCAGAGTCTACGATCACCTGCGATACCTGTGCGCTCCAGAAAGAATCGGCCTGTATGGCTTGTACCAGTGATACTATTTGCTTCCTCAGCGCCCAGCTCGCACTGTCGTTAGTAAGCTCAGGCACGTTTGTTACAACGGTAGTGTAATAGATATTGCTGGTAGACAATGGCATTATACTTAGCGTGGTATCCAGGTAGTAGCTCACACTGTTCGTCTGGAACATACGCACCACTGGTATGCGCTGCGTTACATACATCTGCAACACGTGCGCATTATCTACAAACACCTGCGCATTAGCTACCCACGGATCAGCCTCTATAAGCCGCTCCATGCTGTGAATATCCAGCTTTGATAATGGTGTATGTTCTACATCTATATTGCGGTTATTGATAGCGAGATCCATGATCTCTTTCTGCTCTATAAAATGATATTTCTTATCGTTCTTTATATGCACGGCTACACTTGTCGCCGTTTGGTTATCATCTATCCGTGACGCGCTCACAATCGCAATAATACAACCGGTACTTACAAGCACGGTAAGCACCACCTGCAGTATTTTACGGATCGATATTTTGCGTTTCGTCTTCATTACTTCTTTACTAGTATTTCTTTTATTGGTTCTGTAAGTTTATCTATATCCCCTGCGCCTGCAGTGATGAAAAGGTCTAGTGGCGCTACTTTCACATAGTCGAGCAATCCTTCCTTCGTTAAGATAGTGTGCGACGGATTAGTCATCCGGTCTGCTATCATCTTAGAGGTTACTCCTTCCATTGGCAATTCTCTTGCAGGGTATATGTCCAGCAGTATCACTTCATCGGCCATATCCAGGCTGTGTGCGAAACCATCTGCCAGGTCGCGCGTTCTGCTAAACAAATGCGGCTGGAAAGCGATCACACACCTGCGATTTGCAAACAAATGTTTTGCTCCCTTTATCAATGCAGCAAGCTCTTCCGGGTGATGTGCATAATCGTCTATGTACACCACCCTGTCTGTCTTTACAAGATATTCAAAGCGTCTTTTTACACCTTTAAACCTCTCAAGTGCCTGCTTAACAGCATTGCCATCAATGCCCAGCATTTCAGTTACGGCGATAGCTGCTACTGCATTCTCTACATTGTGCATGCCGCCTACCTGTAGATGCAGGTTTTCAAGGGTACGCTTTTCGCTTTTTACGTCAAAGTAGTAGCCGCCATCTTTTTGCCTGATGTTTTCGGCATACACATCCGCTACATCATTCTGCAAACTATAAGTCCTTGTAATAGGGCCTTTCAGGTCGTTTTGCCTATGTAACCCATGTTTTACAAGCAGTGTGCCGCCAGGCTTTATATTTTTGGTGTATTGTATAAACGCCTCCTCCATTTCTGCTGCCGTACCATATATATCCAGGTGGTCAGGATCTATTGAAGTAAGTACCGCAATATCAGGCTGAAGTTTTAGAAAGCTGCGATCATACTCATCCGCTTCTATTACGGCCGTATCGTTTTTACTGCTCCAGTAATTTCGCTCATAGTTCACCGAAATGCCGCCCAGGAAGGCATTACAGCCATATCCTGTTTCTCTCAGCAGGTATGCTATCATGGTAGAGATAGTGGTCTTGCCATGTGTGCCGGCTACCGTTACTGCATGCATTGCCTCGGTTATCCATTGCAGTACATCACTACGTTTGTAAACTGGATACTTGTTATCAATGTACCAGTTCAGCTCTTTATGATCTTTAGGAATAGCAGGGGTATAGATGACCAGTTGTGTTTCTTTATCCAGCAGCGCTACATCATCTGTATAATGCACATTCATTCCCTCACTTACCAGATGAATGGTGAGCTCGGTTTCCGTTTTATCATAGCCACCCACTATGCTTCCCTGCTCACGAAAAAAACGGGCCAGTGCGCTCATACCTATGCCGCCTATGCCTATAAAATACACCCTGTTTATTTCCCTTACATTCATTTCAACTGTTTCTTTAACCTTTTATCCCTTTAACCACTAACCCTTTTAACCTAAAGCTATTTCCATCACTTTACGTGCTATCCGTTCATCTGCGTCTTTTATTGCCATTGTTTTTAAATTAGCTGCCATAGTTTGCTGCATTGCATTATCATATAGCACCGTCTTTATCTTCTTTAGCAGCTCAACTTTTGCTTCGCTATCTTTTACCAATAGCGCTGCATCATGCGATACAAGTGCCATAGCATTGCTTGTCTGGTGGTCTTCTGCGGCGGATGGCAGCGGCACAAATATTACCGGCTTGCCGGCAATACATAGTTCTGCTATTGCTAATGCCCCAGCCCTCGACACTACTATATCTGCGGCGGCATAAGCATAATCCATCTCTCGGATAAACTCATATACCTTCACACGTCCGTTATATTTCTCAGCTTGCTTTACCGCATGCTCATAATAGTGTTTACCTGTTTGCCATATAAGCTGCACGTTTTCTGTCATCAGCTCGCCGAGCAGGTGGTGTATGCTTTCATTTACAGAGCGTGCTCCCTGGCTGCCGCCTACGACCAATATCGTTTTCACATCGTTTGTCAACCCAAAAAAACGCTTTCCTTCCTGCGATGTTTTGCTCATCTCAGAGATGCTTTTCCTAACAGGGTTACCGGTAAGGATAATTTTTGCCTTAGGAAAGAACTGCTCCATATTTTCATAGGCCACACATATTGCCTTGGCTCGTTTGCCCAGTATCTTATTGCTCTTTCCTGCAAATGAATTTTGTTCCTGTATCAGTGTAGGCACATTCATCATTTGCCCTGCGTGCAGCACCGGGAAACTTGCGTAGCCGCCCACTCCCACTATAGCGGAAGGTTTGAACTGCTTTACAATGGCCTGTGCCTGCATCCTGCTCTTTAATAATTTATACGGCAACGAAATATTTTTCAATATGCTTCCCCTGTTCAATCCTGCTATGTCCAACCCTATTATTTCAAACCCTTCTTGCGGCACTTTTTCCATCTCCATCTTGCCTATTGCTCCTACAAACAACAACTCTGTTCCCGGTTGCAAGCGCTGCAGTGCATGCCCTATTGCTATGGCTGGGAATATATGCCCGCCTGTTCCGCCACCTGCTATTATCACACGCAAACCACTCATAACTTATGTTGTCGGTATAGGCGTTTTTTCTTTTAAGATCTGCGCCCTTGGTTTCCTTCCTTTTTTCTCCGGTATTACCTCTTCCACTTCTTCTTCTTCCATTACGGGTTGTGCCACAGGCTTCTTTTCTGCTTTTTTCTCTGGCATCACTACACCCTCTTCCAGTTCAGGCTCCATTGTTTCTACCGCCTTTTTCTTTCTTCCTTTGGTTTCGCCTTCCATTTCATCTACATACCGGCTTACACTGAGTACTATACCTATGGCAATACTGGTAAACCATATAGATGAACCGCCCATGCTGATCATAGGCAACGTAAGGCCCGTAACCGGCACCAGGTGCACATTCACAGCCATGTTCAGCATAGCCTGGAACACCAGCGTTATGCTTAGCCCCACAGCCAGAAATGCACCAAATGCAAACGGGCAACGCTTAAAGATCAAGATGCTGCGCCATAAGAAAAGCAGGTAAAGCATCATTACTATAGCACCGCCTATCAAGCCGTACTCTTCAATTATGATAGAAAAAATAAAGTCAGAATAAGGGTGTGGTAAAAAGTTCTTTTGCAGGCTTTGCCCTGGCCCACGGCCTGTGAGGCCACCATTTGCAATGGCTATCTTCGCCTGTTGCACCTGGTACACGTCTTCTGGTTTGCCTTCTTTTTTCTTACCTCCTGCAAAATCTGTGATGCGCTGCTCCCACGTTTTCGCGCGTCCAAGGCCGGTGAGTTTAGACACAGTAAATAAGACAGAGACGCCAATAATACCCACCACACCCAGCAGCAACAAGTGCTTTACCTGTACTCTGCCAATGAAGAACAATATACTGCATGTAGCGCCGAGCATTAATGCTGTGGACAGGTTTGCCGGAGCTATCAGTGCACAGGTAAACAGCATAGGCAGTAACACCGGTATAAAGCCCTTCTTTAGATCTTTAATATCAGCTTGTTTCATGCTCAATACTCTTGCCAAAAACATAAACAAGGCAAGTTTGGCAAGGTCCGATGTCTGGAAAGTAAGATTGATCACGGGTAGCTTTATCCACCTTGAACCCTCATTTAAACTTGTGCCGAACAATAGTGTATACAACAACAATGGTAAGCTCAGCAAGTATAGTACCACCGCTACTCTTGCAAATTTTGAATAGTTTATTTTATGTACCCAGTAAGTGATCAGCAAGCCTAAGCCCAGTACCATTACCTGCTTTACCAGGTAGTAGCTTGAATTCTTTTCCATACGGTATGCCAACGAACCCGTGGAGCTATACACGGCCAACAAGCTGATAAATGAAAGCACGATGACCACACCCCAAATCACTTTGTCGCCTTTTGTTTTTGTCAGCAATTGTTTCATATGGTCTGCCATACAACTAAAAATTTATCTTCTTATAAATTGCGTACTGCTTGTTTAAACTGCTGTCCGCGGTCTTCATAATTCTTAAACACATCAAAGCTTGCACACGCCGGGGCTAGTAATACTACATCGCCATTCTCGGCCAGTGCATACGCAGCATTCACCGCATCCGTCGCATTTTTTGTATCTATTATGGTATCGGTAACCTTGTCAAAAAAATCATGAATAGGCGTATTGTCAATACCCATACACACTATTGCTTTAACCTTTTCTTTTACCAGCTCCAGTATTTCGGTATAGTCGTTGCCTTTATCCTGTCCGCCCATAATAAGTATCACAGGTTTTGTCATGCTCTCTAATGCGAACCACACTGAATTTACATTCGTTGCTTTACTGTCATTAATAAACTCCACACCACGCACCGTAGCTACGTATTCCAACCTATGCTCCAGGCCTTCAAACCCTGAAAAACTCTCGCGTATCTTCTCCTTTCTTATGCCCGCTAACCGTGCAGATATTCCCGCTGCCATACTGTTATATTGATTATGCTTTCCTTTAATTGCGAGATCGTGGATAGACATATCCATGGTGTCCCCGTCATACTGTATAAATAAACGACTATCGCTTATATGCCCGCCTTCCTTATCTCTATTATTCTCGTCCATTGTGAAGTATATTTTATTAGCGTGAGTGGTATGGGTTGTTAAGTATTGTTGTATTGCCTTGTCATCTTTATTTAGAACGAAATAGTCTGCTGCAGTCTGGTTTTCCGTTATCCTGAATTTTGATGCTACATAATTTTCAAACTTGTAATCATACCTGTCCAGATGGTCTGGCGTAATATTCAGGAGCACCGCCACATCTGGCCTGAACTGGTGAATATCGTCGAGCTGAAAACTGCTTACTTCCATCACATACCACTCGCACGGTTGCTCTGCTATCTGCCTTGCAAAACTGTACCCTATATTGCCCACCATCGCCACATTGTAATCAGCCTGCTTTAAAATATGATAGGTCAGTTTCGTCGTTGTGCTCTTACCATTGCTTCCGGTTATCGCTATTATCTTACTATCTCCTTTATACCTGAACCCAAATTCTATCTCACTGCATACTTCAATTCTTGCGGCCCTTACCTGCTTCATTATAGCCGTCTTATCGCTTATGCCCGGGCTCTTAACTACACACGCTGCATTCAGTATTTCATCAACAGTATGGCCACCTTCTTCAAACGCAATACCATTCTGCGACAACACATCTTTAAAATTTTCTTTTATAGCCCCCCCATCACTTACAAACACCTCCCAACCTTTTTGCTTCCCTAGCAATGCCGCGCCAACACCACTTTCTGCAGCTCCAAGTATCACCAAGCGTTGTTTACCCTTATCCACTATTGCAGTTTTAATGTTACTATACTCATTATTGCCAGTACTATTCCTATTATCCAGAAACGGGTAACTATTTTAGCTTCGTGGTAGCCTTTTTTCTGGTAATGATGATGCAGTGGCGCCATCAGGAATATCCTCCTGCCTTCACCATATTTTTTCTTCGTACGCTTGAAGTACCACACCTGCAGCATCACAGATACCAGCTCTACAAAGAATATTCCGCAGATAATGGGTATCAGCAATTCCTTACGCACTATTATAGCAAGCGATGCAATGATGCCGCCAAGCGCCAGGCTGCCGGTATCGCCCATAAATACCTGTGCCGGATACGCGTTATACCAAAGGAACCCAACGCAAGCACCCACAAAAGCCCCTATAAATATGGACAACTCACCCAGATTCGGGATGTCCATGATATTCAGGTAGCCGGCAAAAAGGTAGTTACCGGAAACATACGCAAATACACCAAGGCATATCCCAATGATTGCAGATACCCCTGTTGCAAGCCCATCAATACCATCAGTAATATTAGCGCCATTAGATACCGCCGTTATCAGGAATATCACAAACAGGATATAGAGGATAGGCGTAGTGATATCTACATACTTCTCACCAAATATGGCAGCGATCTTCTCATACCTGAATTCATGCGTTTTTACAAACGGAATGGTAGTAGTCGCTGTTCTAACATTTACATAGGTATGTTCCTTACCATTTTCATCTTTACGTACAAACTTTCCAGACTCCAGCTTTTCAGCTGCATTAAAAGCACCGCTATGATCGCCTGTTACCTCGCGGCTTATCACTACATGGTTATTATAGTACATGGTTAGCCCCACAATTATTCCAAGCCCTACCTGGCCCATCACCTTAAATCGTCCTGCAAGCCCTTCTTTATTTTTCTTAAACACCTTAATGTAATCATCAATAAACCCTACCGCACCCAACCACACCGTAGATACCAGCATGAGCACTATATATACATTCAATACTCTTGCGAAAAGCAACGTAGGTATAAGAATGGCGCCTATAATGATCAAACCGCCCATGGTAGGTGTGCCCTTCTTTTGAGCTTCACCTTGCAAACCCAGGTCGCGCACCGTTTCTCCTATCTGTTTACGCTGCAAAAAGTTGATCAGCCTCTTGCCAAACACCAGCGATATCAGCAGCGAAAGGATAATTGCCATAGCTACCCGGAAGGTGATGTAGTTAAACACCCCAGCCCCAGTCATGTGGAACGTGTCGCGCAGATATGTAAACAGGTAGTACAGCATTTACCCTTATTTATTTAATGTTTCAAAAGCCTCCGTTAATACTTCGCGATCGTCAAAATGGTGTTTTACTCCTTTTATTTCCTGGTAAGTTTCGTGTCCCTTGCCAGCTACTAGTATTATGTCTCCCGGCTGGGCAATGGTGCAGGCCACTTTTATCGCTTCTTTCCTGTCTGTTATTCTTAGGCTTTTTCTTTTTTGGGGAGCAGTAAGGCCTGCTTCCATTTCATTCAATATTTCTTCAGGGTCTTCGCTCCTTGGGTTGTCAGCTGTAAGTATAGCCTTATCGCTATGCTCACTGGCTGCCTGGGCCATAATGGGGCGTTTTGTTTTATCGCGGTCTCCGCCGCAGCCTACAACCGTTATTAGTTGTTGACCATGTACACGTAATTGATTAATTGTTGCTAATACATTGATTAATGCATCAGGTGTATGTGCATAGTCAATGATCCCTAAAACTTTATCGTTGGGCGACATATACGTTTCAAATCTGCCAGCTGCTCCATATAATCCGCTAAGCGTAGCCAGCACATTCATTTTGTCGGCACCGAGTGATTTTGCAGCTCCGTACACAGCAAGCAGGTTATAAGCGTTAAAAGTGCCTATCATTCTGAAGTGGGCTTCCGTTCCATCGACAACCATTACCAGCCCGGTAAGGTTATTTTCTAATACCTTGCCCTTTATAGTGGCAGGTACACGAAGGCTATAAGTCTGTTTTTCAGCCTTTGTATTTTGCAGCATCACCATTCCTCTTTTGTCGTCTGCATTTGTGAGCGCAAATGCATCTTCAGGCAGGTTGTCGAAGAAGCTCTTTTTAACCCTTATGTATTCATCAAATGTTTTATGATAATCAAGATGATCGTGGGTAATATTTGTAAACACCCCTCCCACGAAACGTATGCCCGCAATTCGCTCCTGGTGTATGGCATGTGAGCTTACCTCCATAAAAGCATGGTCGCAGCCTGCATCTACCATTTTTCTCAGTAAGGCATGTATTGAAATGGCGTCGGGGGTAGTATGCGTAGCTTCTTCTACTTTGTCATGTATATAATTCTGAACTGTAGATAACAACCCACATTTATGCCCTAATCCTTCGAATAATTTGTAAAGAAGTGTAGCCGTGGTTGTTTTGCCATTGGTCCCAGTAACACCCACGACTTTCAGCTCCTTTGATGGAAAATCATAAAACGCATCAGCTACCAACCCTACCGCCGCCGCGCTGTCTTTTACTTGTATATAGACTACATTATTTATCTGAGTTGCAGGTAACGTTTCACAGATGATGACATGAGATCCCAGTTCCGTCGCCTTATCTATAAAGTCGTGGCCATCAGATATTGTACCTTTTACTGCAATAAACGCACTCCCTTCAGTCACTTTGCGCGAATCAATGCACAAGCTGCTGACCACAGTGTCTATATCACCTTGTTTGCTAACAGGCGTTATGTTTATCAATATGTCGCGCAGAATAGGCATTAGCTTAATTGCAGTGTTATATTTTGTCCTTTAATTACTTTAGATCCCGGGGGCACTGATTGTCCGTGTACTTTTCCTTTCCCTACAACCTCTACCTGCAGCCCACTATTCTCCAGCATGTATAGGGCATCCTTTAGCCCCATTCCGGTTACGTCAGGCACCATATTCCGGTACATTTTCTTTGGCTGTACGGCAATGTGCTTATTAGAGTCGGCAGATATCTGCATCATCACATTCATAAAGTCACCCGGGATTACTGTATGCTTTTGTATGGCATTGAGCAATACCTGGTAACTGCGCGCAGTAGCGGCCC
Source organism: Bacteroidota bacterium (assembly GCA_013285595.1). Taxonomy (GTDB): domain Bacteria; phylum Bacteroidota; class Bacteroidia; order Chitinophagales; family Chitinophagaceae; genus Nemorincola. The sequence goes on from JABDHF010000069.1 coordinate 14,093, forward strand.
TGGCAGGTATTGCACCCGTATTATTTTTAGCAAGGCTGTCCAGCGGGCCACCCCATGCGCCCATATTCTCCGAGAATATTTTGTCGGCGACCATCCTGAACACGGGAGCGGCTATTGCGCCTCCGTAATAGGCTGCAGAGTGCGGTTTGGTACGTATAACCACGCATATAGTGTATTTAGGCTGATCTGCGGGCAAAAAGCCTACAAATGATCCCTGGTAAACACCATCTGTATACCTGCTGCCTTTATCTGCTACCTGTGCGGTTCCCGTTTTACCCGCCATTGTGTAATAAGGCGACTCGATGCCTTTCGCAGTACCTTCAGTTACCACGGCACGCATACATTTCTGTACCTGCGCTACTACGCTGGAGTCGCCTACCTGCTCTATTTCCGTAGGCTCAAATGTTTGTACTTCTTTGCCGTACTCTTTTATAGAGCTAACTAAGTAGGGCTTCATCATTTTTCCACCATTAGCAATGGAATTGTATAACATGCAAGTGTGCAGCGGAGTTATCAATACGCTATAGCCTGTAGCCATCCATGGCAGTGTAGTATTGCTCCATTCACTAGTGCCGGGGCTGATCACGTGCGTTTTACGTTCGCCAAGCAAGTCAAGGCCTGTAGGTTTATCCAAATGCAGCGCTTTCAGATGGTTTACATAGCGCGAAGGATTGTCCTTGTAATAAGTATAAGCCAGCTTTGCAAATGCGGCGTTGCTCGATTCTGCATACGCTTTCCATATAGGCATAGCATGCAGCCCAAGGTGAGAATCCTTCATCACCCTATTGCCAAACCGTATAGCACCGCCTTCTGCATCTATGATATTATCTACATTGGTAAACTTGTCGTTTAATATAGATAACAGTGTTACCAGCTTAAATGTAGATCCTGGTTCCGTAGGGTTCATTGCATAGTTGTAATCCTCCCAATAGCTGCCGTCTGTTTGCCTGCCGAGGTTTACGAGTGTTTTGATCTTACCCGTTTTTACCTCCATTACTATACAGGTACCATACAAGCATTGATATTTTTCCAATATGCTCATTAGCGCATGCTCTGCCACATCCTGCACATTAATATCTATAGTGGTTACAATGTCTTTCCCATTTTGTGGGTCTACCTCAGAACCTTCAATAGGCACCCATACATTCCCTGTGCTCTTCTGTACTACTCTGCGGCCATTCTCACCCACCAGCGACT
>JABDHF010000070.1 GCA_013285595.1 Bacteroidota bacterium
CATTAGGTGAACTATGTTTGTCTCCTATAGGTCTTTCCCTCGTTTCAAAACTATCTCCGCAACGTTTTTCGTCACTGCTTTTCGGTGTATTTTTCCTTTCCAATGCTGCCGGCTATGCACTGGCGGGAACTCTTGGTGCGCTTATCCCAAATACTACAGACAAATTTGTAGCAGCATCTGGCCACGGCATAGACTTACAGGCAGTACTTGATAAAAGAATAGCACCTAGTCCTGAACAATTAAGTTTCTTAAACTCTGCCAAGATTAGCATTGAAAACCCACACTTTGCCGGGTTCACTATTCATAACCTTTTTGAGTTCTTTATGGTATTCGTGGTGCTGTCTGGCGCTGCTTCACTTATCTTGCTTATGATATCGGGCCAACTCAAAAAAATGATGAATGGTGTACGATAGTTAATTGCCGTTTTTGTATTAAGGTGGGGAATGTCCCCACCTTTTTTTATTAGGTGAATAAAAGGGTGATTAAAAAATAAAGTTTATTTTGGTACACTCAATTAAAGATACAATGACATCAACACCCCCAAGAACAGAACTGACACTGGACGAGATACAGGATTTTAAAGGCAAGTACCCTAAGCAGCTTTGGTTCTTGTTTTTGTCAGAGATGTGGGAGCGTTTTGCATTTTATGGTATGCGCGGTATGTTGGCCATCTTCATGGTGGAAAAGTTAAAGCTGAATGACCATGATGCCAACCTGCAATATGGCGCCACACAGGCGTTCGTATACGCACTGGCATTTATAGGAGGTTTGTTCGCTGATAAAATACTGGGGTTTAGAAAGTCTATCTTCTGGGGTGGTATACTTATGGTGTGTGGCAGCTTTACACTCGCATTTTCTCCTCACGACCTGTTTTACATAGGCATAAGCATTACCATAGTAGGCACTGGCTTTTTCAAACCCAATATTTCTACTATGGTGGGCCAGCTATATAGGGCTGGCGACCCCCGGCAGGATGCCGGCTTTGGTTTATTTTATTCCGGCATCAATATCGGTGCGCTCATAGGTGGTGCATTATGCATCTATGTTGCCGATGCCTATTCCTGGAATATCGCTTTTTCCTTGGCGGGTATTGGCATGTCGTTAGGCTTGAGCATTTTCATTTTCACTAAAAGGACACTAGGCCCTATAGGCCTTTCACCGCTTGCCACAAAAATGACCAGCAGCAAGATCAGGATGTACGATATAATGGTATATGCAGGCTCCCTGCTGGTAATACCGCTCATCCTTTTACTGGTGCAGAAGTCAGACTATACCGATAAATTCATGTACACTATCGGCCCTCTTGCCCTGCTCTATATTATTTATGAGATATTCAAGTGTGGCGATCTTAATGAAAAAAAACGATCCGGCGGTGCACTTTACTCAGTGCTCGTAATAGCGCTTACTGCCATTACTTTATTTGTCAATATTAATTCCACCATCGCATTGGCTTTCGCCATTAAAGTTTGCATTGACATACTTTGCATCGCATGTGTATTCTATGGCGTGTTCCGGTACTTCAGCGCTTTGCAGCAAAAGATAGTAGTAGCCCTAGTGTTTATTATCTTCTCCATCTTTTTCTGGGCGTTCTTTGAACAGGCAGGAGGATCGTTAAGCCTCTTTGCTCGATACCACCTTAATCATAATGTACTGGGATTGACGGTAGACCCAAATGCCATTAACAACTCATCCAACTCTCTTTTTGTCATATTATTCAGCCCTTTTGTGGGTTTGCTATGGTTGTGGCTCAGCAAGCGCAAATTAGAACCCAATACCGTAGTAAAGTTCGGGTTGGGGTTTCTGTTCGTGTGTCTCGCATTCTATATATTTTACTATACCCGTTTCTTTGCTAATGCGGCAGGAATGACTTCTTTGAACCTATTTACATTCGCATACCTGGTAATAACCTTAGGCGAATTATGCCTATCCCCTATCAGTATGTCTATAATGACAAAGCTTTCGCCAAAACGTTTGCATGGGGTTATGATGGGGTTATTATTCCTTGCCAGCGCCTACGGCCAGTATTTTGCAGGCATCTTTGGTGCCGACATGTCCATAACCGCACCTAACGCCACCCTACACGATAAACTGATGGCCTATACCGAAGGTTATAAAGGGCTTTCAATGTACGCGTTAGTCCTTGGCATTGTTTTAATTGTGGCTTCTCCGTTGATACGGAAGTTGATGCACGAAGTGCATTAGTCAACGATAGCAACGCTGTATCGGAGGAATTTACTTTTATCTATTTTCGCCGTCAATGAAAGAAAACACCCATACCGAACACCATTTCCACAGCTCAGCGCTCGTTACAGATATTGTGATAGGTATGAGCGATGGGCTTACTGTACCTTTTGCACTTGCTGCAGGCCTTAGTGGCGTACATGATATTCATACGGCTACCATAGTTACTGCGGGCCTTGCGGAGATCGTTGCCGGCTCCATAGCTATGGGACTAGGTGGATACCTTGCGGGAAAAACAGAAATAGACCATTACAATGCAGAACAGAAGCGCGAAGAATGGGAGGTAGATAACCTGCCTGAAAAGGAAAAAGAAGAAGTTCGGGGGATCTTTGCCGATATGGGCATGACCGAGGAAACGCAACGGCAGGTGGTAGAAGAAATGGCGAAAGACAAGGCAAAGTGGGTAGACTTTATGATGCGCTACGAACTGGGCCTTGAAAAGCCTGATGCTACAAGGGCGCGTAAAAGCGCTATGAATATCGGGCTGTCCTACATTGTTGGTGGCCTTGTTCCCCTGTCTCCTTACTTCTTTACTCCTGTTGCCACGGAAGCACTTAAATGGTCTGCTGCTATTACGGTTCTATGCCTGTTTATATTCGGTTTCTTTAAAGCAAAATTTACCGGGCAAAACCCATGGGGAGGCGCGTTGCGGGTAATGATCATTGGTTCGGTAGCAGCAACTGCGGCATTCTTTATTGCACGGCTGTTTAATAATTAACAGCAATTAACCACACCAGTTCTATTCTTTAAAGTGACGATGGCTATTTTTATCGCCTAGTTTATCATTTTTATGGAACCAGACAAGACAATGAGCGTAAACTCACGCAAAAATAGCTTTTCACATGCCTTTAGCGGGCTTTCTCAGTTATTTAAACAGGAGCCAAACGCAAAGATCCATGCATTAGCCACTATCGTTGCCATTGTAGCAGGCATTGTCAGGCACATTAGTTCTATGCAATGGGCGGCAATCGTGTTAGCCATAGGTCTGGTATGGATAACGGAAGCTATGAATACCTGTATTGAAAAACTGTGCAACCTATGGTGCGACAACAAATGGCATCCCGAAATAAAGGTCATTAAAGATATAGCTGCCGGCGCAGTGCTGATCGCCGCTTTGGTAAGTGTGGCTATAGCAATATCTGTATTCTTTTTGTAACCTCACTCCAGGTAAGGCGCTACAGATGTTTTAAGCATTTCTATCAATTCAGGATCCATAAACCAGTATTCGTCCGGGATATCAAGCAATATGATCTGCTTATCTGTATGGAACCTTTCTTTTAATATTTGTTTGTGCTGCTTTTCCATAACAAATATCATATCTGCCCAGTCAATAAGCGGCTGGCTAACCTTTATCCGGGCGCTACCCGATGTACCTGCCGATCTAACACTATGTATGCTGCCATTTTTAAAAATAGCCTCCGCAGTCGGGCTGCGCCATTGGTTCATGCTGCATACAAAAAGAATGTTCATAACTTTATTTGCCCAAAGTAATAATATCCTTTGCAAATTTATACCATAGGCCATTCCACACACCCCATAGCGCATTTTATAGCTATGTTGCAGTCTTTTGACATAAAAATACTGGCCGACATACGCAGTATGCCGGGTTCAAACAGGCATCCTCAGTTTAACCAAGACGCATTAAGCAGGTCTTTGCAGGCAGCGGGCATCAAATATGTCCACATGCCCGGCCTTGGCGGCCGCCGCAAGCCACGGCCCGATTCTGTAAATACAGCCTGGCACAACAAAGCATTTATGGGCTATGCCGATTATATGGAGACGGCGGAATTTAAAGCCGCCATTGAACAACTGGAGCAAATTGCGTTAAAAGAGCGTTTGGTATATATGTGCTCCGAAGCAGTATGGTGGCGCTGTCACCGCTCCCTGGTTTCTGACTATCTTAAAGTACATGGTTGGGAGGTATTGCATATCATGGAAATAGGTAAAAGCACTGAACACCCTTATTCTTCACCTGCAAGGCCAGTACAAGGCAATCTGTTTTACGACAATCCTTAGCCAGATATCTTGCCTTGCAATTGGTTTATATTCACGAAAATCCATCAATCCTAAAACCATGGTCAAATTTTAACTTTTACGATTTTGGTAAAATGGAGAAAGCGCACCCAATTTATTATATTTGCTCCCTTTGAACCCCAGATAGTTAATGCGAAGTATTTTTATAAAAGAAATAAATTCTTTTTTTAGTTCCATAGTGGGTTATGTGGCGCTCCTTGTATTTTTGGTAGCATGCGGCCTTTTTTTATGGATCATTCCCGAATATAGTATACTCAACTATGGCTATGCCAGTATGGACCGTTTTTTCGAGATCGCCCCATGGTTGCTGTTATTACTTGTTCCCGCAGTTACCATGCGGTCCCTTGCCGATGAGTTTCGTACCGGTACCATAGAGTGGCTTTCCACCAAGCCGCTGACCGACCTGGATATCATCATGGGCAAGTACCTTGCTACCATCGCCCTTATCATTTTTGCGCTGCTGCCTACACTTGTTTATGTATACACCATCAGCAACCTCTCGTTACCAGACATTAGCCTTGATTCCGGCGCTATTATAGGCTCTTACATCGGTTTATTTTTCTTGGCGGCTACTTTTGCAGCGGTAGGTGTTTTCTGTTCTTCGCTTACAGCCAACCAGGTGGTGGGCTTTCTTATTGCTTTGCTTGCCTGCTACCTGTTATACACCGGCTTTGAGCAGCTAAGCAAGCTGCCTAAGTTCTCAGAAGGCATAGATTACTACCTGAGCATGATAGGTATGGAGTTTCATTACAACTCCATAAGCAGGGGCCTGATCGACTCCCGCGATGTTGTTTACTTTTTGTCAATAATCATCTTATTTATATCCCTTACCCGCTTTTCCCTCAGCAATCGTACAAGAGGCATGGAGCGCGGGTAAGCATTTGGCTTATGGCTACAAAAACACCAAATAAAAACCAAAGGCAAACACAGGCCAGGCTCCGCATCATCATCATGGCGGCCATACTGATCTGTGTAAATGTGCTGGCGTCCTATTTCCATACAGGTCTTGATCTCACACATGAAAAAAGGTTCACACTATCTCCGGCCACAGTAAAGCTATTGCGCAATATGCCGGAGGTAGCGGTAATAGATGTATACCTGAAAGGCAAATTTCCAGCAGAGCTTCAGCGTCTGCAGGAAGCCGTGAGAGAACAGTTGCGCTCATTCAAAGATGTTGCCGGCAATAAGATCATCTTTCGCTTTATAGATCCACTGGAGGGAAAAACCGAAAAGGAAAAAAAGCAAATAGCCCACGACCTGGATGCTAAAGGTATAAGGCTGCTGCAATTGAAGGACCAGGATGAAGAGGGCTACTCTATGAAGGTGTTCGTGCCTTATGCACTGGTTCATTATAATGGTAAAGAAGCAGCCATCATGCTGCTGGAAAACCCGCCAGGCAAATCTCAGGCCGAGAAAATCAGTTACGCCGAGGCCGCACTGGAATACAAATTTGCCAGCGCCATTAACCAGCTCAACAGGCCCACTAAAGCAAGGCTCGCCTACATCATAGGTAATGGCGAAGCATTGGGCATCAAAACAATAGACCTGCTCACTACCCTTCCCAAGTACTATGATGTAGACACTGTAGACCTCTCGCATACCCTGGCTATCTCCGGCGCTTACGATGCAGCCCTTATCATTCAGCCTACCATACCTTTTACCGGCCCTGATAAACTAAAGATAGATCAGTACGTAATGCGCGGCGGCCGCTTGTTATGGAACATCAATACCCTTAACGCTTCGCTTGACAGCTTGGTTAATTCCCCGCAATTCATAGCCATGGAGTATGGCCTGAATCTTGATGATATCCTCTTCAAATACGGTGTACGTGTGAACAATGACCTTATTGAGGATATGCAAAACATCCCGCTACCAAGAACAAGCAACGGAGGCGCACCAGAGCTGCTGCCATGGGTTTACTTCCCGAAACTAAATCCTACGGCAGAGCACCCAATAGTGCAGAACATGGATTTTGTAATGAGCGGGTTTACCAACAGCATAGATACGTTAAAAGGTGGCGGCATTGAAAAGACAGTGTTGCTGCAGTCATCTAAGTATAGCCGCACAGCCACCGCACCGGTACGGGTAAGCCTGAGTATGATGAACTATCCATTAAAAAATGAGATGTTCAACAAGCCTTACAAGCCAGTTGCCGTGCTGCTTGAAGGCAGGTTCCACTCGGTATACCAAAACCTTTTGGCGCCTGAATACTTACGCCTGCTCGATTCGCTTAAAGAACCTTTTAAGCCTGTATGCGATACACCGAATAAGATGATCGTCATATCCGCCGGCGAGATATTCAGCAATGGCTATACTGCAAAAGATGGCGTACTGCCTGTAGGCTACTACCAGTACACCGGTGAGTTCTTTGCCAACCGCAATTTCCTGCTTAACTGCCTGGAGTATCTTACCGACGCATCAACCGTACTGGAAGCACGCTCGAAAGAAGTGAAGCTGAGGCTGCTGGATAATGGCCGCGCCCACGATGAGAAAACCACCTGGCAGGTAGTAAATGTGGGTATCCCTATTGCATTGGTACTAGTGTTTGCTTCAATTTACTTTTTTGCCAGGAAGCGCAGGTATGAAGTAAAACAAGCTACACCCAAAACCTCATCCGAAAATGCGTAAAACACTACTATACCTAGTTATCCTCGCCGTGCTCGGTTTCGGCATCTACTTCTTTCTGCTTAAAAAAACCGATAGCCCGTATAGCGCTGACGAGGCTGGCTTCACTATAAAAGACACCGGCGCCATTGGCAAGATATATATTGTGACCAACGACGGAGACGCCGTATTGGTAGAGCGCACAGATTCGGCATGGATGGTGAATAAGAAATATAGGGCGCTGCCAAGTATGCTGAACCTGCTGATGGGTACACTGGCACAGCAGACGGCACTATACCCCGTTACCAAAAATGCCTTTGACAACGTAATAAAAAGTATGTCGACCGATGGTATTAAGACAGAGATATATGGCAGGGACGGCAAAAAGATGAGGGTATTCTACGTAGGCGGTACAGCTGTTAACAACACAGGCACCAACATGCTTATGGACGGCGCCCACACCCCATACGTAGTGCAGGTGCAGGGGTTCGATGGCTACCTTACGCCCCGCTTCACTACTAATATCAAAGACTGGCGCGACAGGACTGTATTTAGTATGCCTGCAGAAGAGATAAAAACCATCTCGGTGCAGTATGCTGACAAGCCAATAAACTCTTTTGTAGTGAATAACGACAATGGCACGATCAACGTAAAGGCTGACCCTGAAATAATGAACCACCTGGATAGCATTAACCAGCGCAAGGCGCATATTTATATAAAATACTTCACCAATGTAAATTGCGAGGGCTATCTGAATGGTGTAGCTGGCATGGACTCTGCCATAAGCAAAGCGCCAAAGCAGTCTACCATAGATATCGTGGGCCTGCACGGGCAGCACCAGCATGCTGATATATACTGGATGGGCCTTAACAAGCGCAGTAAGAACGTGACCCAGTCGGACCCGGATGTACCGGACGACTACGATGCTGACCGCCTGTATGCAGTGATCAACAATGGGCAGGATACGGTAATGGTACAGCAGCAGGCCTTTAAGAAGATATTCCGCAAGGCATTTGAGTTTTACCAGAAAGATATGCAGCTGAGCCCTGAGCAGCAAAAAGAGTATGAGCACGAAAAAGAACAGTCTAAAAACGTGCTGTTCCATAAAAAGGTATAACTGTTATCTATTCCACTGTAGTAAAAACTTCCCTGCTATCTGTTAGCTTTGCTTTTCTTAAATGTAAAAATTCGATTTTATGAAAATGGATAAAGTACTGGACAAACTCGGTATTAAAAAGATAAATGAAGGCGCTTCTACCGGCACCAAATGGATAAAGGTGGGTGGCGAAAAGATCGACTCCATCTCTCCTGTAGATGGCAACCGCATAGCATCGGTTAATGCAGTTGACCGCAAAACTTATGATAAAGTAATTGACGATGCACAAACTGCATTCGCCGAATGGCGTATGTGGCCGGCGCCAAAGCGTGGCGAAGTAGTGAGGCAGATAGGCGAAGCGCTCCGCAAGTATAAGGAGCCGCTGGGCATGCTGGTATCTTACGAAATGGGCAAGAGCCTGCAGGAAGGCTATGGCGAAGTGCAGGAAATGATAGACATATGCGATCTTGCAGTAGGCATGAGCCGCCAGCTATATGGCCTTACCATGCATAGCGAGCGCCCTAAGCACCGCATGTATGAGCAGTGGCACCCACTGGGCGTAGTAGGTGTAATCAGCGCGTTTAACTTCCCGGTGGCAGTATGGAGCTGGAACAGTATGATAGCCTTTATATGTGGTAATACCTGTGTATGGAAGCCATCTGAGAAAGCGCCTATATCCGCCATTGCCTGCCAGAACATTATAGCCGAAGTATTTAAGGCCAATGAAGTGCCGGAAGGTGTTTGCGGCCTGGTAATAGGCAACCGCGAAACCGGCGAATGGATGAGCAACGACAGTCGAATACCGCTGGTATCGGCCACAGGATCTACCCGCATGGGCAAGGCCGTGGGCTCGGCAGTGGCAAATCGCCTGGGCAGGGCGCTGCTGGAGCTGGGTGGCAATAATGCCATCATAGTATCTGAGCATGCCGACCTTAACATTGCCCTGCGCGCAGCCATATTCGGCGCGGTGGGCACAGCTGGCCAGCGCTGCACCACTACCCGCCGCCTCATCATACACGAAGCGGTATATGATGCCTTTAAAAAGAAGCTGGTAGCTGCTTATAAGCAACTGGCAATAGGCGATCCGCTGGATCAGAAGAGCCACGTAGGCCCACTGATAGACCAGGAAGCAGTATCGGCCTATGCCAATGCTATAAAGGAAGTAAAGAAAGCCGGGGGCAAAGAAATAGTAGCCGGCGGGGTGCTTACCGGCAAGGGCTACGAAAGTGGCTGCTATGTAAAGCCATGCATATTTGAGGTAAACAACGAATGGCCTATTGTGCAGCACGAGACCTTTGCACCTATCCTGTACATAATGAAGTATAACGAACTGACCGAGGCTATAAATATGCAGAACGGTGTGCCGCAAGGCCTGTCGTCAGCCATCATGACGCTGAACATGCGCGAGGCCGAGCAATACCTGTCCGCAATAGGCAGCGACTGCGGCATAGCCAATGTGAACATAGGTACCAGCGGCGCAGAAATAGGCGGCGCGTTTGGCGGCGAGAAAGAAACCGGCGGTGGCCGTGAAAGCGGATCAGACAGCTGGAAAGCATACATGCGCCGCCAGACCAACACCATCAACTGGAGCGATCAACTGCCACTGGCACAGGGTATCAAGTTCTCTGTATAATGGCTCAATAGCTTAATTACTCAATGGCTCAATGGTGTTCATTGAGCCATTTTTATTTTGGGATTAGAAGTTTGTAAAAATGACAACTTTAGGTGACTGCAATTAATTTTTCTATGTACCCCGGATAAAATTCTAAATTATCGGGAGTAGTATACTTTATTATACAGTTCTTTTCACACTCAAATTCGGGGTCAACCAAAACACGTTCTTCCCCATTCACCAGAATATGAAATTTCGGCCGGCCCTTAAATAAAATTCTTGAATTAGACGTGTTGAGAATATTTAGTAACTCTACAATGTCATTGAAAATATCTTCTTTTGTAGAATTTATTGCTTTTTTATAGCATTGATATATAGGGGCTACTTGTTTTGCGATTTCGGCAATAAATTCATTCAAAATAATCATTAATTGCTCGATGCTGGTAATTTGAATTGTATTTCCTGACGTATCCAAATACCCCATTTGTTGACAGTTATAAAAAAAAGCACCGTATTTTAACTTACGTTGTTCAATGTAACTAGTCATTTGATGTAATGTATCAGAAAAATTTGGTCCATATATACGTTTAACTTCCCAAATTGTAAAAGGTCTAAAAGTGTAGGTGAAATTTGGAACATCGTTTGGATGTTTAAAATAACACGAAACATCTAATCTGTCAGCTTCAACTTTAAATGAAATATGATTAAAATAACGGGTAAGTATATCGAGCAAGTATATTCTAACTTGTTCCTCCGGTTTATTTGTTAGCAAAACCCATTGGCGTTCGCGACAAAATGCGTATAAATTACCTAAATGGTCCGAACGAGTCTGTAAATACTCCAGTGGTGTCTCTACAAAAAGAGAATGCATCTTATTGAAGTATTTTAATAAATGAGTCAATGGTCGTCAGCCATGAATTATTAACTGTATCTTCAAACTCTTGTCGAATTTTGTTCTTATCAATCCATCCAGCCATAAGATCACAGACTCTGTCAGTATATCCAGGCCCTTGACCATATTCATCAACCAACGATTGAAAAAAAGCATCATTCAGATTTTTCTGAATAATGCCATCAAATTTTTGAAGCGTATTAATTACAAAATTTGTATATCTGGATTCAAATATTTCAAATAATTGATTGCTTACTTGTTTAAAAAGGGCTGATCCATCTGGCAAAGGAAGTTGATTAATAACGGATTTAATTTCAATTTTATTTTTTTGAGTAAATTCAACAATTGTCTTTTGAGCATATAGCTGCTTTAAATTTAGTATAACCTGAATATTGCTATTGTATGGGTGAACCCAGTCGTTTCCATTAAGAGAGTGTTTTGTTCTATGGTGTCTTGTATTCGGGCTATCTCTATATACACGAATTAGTTTGTCTTTAAAGTATTCGTCGCGAAACCTTAGATTTTTATGATCCCTCAACTGATCCTTTAATCTTGCCAATCTTTGAGTGTCTTCTTCGGAAAGAACCCCATTATTAATTAAGGTAAAATCTTGTTCTAATTGGTCTAGGCGTTCCGATATCAATCTCTTTTTGTTTATGGCTACTTTCTCAATAACTGCAAACACAGCATTTTTCTCTTCGATTATATCTTCTTGATAGTTCGCTTTGGGAAAATTATCATCATCGAAATGCCGTAAAGGATTATAAAAATAAATCTGATCCTCGAAAAGCTTAATACCACCTTGATTAAAATCTCCAAGAATCTTATTAGCCTTAATTTTTATTCCTTCGTCAAAATCATTAATGAGTTCACCATTGGAATTAAGGGTCTTTTCGGCTTGATTCTTTCTGGGTAATACAAGCAGCATATGTCTTTCAAAGTGTTTCTTGCTGTTAAATGCAGTTGCTCGTTTTAGAAATTCAGAAATATTAGCTTCCGGTGACGAATTAAATTCACTTGTAAAAACGCATAGAGTTCCAATATCCTCCATTAAATCTGATATGTTCTGCCTCGGCGAACCATTATCTAATCCCTTAGTATCAATAAATGATTTGAAATTACTTAATAGGGGAGCAAATGAGATCGTAATAATAACTCTTTTAGGTAAAACCATATTTGGGTATAAACCAACATTAAGTACCTTAAATGTGTCATAAAGCCAAAGTGTTTTATTGTCATCGGGTTTAGGTGACAAAGAACTAATATTCCTCTCATCAAGCTTTGCCAGTTTTATTATTTCTTGCACAAAATCAGCATCACTTTTGTTATCGTCTTGGAACTTTCGGTAGAGAATAATTGCTTGATCTTTATCCCTTTTAGTTTTTTCCGGCTCAGTTGAACCACTCAATTGAAAAATAGCCTCATCTTCAATAATGCCAGAACTTCCAATTTGAAGAGAAATAAAGTTCCGTATCGCCCGTTCAAGTTCGAATGGTAAATTTTCTCTAGCCTTATCATTGTCAACATCCGGCTCATCGCTTATGCCGGCTTTTGAGATAATATTTTCAGCAAAACTCTTTAATATTCGTTCAGTTTCGACTATGCTATATGGCTCAATTTCAATAGTTGTATTTTCTCCATGACGCAATTCGACCTCACAAGAAGTTGAGCCACCACCCGATGCTGTCAGTACTGTCAACATCTCTTTAACTTGTCTGATTTTTTTATTAATAATCTTCTCGCTGTCCTTTTCAAAATATAAATCAAGAAGGTGGCAAATAGTTGTCGTTTTACCCGATCCAATGGTGCCAATAAATGCCACTTTATATTTTTCAACAGCAATTTCATCCGAAAGACCCTTTGCTGTATCAGCCATTTCTTTAAGAAGATTAGCTATGATATAATCTGTAGCGACAGCTTTGTCAGATAAATTATCTTCCCTATTTACTGCCTCAGTTGCTATTTGCAAATGCAAATCTTGAGCTTGATTTATTGAATACATAAGAGAGGTTTTCGGCAATGTACTCAATGCACTACATAACTTCAAATGATATTAACGTTAACTTCTTATGTCCTATTCGATATTTCCCAGTTGGTCTCCCATTTCCAGGACTCGGCGGCAATCAGGGAACCGAAGCTTATAATATCCGCTTCCCCTCACAAACGTACACACTACATTTGTGAGTATAAAATTAACTATGCTATTTTACCTCGCATATATCATGAGCAGTTTTCCACACTGCCAAATTAGAGCAATAGAGCAACAAGAAAATATACCTCGCTCCTCCCCAGAAATGACCCTTAAACCCTTATCCCTGCTGCATCTGCATTCTCAGCAACATGCTTCGAAAAACCGCGCCTTCATCGTCCGCCGTAGCTTTTTAGCGAAGGAGGATGCGCCTCTGCGTGAAATATTTCCAGTACAGAACTTCATGCAAAGTAGAGCAATAGAGCAACAGGAAAATATACCCACCTCCTCCCCAAAAACCGTCCTCAAACCCTTGTCCCTACTGCATCCACGTTCCGTACAACATACTACGGAAAACCGCGCCTTCTTCGCCCGTCGTAGCTTTTTCAGCGAAGGAGGATCGCCTTTGCGTGAAATATCCTTCTCACAAAACCGTTCACATCCCATAGCAATAGAGCAACAAGAAAAAATACCCACCTCCTCCCCAAAAAGCAGCCTCAAACCCTTGTCCCTACTGCATCCACGTTCCGTACAACATACTACGGAAAACCGCGCCTTCTTCGTCCGCCACAGCTTTTTCAGCGAAGGAGGATTGCCTTGGCGTGAAATATCTATCCCCCAAAACTTTATATATTCCATAGCAATAGAGCAACAAGAAAATATACCTCGCTCCTCCCCAGAAATGACCCTTAAACCCTTGTCCCTGCTGCATCTGCATTCTCAGCAACATGCTTCGAAAAACCGCACCTTCATCGTCCGCCGTAGCTTTTTAGCGAAGGAGGATGCGCCTCTGCGTGAAATATTTCCAGTACAGAATTTCAAAGTAGAGCAATAGAGCAACAGGAAAACATACCCGCTTCCTCCCCAAAAACCGCCCTTAAACCCGCCACCAGCATTATCAATATAAATATTAATTATGCGAAATTCAATCCTATAATCCGTTAATCCTAAAAATCCTGGTTCAGACAAAGAATCGAATAACTGCTTTTCCGCCACATCACTTTAACAGTCCTGAAACAGGGCAGGAATAGCTTGGGAGCATTACATTCACCAAACAAAATCACACAACATGACAACCAGCCTATTTTCAGAAGTCGACGATTATATAAACGCACTGCTTGCCCCCCAAGACAAAGCCCTGGCCGATACCATTGCCTCGCTTGACGATGAGGGCATTCCACAAATAAGCGTATCAGCTAACCAGGGTAAATTGCTGCAAGTATTAATAGCAGCCTGTAACGCAAAAAATGTGCTGGAGCTGGGCACACTGGGCGGCTATAGCACTATCTGGATAGCCAGGGCATTGCCCGAAGATGGTAAAGTGGTAACCATAGAGGTAGATGAGCATCATGCCGCAGTAGCGAAAAGAAATATCACTACTGCAGGAGTGGCTGATAAAGTAGACTTGAGAATAGGAAAAGGGCTGGACATATTGCCTGCACTTATTAACGAACAACGGCCACCTTTCGACTTCATATTCATTGATGCCGACAAGCCACCCTACACCGAATACTTTGAATATGCTATACAACTCTCCAGGAAAGGGACGATCATCGTTTGCGACAATGTGATCAGAGAGGGGAAGATATTAGACAAAAGCAGCACAGACGACCGGGTCACAGGCGTACAGCGTTTCAATGAAGCTTTGAGCAGAAATACCAAAGTAACCGCTACCATTTTACAAATAGCGGGTGCTAAGGGGCATGATGGGATGGCTATTGCGGTGGTTAATTAAATGAGGCATGCAGATTTGACAACTTTTCAAAAGTTGTCAAATCTTATATTGGCATATACAGCTACTTATTTTCCCGCCTGTAATATTCCAGGCCCATTCGTATTTCTCCATAGCTATAGTCCTCCCCTAAAATATCCCTGATGGGTTTTGAAGCGGTGGCCTGGCCGGTTACTTTAATGGTCTTTACTATTTGTTCCAGCTTGTCTTTTGGCACCAGCTTTTCTATTGGCAGGTCGCCGGTAGCTACAAAGGCTGCCAGGTGGGTTTCTATTGTAGATGTTGCAAGGCTGCGCTGCACGGCAATTTCCGGTATACTCAGCCCGTCGTTAAACATGTTAAGCGACACCTGCATAGTACTGCCGGCAGCAGGTTTTGAGGCACGCTCTTTCTTCTCCCGCTTAGGCTTCTTAAAGTGCATCTTAGATTGCAGGTTATGCTCACGGGCATATTGCTCTATTACCTTTAA
>JABDHF010000071.1 GCA_013285595.1 Bacteroidota bacterium
TCAAAAAGCTGTTGCTTTTGTAAGAGATACTGATGAAAATCTTTTTCTGACGGGGAAAGCGGGTACGGGAAAGACCACCTTCCTGAAATACATTAAGACGCAAACAAACAAGCAGTGCGCAATTGTAGCGCCAACAGGTGTGGCTGCCATTAATGCTGGTGGTGAAACGATACACTCGTTTCTGCAATTACCGTTCGGGCCATTTGTGCCGGGAAGCGCCGGAGGCTTTGGGAGACAGGCGGAGGGAACGCAGGATAAGCATTCGCTGCTGGCAAACCTGCGCCTGCGGGAAACCAAACTGAAACTGCTGCGTAAACTAGAATTACTTATTATAGATGAAGTGAGCATGGTGCGCTGTGACCTGCTGGACTCTATAGACCTAGTGCTAAGGCATGTGCGGAAAAACTGGGCTCAACCATTTGGCGGGGTACAGATGATATTTATTGGCGATCTTTTTCAGCTGCCTCCCGTTGCACCGGAGGGCGACTGGGAGATATTGCGCAACTATTATGCGAGCCCTTATTTTTTCAACTCCAAGGTTTTGGAGCAGTACCCACCCTTGTACATTGAACTGAAAAAGATATACCGGCAGAAAGAACAAGTATTTATAGACATCCTGAACCGGATAAGAAATGGAAAGGTACTGCAACAAGACATTGATGCGCTAAACCTGCAGTACGACAGAGCGCCACAAAAAGAGGCCGGATATATCATACTATCGACGCACAACCGGATAGCGGATGATATAAACCAAAAAGCGCTGGAACTACTGGACGGGCCACTGCATGGCTTCAAGGGGACGATAAAAAACGAATTCAATGTTAAGAATTTACCTACTGAAGAACTGCTGCAACTGAAGAAAGGAGCACAGATCTTGTTTGTAAAAAATGACCTGCAAACACCCAAGCGATATTATAATGGCAAAATAGGACAGGTGCTTAAGATAGATGCTGAGGGTATATGGATCACTTTTGCGGGAGAAGATAATACGGACCCATTGCTGCTAGAGCTGGAGACCTGGAAGAATATGCGCTATACCCTAAACCAGCAGAAGGGGGAAATAGAGGAGGAGGAGTCGGGTAGCTTTACCCAATACCCTGTGCGGCTGGCATGGGCTATAACGGTACACAAAAGCCAGGGACTTACCCTGCAAAAGGCTGTGGTGGACCTTAGCCAGTCGTTTGCCCCGGGACAGGTGTATGTGGCGCTGAGCCGGTGTACGAGTATGGCAGGACTGGTACTGAGGAGCAGACTGGATATAAGCAATGTGATAGTTGATGAACGGGTTATTGATTATGCGCAGTCTGAAAATGACGAGGAGGAGCTGGAAGAAATACTTGCCAACAGTACCCGGCAGGCAGCTGTTACCCAACTGTGCCGGATCTTTTCGTTTGCTGAACTGATCGTTTTTACGGAACAGTTGCATCAAGAGCTGCTAAAAAGAAAGACGGGGCCGAAGGAAAAGAATACTGACCTGTATGAAAAGAGCATGAACATTCTTAACCAGGCACAAAAACATGCTCAAGGCTTTCACCGGCAAATACATGCACTAGTGAACGAACAGGGCGAAGAGAAAATAAGAGAGCGGAAAAATGCTGCATCGAAATATTTTTCCGGACAGGTTATGGAGCCCATAATTGAGGCAGTGGAGCATCACATTGCATCACTCGGCACCCTTACAAAAGTTGCCAAACAGGTAAAGCTGTGGAAGGATCTAAATATATTAATAAAACAAAAATGCGCGGAAATAAAAAAAGCAGGGGAAGAAACGGTATCACCCGTGGTAAACTCTTGATGCTACTATAAGGCTGTCTTTTATTTCTAACACCTCTGCAACCAACATGTCGGGTTCATCGGCTACGTAACGAATGTATTCCATAAATACCCGCTGTTCATTTGCGGTAAGTGTTGTGGTGGTATATTTTAGTGTGGGCAATCTGTCAAACGCATCCTGCCACCAGCTTCTTAATGCGGGCTTACCACTGACCAAACCGTTCGTTTCGGGTTGACGGATCTTCAGCTTGGGACTATAATGCTGAGCGTCGTCGTGGTATAAAGAAAGCAGCTTTTCGAGGTCGTGGCTATTAAATGCATCAAACCATTTAATGGCAATTTGTTCGAGATCTTCAGGGGAATTCATTAGTTGAGCTTGGGCGTGGCGACCAGTTTAAATTCAGGAATGGCTACTGTCAGTTTCTTTTTATTAAACAAGTTTTCCATTTCATAAGTTCCGTACATTTTTCCTATGTCGCTGGTAAGATTGGCAGCCGAGGTATATTGGTAGCTATCCCCGGACAAGATAACCGGCTGCTGGCCTACAACACCCTCTCCTTCTACTTCTCTTTGCGAGCCATTGCTTTCTATAATGTGCCAGTGCCGGCTAAGCAACCTCATAGGGTGAAGGGTCTTATTTTCGATTGTAATGCGATAAGCAAACAGATACTCTGAATTCAAAGGATTAGATTGTGCGGGCTGGTAAAAAGTTTCCACCTGTATGTTTACCCCCTCAGTAACCTTTTGCACCATAAATGTTAGTTTATGCGGTCAAAGGTATAGAAAATATTTATTCTTTATGCTTTTTTACTCTACTATTTACGAGGTCCATAACAATATCGCGCTCGTAGCCTTTTTGCACGAGATACCTATATAATTTAGATTTGCGAGAGATCTCGCTCCTGTCGCCTTTTATCTCCTGCAATTTTTTGGATGCTATTTTTTGCAATGTATCGTTATAGTCTTCGTCGTCAATCTCGGTCATAGCTTTCCTGATACAGTAATCGGAAATCTTGCGAAGCTTGAGTTGTTGTTTTATTTTTTCTCTTCCCCATTGTTTCATCCGGAACCTTCCACGAGCGAATGCTCTTGCGTAGCGCTCTTCATTAAGCACCCCTGCTTCTATAAGTTGTGCCAGTTGCGCCTCCACTTCTGCTGAATCGAAACCCAGCTCATAAAGTTTATTGCGCACCTCTGAGTGGCAACGCTCCTGGTATTTACAGTAATGAAGAATGGCTGCTTTTAATTCCATCTACTATGATGCGAATTTTACCTAAATTATAGGGTGACACTAACGGCCCATAAATACCATAAGTATTTGAACGTCGCTTGGGTTTACCCCGCTTATGCGGCTTGCCTGGCCAAGCGTACGCGGTTTTATTTTGCTGAGCTTCTGCCGGGCCTCTGTTGAGATGGCGCTGAGCCTGTCGTAGTTAAAACTCTCAGGGATATTTAAATCTTCAAGCGCAGCCATTTTCTTAACCAATTCGTGTTCTTTTTCGATATAAACGTCGTATTTAACTTGTATTTCGGCCTGTTCCAGCACTAATGGGTCTATATTGGCTCCGAGCGCTTCTCCAAGCGCAGGTACGGCGTTTATCATGTCCTTTAACCCTATACCCGGGCGCAATAATAGCTTTATTGCGCGAATACGTTCAGTCAACGAGGATGAATTATTCTCTTCCAGTAGCTTGTCAGCCATCTCTTTCTCTACAGAAAAGGAGGCAAGTACTTTTTTCACCTCCGCTACCATCTCCTTTCTCTCATTCATCAGCGCGAACCGCTCTTCAGAGGCAAGACCGATACTATGGCCTAAGCCTGTAAGCCTGACATCTGCGTTGTCTTGCCTGAGGAGTGTACGGTATTCGGCACGGCTGGTAAACATACGGTATGGCTCATCTGTTCCTTTATTTATGAGGTCGTCGATAAGCACACCTATGTAGGCGTCGCTACGCTGCAATATTACCGGTTCCTGTTCTTTTGCATTACGGCTCGCGTTAATTCCGGCCATTAATCCCTGGCAGGCGGCTTCCTCATATCCTGTAGTCCCATTTATTTGTCCAGCAAAGAATAAATTACTGATCAATTTGGTTTCCAGAGTGAATTTTAGCTGTGTTGGGGGGAAATAGTCGTACTCGATAGCATAGCCGGGACGGAAAAATTTGCAATTTCCGAAGCCTGGTACCATCTTTAATGCCTGGTATTGTACCTCTTCTGGTAAAGAAGTGCTAAATCCGTTCACATATATCTCTACGGTACTCCACCCTTCCGGTTCTACAAACAATTGATGACGGTCTCTATCGGCAAAGCGATTGATTTTATCTTCTATGCTGGGGCAATATCTTGGGCCACTGCCTTTGATGCGACCCTGATACATAGGAGATTGTTCGAACCCCGTCTTTAATATGTCGTGGACTTCCGGGCTGGTGTAGGTTACCCAGCAGCATCTTTGTTCTTTAGGCTTTACTTTTTGTATTGGCAGGTATGAAAAGCCCACCACTTCTTCGTCACCTTCCTGAATCTCCATTTTTGTGTAGTCCAAACTGCGTCCATCTATACGTGGAGGAGTGCCTGTTTTCAGTCTTGCACTTTCAAATCCGTACTCTACAAGCTGTTCAGTAATGCCTGTAGCGCCCTTTTCACCTATTCTACCTCCGCCAAACTGCTTCTCGCCTATATGAATGACCCCATTTAAGAAGGTTCCGTTTGTTAAAACGACGCATTTGCTTCTTATTTCCTGACCCATCCCAGTTATCACCCCTTTAATTGTTCCACGTGAAACAATTAATCCTTTAACCATGTCCTGCCAAAAATCTACATTGGGGGTGTTCTCCAGCATTTCGCGCCAGGTAGATGCAAATAACATACGATCGTTTTGAGAGCGTGGACTCCACATACCGGGTCCTTTAGACTTATTGAGCATACGGAATTGAATTGTGCTTTTATCGCTTACAATTCCACTGTATCCACCGAGTGCGTCTATCTCCCTTACTATCTGCCCTTTGGCAATACCACCCATTGCCGGATTACAGCTCATTTGGGCAATGGTTTGCATATTCATAGTGATAAGCAAGACTTTTGAACCCATATTAGCAGCGGCAGCAGCAGCCTCACAACCGGCATGGCCTGCACCTACAACAATTACATCGTATTCAGGAAACATTGTGCAAATATACGGCATGATACGCTATTAAACAATTTAGAATGTTTGGGATTGGAAACCCAATTGTTCCACGTGGAACAAAAATTCTTTTTGAAGTTTAACAATAAAATGTGAAATATGACGTTACTTTGCAAGAAGTGCATTACACCTTTAAAATAATATCTCTCTTACTCGCAACCTCGATAGCGGCATCGCCATTATATGCGCGGCAAATAAAAGAACCGAAAGAGAAGACGAAGAGATCAAATAGTACAACCATTGGATTCCGAAGCGGAAGAGCATTGTTCTACAGCTCAACTAAAATGGGCGGCAGTAAACAAATTAAAACTTATCCCGGAATCAGTAATTCACTATTTGCAAGAAAGCCAATCTATGGGCGCGTAAGCTTAGAAGGTGGTGCAACCTATACAATGTTTCGAAAACCGGTATCATTGCCTTTTAAAGAGAATAAGAATCTAAATAGTTTTCAGGCGTATAATATAGCATTGCCGGTTACGGTAAACTATTTCTTCCTGCCGGGACATTGCTGCATACATCCGTACATTGGCGCTGGTTTTCAATACAACCTGACACCAAATAACAGAACAGGCTCTCCTTTTAATAACGAGTCAAATGTTGCCTACCAGGATAATCAGCAGGGAGGGACTAAATATATCAGCCTACTATTTACCCAAGGGGTAACTTTCCAGGTAAATACTAAAATACAGATCAATCAGTCAGTCCATTTCGCGCCCGGGAATAATAATAGGGTGATAGGCATCGACCTTGGCATAGGTTGTCAACTTCCTTAGTATTATATCAACCCATCTCTATTCTTACAAAATATTGGCATCTCTGCTATTCATAAGACTACGGCTGTCGCAAACATCATTAATCAAGGGCGATAGGTATACCTTGTCCTCTCTACATCTTTCCCCCACGCCACAAGGGGGAATACACCATCAAATCGTTCAGCTTAAGAACCTAATTTCACCTTTTGATAACTGGTTATTATCTTCTTTTGCTATAAATATGTGATGCCTTCAGCATCTTTTCCTTAACTAATGAAATAGCCCTGAAGGCCAGGGGCTATTAGCGTGATGGGGGTGCTTTCAAGGTACATGTGGTATAAATAGATGCTTTATGCGGAATAATTTTTTTATTATAAGTGGTTGTATAAAAGTAGTTATATTTTACCTTACAGAAATATAATATATTAAAATATATAATTAATTATCTAATATATTAGGATGAGAAAATATATTTACTATATAAAAACAAAAAAGCCACCTCTTACGAGATGGCTTTCAGGAACAATGTATTTATATATATTATCGAATAACGGTAAACGGCCTCACCTGCACCTGTCCGTTCGCAACTACAACCATATGGTAGTTACCCGGAGCAAGATTCTTAGTAGACAAGGTGTATACTTCGTTCTGAACATTATTGTGTACTACTTTACCTACAAACCTACCAAGACCGTCCATAACTTCATAAGTCACTGACTTAGCTGGCTGCTGCAGATTTACAGAAACATTCAGATACTCAGTAGCCGGATTAGGATAAACAGACATATCAATAGAAGATTTGAAAGTATTCTTTACTCCAACATGTACTGTATCGGCACTATGATTTACATACATAGCCACGGCAGGAACTAAACCCTTAGCTCTGTGCAACTGGAAAGAATCGATGTTAACAACAATGTTTGATTCGCCAGATGGAATAGGTGGGTTAATCTGACCTGGGTTAGTACTCCATGTAGTATCGATGTTTGTGATCGAGTTATAATCCATCAAATTGCTCATATGCGCACGACCGTAAGTACGTGGATAAGGATTAAGCTGATCGTCGATACCGAGGAAAGTAGTTGGACCAGATGGCACGTCAACAGCAATATAATACCAGCTATTAGGATCGAGATATACTGTAGAAGGGAAACCTGAAGCATCGCCAGTATAATTATGAACAGCCGTTGGGTCAGCACCAAAGCCATTACTTCTCTTTATTTCGAGTAATGCGTCAGACGTATCGTTTGGATTAACACCGAACGTATACAAACTTGAAGACACTAACTGTAATTCGCCATCTTCTATAAGGCTATCTGCAGCTGCACCAAAAGAACCATCGACCCATTTGTAGATGAAAACAAGGTTACCACCCAGGTCGTTATTAAGGAATACTGTAGATGGAGGTGTAGTACCAGCCTGTGCTAAAAAGTACTGAATGTTTTCAACTGAAGTACCCGCCTTTGCACCAACATAATACATAGGACCATAAACAAACTCCTGGCCTGCAGTATTAAACTGCTCAGACGTACCGTGAACAGGCATATTATTAGTGAAATCGTAGCGGCCTTTAGAGTATAAGCTATCAGTAGCATAGAATGAATAGGTAAGCGTATTATCAGCCGGATCATCGTCAGCAATATCTGGAATAGAAACGTTATAAGTAAGATCGTAACGGCCAGTGCCCGGAGGTGTGCCAATAGAATACTCGCTAGGAGCATACATGGCTATAATGGAGTCATGAGGAGCGAACGGATAGTTTGCACCACGTGCAGTATCGGAGAAGATGCTAGAGTGGTAATAAACAGGCGATGAAGCAGCACCGAATACAACCGAATCTCTATGAATAGTAGTAGCGCTACCACCAGTAGGAGTAAATGAAAGGTTACCTGTAAGCTTCACGTTAGAAGCAGTAGTGGTACCAAAATTTGCTATAAACGCACCATCAAGCTGATTAAGATTTACATCATTACCTGAATGATTGATCTGGTTAGCAGGCATTGCAAAGTCGTGCCAAAAAGCACCACCAGAAGGTATGATACCAAGGTCGTTAGCTAAGTTAGCACCCCATGGAGTGATAGTCATAGTAACATGCTGACCTGCGCGATACTGACCACTTATTGCGATACCGTCTAAATTACCTATCATGAATACAGGAATTGTAATAGTAGGCGTAGTACATGACATACTTGCCCCCATACCCACCGGCGCCTGACCTGGATACTCATTAATAAGAACGCACGCAACAGCACCAGCCTGCTGTGCATGTAAAGCTTTACAACCAAAATCTACGGCAGCGGCAGTAAGAGGACCCCGCCAAATCACTGCTATCTTACCAACCATAGAATCGGATTCAGGACTAGAAAATAGAACAGCATTTGACGAGAATGAATCCGGGCTTGGCATAAATATTGGCACATTAACTAATGGCGTATTAACCACACCACCCCACTCGCCAGTTAAACCAGAGCCGTCATTTGAAGTGGTAAACAGATAACTACCCACAATAGGCGTTGGCGCTGTAACCTCAAGGCGAACCCCGATATAATCTTTGTACCAGTTAGATGTGGTAGGCGTTGTAGCGCCCGAAAGCGTGTAAGGCCCGTATGCATATGGGTGAGTGACCATCTGGCCATTTACGGCAGATGCACCAAGCATACCCACAAATAACAATGATTTAAATAAATTTACTTGCTTCATAAAATAATTGGTTTGAAATTTTGGAGGTAAAGATATATAATGTCTATCGAATAACAAAAATACAGCAATTTTTATGCCATATTTGTGACTTAACTGCCCAATCCTAATTGAGCGCTTAATTCAAGCATCCTGTCTATTGGTTTCTTTGCTGCTAACCTGGTCTCCTCATCCATAAGAATCTCAGGCTGCTCGTATTTCATACATAGATAAAGTTTCTCCAGCGTATTCCTCTTCATATGTGGACAGTCGTTGCAAGCACATGCATTATCTGGCGGGGCGGCTATAAATGTTTTGTTAGGGGCAATTTGCTGCATCTTGTGCAATATGCCCGCTTCTGTAGCTACAATAAATGTTTGATTTTTATCTTTTTCAGCATATTTGAGTAATTGGGTAGTTGACCCTATGAAATCTGCAAGGCTTAACACAATTTCCTCACACTCGGGGTGAGCTATCAATTTTGCTCCAGGGTGGCGGTGCTTCAGCTTTGTAATCTTCTCATGCGAAAATATTTCATGTACCATACATGCCCCATTCCACAACAACATATCTCTACCCGTCTTCTTATTGATGTATCCCCCAAGATTTTTATCGGGAGCAAAAATTATCTTCTGATCTTTTGGCAGACTTTCTACTATCAGCTGCGCATTTGATGATGTGCATATAATATCGCTCAAACCCTTAATTCCCGCAGAACAGTTAATATAGGATATAACCAAGTGGTCAGGATGCTTCTCTTTAAAGGCTTTGAATAAATGTGGAGGGCAACTATCGCTAAGTGAGCATCCAGCCTTAAGATCTGGCAACAACACCTTTTTATCGGGGTTAAGGATCTTGGCGGTCTCTGCCATAAAGTGTACTCCTGCGAAAACGATCATCTCTGCATCTGTGCTGACAGCTTTCTGAGCCAACCCCAGGCTATCACCTATATAATCTGCTACATCCTGTATATCGGGCTCCTGATAATAGTGAGCGAGTACTATAGCATTCTTTTCCTTTTTCAACAATTCAATTTCCTCAAACAGATCCAGGGAAGGATCGATCTGTATATCTAAAAAGCCAACCTTATCTAATTGTTCCATTATAAAGGAATAAATTCACCCTCAAAATTACCAAAAAGACATTAAAAAGAACCAAATAATTAAACAAAAAAAGAGTTACCCACACTCCTAATAAAAACAATTTTAAACTTTTAAAAATAAAAATCTACTACTACTAGGGATGGGGGTTTGGGGAATAAAAAAAGTAATTCCTATTGTTCCTTATTATTCTTAACGTTATTAACAAATGAAGCTAAGGTTACCAACAGGTGAAAAGCAGGATAACAGGCGATCTAACAGTTGTTTTGTTAATTGTGAATTGAAATGGGTGTTAGTAAAAAAGATGACCTTAATATCGTAAAAAGCTGTGAATAAAAAAAAGAAGGGGCTAACAAGTGCCGGAAACAGGTGATAAATAATTGGTTATGGGAAAGAGACGAAGAATTTTACAGTCGTATCCAGGTGTTATCCACATGGCAAACTAATAAGAAAGTGACCTGATTAATACCATTATTAATAATGGTGCAGCAGATGACATTTTTTTAATAAAGACAAACCGCAAATAGTAATATAAGGAATGAAACAAATAATAAGAAGTTTTATATTTAAAAATAATAGCGCGAATAAGTTAATAACGCTACAAAATCTCAAATTTTCGCATAAATTTGCCGTCCTTAATAAAAAACATAATACGAACCTACAATGTCTGTAATACAAACGATCAGAAATAGATATGGAAAGATAGCCGGTGCGGTTATAGCGATCGCATTGGTCGGCTTTATTATTTCAGATGCCCGCAATGGATCCTTCGGCAGTTTTTTCGGTGGACACGATTCTAATATAATGAAAGTGGACGGCGCAAAGATAGAACCCAAGCAATACCAGGAATGCCTGAAAGAATATGAGACATTGTATGCGATGTTTAATAAAGGGCGCGCGCTGGATGATGCTACCAGGGCGCAAATGAACGAACAGGTTATCCAGATGCTGGTGTATGAATCAGTAGTAGATAAGCAATGCGATAAACTGGGCATACAGGTTTCTGAAGAAGAAAAGAAAGACCTGATATACGGAGAGAATGCAGATCCTATAGTTAAACAGTTCCAGATAGACGGGCAGCAGATATTTATTAATCAGCAAACAAACTCGTTTGATCCGCAGATAATTAAGTACATGGAAAAACAATTTGCCGAAGAGCCTCAGAAGATAGACCCTACAGGCAAATTAAGAGAACAATGGGAAAATGTAAAATCGTACGTTAAGCGCAATGCCCGCATAAATAAGTTTAATAACATGGTGGGCGCATCAGCATATGTTCCTAATTTTATTGCAAAGCGTGCAGCAGCTGATCAGAACTCTGTAGCATCTATACAATATGTAAAAGTACCCTATACTGATATCCAGGATAACCAACTTAAAGTAACTGACGAAGACCTAAACGCATACATCCAAAAACATTCTGGCTTATTTAAAAAAGACGAGCCAACGCGCAGCATAGAATATGTATCATTTGACATTATACCGGCAGCTGCGGATACGGCAAGAGTGGTAGAAGCGCTGACTCAACTTAAAGGAGAGCTTGCTACTGCGAAAGACGATAAGACTTTTGTAAATAATAAATCGGACGAGACAAACTCTTATTCTGACGCTTATCTTAATAAGAGGACATTCATGTCTCGCTACGCTGATACATTAATGAGCGTACCAGTTGGCGAAGTATATGGCCCGTATTTCGAAAACAACAGCTATAAGATCACTAAGATCGTAGACAGGAAAACGTTGCCTGATTCTGTTAAATGCCGCCACATACTTGTGAGAACAAAAGATCACGACAAGGAAATATTATCTGACAGCGCAGCGAAGCTAAGAATTGACAGCGCAATAGCTATGCTGAAAAGTGGTGCAAAATTTGATTCTGTAGTAGTAAGATTTTCTGAAGACGAAGGAAGCAATAAAAAAGGCGGTGAGTATACATTTACACTACAGCAAAGGCCAACGATCTCTAAAGAGTTTGGTGATTTTGTATTTGAAGGAAAAACAGGAGAGTCAAAAACTGTAAAAGTTTCTAACGATAATTATTCCGGCTACCACTATATTGAGATCGTAGAACAAAATGGAATAGCGCCATCTGTAAAGCTGGCTACCGTTGCTAAAATATTAGCGCCTAGCGATAGTACAGTTAATGCTATATACGGAAGGGCAAATGAATTTGCAGGAAAAAACCCTACCGCACCAGAATTTGACGCAGCCATTAAAAAACAAAATTTCGATAGGCGCATAGCTGACAATATTAAGGTCAACAATTTCTCTATCCAGGGTATAGGCCCATCGCGCGAAGTTGTTCGCTGGGCTTATGATCATAAAGTAGGCGAAATATCGCCAGTTTTCCAGCTTGGTGAACAGCGCTACCTGGTGGCCAAGGTAAGCTCAATAGATGATAAAGGCACTATGGGTATTACCCCAGCCAACAGGCCTTTGCTGGAGCAAAAAGTAAAGGAAGAGATGAAGACCGCAATGATCACCAAAAAATACGCAGGGTCTGCATCGCTGGCAACTTTATCAGCATCAGCAAACCAACCGGTGCAGCATGCTGACACCGTGGTACTTGGCGCAGGCTATGTAAATGGCCTAGGCTTTGAGCCGAAAGTACTGGGTTATACTTTTGACCCTGCTTTTCAGCTTAATACATTATCTCCGGGCATCAAAGGCCAGGGTGGTGTTTACTTTATTACCGTTACAGCACGTAATGCAAACCCTCTGCCAGAAGGAGGTATGCTGCAAATGATACTGGCACAGCAGCGTATGCAGCAGGAATCGCAGTTGCGCAATGCGCTTGGGCAGATGCTGATGCAGAACCTCTCTAAAAAAGCAGATGTAAAATATAACCAGGACAATTTTTAATTTCCTGTGAAACAAAGTTTAATAAAAGAGGTTGTTTTCATATTTTTGAAACAACCTCTTTTTCTTTATAAAAAAGCAGGCTACAAGCAATTAAAAACTATTTCGTATTTTGTAGAGGATGAGTGAGCGGATCTTTACATTATTTGGCGAGGAGATAATTCCCGAGCAGCTTAAGGCTGCTGCGAAGCCGCGCACAAAGAAAAAAGGAGAAGAAGAGAAAAACGAAGAAGAGCCACAGGAAAAAATAGCTGAAGAGAAAAAAGAAAATAACCCAAACCCCGAAGCAGTACCGGAGGCTACGGTAATTACAAGTAAGAAACGTGAGCTGGAAAAAGAGATTGAGCTGCCCGAAGAGTGGAGCGGAGATAAACAATACTATACAATAGGCGAAGTTGCAGACCTGTTTAAAGTAAAAACATCGCATATCCGTTTCTGGACCAACGAATTTAAGCTGAAGGTACGCACCACCCGTAAAGGAGATCGCTTATTCACAGCTGAGCAGATACGCGAACTCAAGGCTATTCATCACCTGGTAAAAGAGCGCGGCTTTACGCTTACCGGCGCCAAAGCAAAATTGAAATCGCAGAATAAGATGGATGTGGAGACAATAGATCTTAAACAGTCCCTACTGCAACTTAGAAATAAGCTATTGATCATAAGAAACCAGATAGCCTGACGAAAATACAGGGCAATGATAAAATGAAGAAGATCCTGCTGTTGATAATGCTTGCAACAAACATAGCCACACGCGCCCAAACACCCACTTACACTACAACAAAAGATCCGGACGACGGTACTCTTATCTTTAACGGGCCTGTTGCGTTTAAAGACCTTGATAATGAAAAAACATTTACCTGGCTAAAAGAAGGACGGGAGGGTTATAGACCCAACGAAGAGCAAATCACCTATTTATGCCAGCACCTTAGCGAATATACAATGGTAGTATTTCTTGGCACATGGTGCGAAGACTCGCACGAGCTGGTGCCCAAACTAGAGAAGGTATTACAATCTATAAATTATCCTGCAGATAAGCTCACGATGTATGGAACGGACAGGGCTAAAAAAACAAAGGGCGGCATTCAGAAAAACTATCACATTAACCTTGTGCCAACGATCATACTATTTTCAAACGGAAAGGAAGCTGGCCGCATTACAGAATCAGTAAAGAAAGATATAGAAACAGATCTTGTGAGCATTATACAAAAAGATCAAAAGCATAAGCAAAGCGCCAGCCATTAGCTGCATGGTGTAAGAATAATTACATTTGCATTCCAACTACTCTTATGGAATTACCCGAACATTTATCTATAGCTCATTTAGAAACTGAGCAGTATACAACGATACGATTATCTGCAGCAGCTATTGAGCGTATCGGGCACAACAGGGCTTATCTTGACAATATTATTAAAGGCGGGAAGACCTATTACGGTATAAATACAGGCTTCGGGTCACTATGCAATGTGCTGATAAAAGACCATGAGCTGGAGCAACTGCAGGAGAACCTTGTATGCTCACATGCCTGTGGTATGGGGGACGAAGTGCCCACGAAGATAGTAAAACTAATGCTCTTGCTGAAGATACATGGCCTCAGCCAGGGCTATAGCGGTGTGACGCCGCAAATAGTGCAACGCCTGGCAGATTTTAATAATCACGATATTATTCCTGTTGTTTATGAATTGGGTTCTTTAGGTGCATCGGGAGACCTTGCGCCACTTGCACATCTGAGCTTACCGTTATTCGGAAAAGGAGAGGTGCGGTATAAAGGCGTAAAAATGCAGGCTGCAGAGGCTTTGCGCAGCGAAGGGCTGCAACCACTGGAGCTGGCTGCTAAGGAAGGCCTGGCTTTGCTGAATGGCACCCAGTTTATGAGCTCGTATCTTACCTGGTCTATGATAGAAGCGAGGCGGCTATTGGTTTGGGCAGATGTTATTGGTGCATTATCGGCGGATGCTTTTATGGCAAAAGATGAGCCATTCCAGCATCCTATACATCGTGTGCGTCCGCACAAGGGGCAGATAGCAACGGCACAAAGAATATTGAAATTATTAGCCGGCAGCGAAATACAAAAGCTTTCCAAAGAGCAGGTTCAGGATCCTTATTCCTTCCGTTGTATGCCGCAAGTGCATGGCGCTACAAAAGATGTGGTAGACACGGTGAACAATGTATTGGAAACGGAGATCAATTCTGTTACAGATAATCCTATAGTATTTCATGATGAGGATGCTATAATGAGTGGTGGCAACTTTCATGGCCAGCCATTGGCGCTGCATGCAGACTTCCTGGCAATAGCAATGGCAGAGCTTGCAAATATCTCTGAGCGCAGAACATATTTATTAGTAAGTGGCCAGCGAGGGCTACCTGCGTTTCTTGCGCCTAATGCAGGAGTGAACAGTGGTTTTATGATAGCGCAATACACAGCTGCAGCCATTGTAAGCCAGAACAAACAATATTGTACACCGGCATCGGTTGACAGCATAGTGAGCAGTAACGGCCAGGAAGACCATGTGAGCATGGGCGCT
>JABDHF010000072.1:0-2062 GCA_013285595.1 Bacteroidota bacterium
ATAGTAAGCGGCGCGGCGCCGGGAACAGCAACAATAACGTACAATACCGGATCTGCAGCAACCTTTGTAGTTACCGTAAATGCACTGCCAGTGATATCCGGGACGCTCAACGTATGCCAGGGAGCAACGACTTCGTTAACGAGCGGACCCGGTACATGGAGCAGCAGCAACACCAGTGTTGCCACAGTCAATGCGTCTGGTACGGTAAGCGGTGTACCTACCGGAAGTACGAGCCCGGCTACAGTAAACATTACCTTTACACAAACATCAACAGGATGTTCCGCTACAAGTACGGTGACAGTAAATCCCTTACCAGCAACAATAACCGGAACAGCAAGTGTATGCCAGGGAGCCACAACAACACTAACGGAGACTACAACCGGTGGTACATGGAGTAGTGGTACCACAACAGTTGCCACGGTAAATTCTTCGGGCGTAGTTAGCGGAGTGCCAACAGGAAGCCCAGGCATTGCAACATCTGTGATCACTTATACATCATCATCAGGATGCACGAGATCAATTACCTTTTCGGTGAATCCAGCTCCAGCATCAATAACGGGCAATCTGAATGTATGTTCCGGATCTGTAACAAACCTTACTGACATCACTTTCCCCGGCACCTGGAGTAGCAGCAATACCTTAGTTGCTACGGTGACCGGTACAGGCGCTGTATCAGGAACAGGCGCGGGCGGCACTTCGTCTATTACGTTTACCACCAATGGCTGCAGCACAAGCTCAATAGTAACGGTGAACGCATTACCTAACCCGATATCGGGCACCTTCTCAATCTGTTCCGGAACGACAACAACACTAACAGACGGAACAACAGGTGGTACATGGAGCAGCAGTAATACCACAGCTGCAAGCATAGGCGCTACTTCAGGCCTTTTGACTGCAGGCGCTAATCCCGGAGGCGTTACAACTATAACTTATTTATCTGCGGCCGGATGTACGGCTACTGCTGTTGAAACAATAAATCCTCAGCCTGCTGCTATCAGTGGCGCCTCCAACATCTGCTCGGGCGCATCTACTACGCTGACTGATGGTATAACGGGCGGTACGTGGAGCAGCAGCGGAGCAGCAGTGGCATCTATTGGCCTGGCCTCCGGCATTTTAACGGGTGGTGCAAATCCTGGCGGAACAGCATCCATTACCTACATCATCAATGGCTGTTCAACAACATCTGGTATTACCGTAAACCCGGCACCTGCTGCTATTACGGGCACCATTGCTATCTGCGCAGGCACCACCACTACATTAAATGATGCTACAACGGGCGGCTCATGGAGCAGCAGCAGTACAGCGACAGGCACCATAGGATTGACAAGCGGCATTTTCACAGGTAATCCGGGCGCAGGCGGCACCTCTTTAGTTACTTACAATCCCGGCACCGGTTGCCTTGCTACTGCAACTATAACCGTAAATCCGATACCATCAGCAATAACAGGCACACTAAGCATATGCCCGGGGACCGGAACAATTTTAGTTGATGGCACAACCGGCGGCACATGGAGCAGCAGCAACACAACAGTTGCCTCAATAGGAATAACCTCAGGCGCATTAATAGGCGGTGCAAGCCCGGGTGGCACATCTGCTATTTCTTATAGCCTTAATGGATGCTCAATAAATGCAGTTGTAACCGTAAACGCCACGCCACTCCCAATAACCGGCGCTACCAGTATTTGCGCAGGTTCTACAGCTACGATGGGGAATGCTGTTACCGGAGGTACCTGGACAAGCAGCAGTAATTCAGTTGCATCGATCGGGCTTAACACCGGCAATCTCACCGGAGGTTCCGGAGCGGGAGGAACAGCAGTCATTACTTACGTACCTTCTACAGGATGCGCTGTAACCACAACCATTACCGTAAACCCACTTCCGGGAATCATAACAGGTACATTGACGATATGCTCTGGTGCAATAACCACGTTAAACAATGTTTCTACCGGAGGGACGTGGAGCAGCAGTAACACTGCGGCAGCCAATATCGGGGTGAGCAGCGGATCTGTAACCGGAATCGGAAGTGGAGGAACATCTGTAATTACTTATGTTACCCTTGCCG
>JABDHF010000072.1:2072-14857 GCA_013285595.1 Bacteroidota bacterium
ACTGCTAATCCATTGCCGTCTGCCATAACCGGGGTATTAAGTGTGTGCTCAGGCTCATCAACCGCCTTGACCAATGCTACCACAGGCGGCACATGGAGCAGCAGCAATACAGCCGTGGCTACCGTATTAAGCAATTCGGGATTAGTAAACGGCATCGGCGCAGGTGGAACTGCAACTGTCGCTTATACACTGGCAACAAGTTGCGCAACAACAACAATAGTTACCGTAAATCCTTTGCCAGCAGCTATATCGGGCACAGCAAGCGTTTGTGTAGGCCTGACAACAACACTAACCAACGGCATAACAGGTGGAACATGGAGCAGCAGTAATACTGCCGCATCTACGGTGATAACAGGGTCGGGCATTGTCTCTGGCATTGCTCCCGGCACCTCAACCCTTACTTATACTTTACCTACCGGTTGTTCTGCCACTAAGGTGGTGACTACAAATCCTTTGCCATCTGGCATAACGGGCGCTATGACCGTATGTGCAGGACAGGCAACGCTATTAACTAACACGACAACGGGCGGCACATGGGCAAGCAGCAACACTTTGATTGCCACAGTTGGCCTTTCGTCAGGAAGTGTAAATGGAGTAGCTCCGGGAACGGCAGCTATCACCTATACAGTGGGAGCAGGGTGTTCTGTAATAGCTATAGTAACGGTAAATCCTTTGTCGCCAATTACAGGACCGACTTCTGTATGTACAGGATCGACGGCGACGCTATCTGATGCCACATCGGGCGGCACATGGAGCAGCACAACCACATCGGTAGCTACTATACTTTCCGGAACCGGATCATATTCAAGTGTTGGCATAGGTACGTCTGTCATATCTTATACCTTAAGTACCGGCTGCATTGCTACAACTACAGTAACCGTAGTATCAACGGCCACACCAATCACCGGACCTACAGGTGTTTGCATAGGCTCATCTGCTGCACTGACAGAAACCGGCCTGGGAACATGGACCAGTAACAATACCAGTATTGCTACGGTTTCCAGCCTGGGTAATGTTTTTGGAGTAGCGACCGGTACGGCTACCATTACTTTCTCGCTCGGCACCAGTTGCAATGCGTCATATCCTATTACGGTGAACCCACTGCCTGGCGCTATAACCGGAGTTACCCATGCATGTATCGGGTCTGTAACAATATTAACCGACGGCACCGGAACCTGGAACAGCAGTAATACCAGCGTTGCTACAGTAGATCCAGCCAACGGCCATGTATCAGGCGTTACTAACGGCACAACGTCTATAACCTTTACACTTGGTACTGGCTGTACAACATCCATACCCGTAACTATTAATCCATTGCCTGGCGCTATAAGTGGCAACCCAAGTGTTTGCATAGGCGCTACAACGGCGCTCACAGACGGGGGCGCGGGCACATGGAGCAGTAGCAACACGAGCAGGGCAACGGTATCTTCATCAGGAATTGTTTCCGGTGTCGCAGCTGGCACTTCTACCATAATCTATACGCTCTCCGCTACAGGATGCGGCACAAGCCTTGTTGTTACCATCAATTCATTGCCTCCATCCATATCAGGACCTTCGGGTGTTTGTATTGGAGGTACGGCTTCCTTGGCCGACGGCAGCACCGGTGGCGTATGGAGCAGCAGCGTAACCAGCACTGCAACTGTAGATGCCGGCACAGGCCTTGTTTCAGGACTATTAACGGGAACGTCTACGATAACGTATTCGCTCGGCGCAGGTTGTGCTGTAACTCGTATAATAACAGTAAACCCATTACCATCGGGCATATCAGGCCCTACGTCTGTATGCCTGGGCTCATCCATTTTATTGACCAATGGCACTACGGGCGGCACGTGGAGCAGCAGCACTACAGGCGTGGCTACTGTATTACCAGGAAGTGGTTCGGTAACAACTGTATCTCCGGGTGCCGACACCATATCTTATAGAATAACGGGCACGGGTTGCGCAAGAGCGCTTATTATCAATGTAAATCCTGTACCAGCTGGCATTACCGGCAGCACTGCTATTTGCCTTGGCAGCGGCACAAGCCTGTCTGATGCAAGCACGGGCGGCACATGGAGCAGCAGCAACACCCTGGTGATCTCGGTGGGTGTAACCAGCGGCACTGTGACAAGCCTGTCACCGGGCACAGCTACTATTACCTATAAATTACCTACAGGATGCTTAACCACATCTGTAGCTACTGTTAATACACTGCCATCGTTGATAACGGGTACTGCTACTGCCTGCGAAGGCGCTACTACCCTGCTATCTGATGTCACCACAGGCGGAACGTGGAGCAGCAGCAATACCGGTATTGCTACCGTTTTGCCAGGTTCAGGCATTGTAACCGCGGTAACCACGGGTGTAGATACCATCAGGTATACCGGAGCTTCAGGCTGCTCAAGGATAGCTAGCATTACTGTAAATGCGGCGCCTGCAGCTATAACTGGCTTAGCCAGCCTGTGCGCAGGATCAACTGCCAGCTTAACAGATGCAAATACGGGTGGCACATGGAGCAGCAGTTCCTCTGCTATCGCGTCAGTAGGCATTACATCAGGTACTATTACCGGCGGTGGCGTAAGCGGCACCACTGTTATTACTTACAGGGTGGCAGGTTGTGTCACTACAGGTGTAGTTACGGTCAATTTATCGCCATCGCCTATAACCGGAGTAACCAGCGTATGCGCAGGCGCCACCTCTGTGTTATCAGACATAACCTCTGCCGGCACATGGAGCAGCAGTAACACAGGCATAGCAACTATTGATGCCTCAGGCACCGTATCTGGCATAGTTCCCGGCACTACTACCATCACCTACATGCTGGGCTCAGGCTGCTCAAGATCTGTAATTGTAGCAGTAAACAATATACCACCTGCTATAATTGGCAGCGTTACGGTTTGCGCAGGCTCTACGACTGTACTTGACGATGCAACAACGGGTGGCACATGGAGTAGCAGCAATACAAGTGTGGCTACTACCTCAGGTGGCACCATTAGCGGAGCAACAGCAGGAACCGCAATAATAATTTATACAGCAGGCGGATGCAGTACGTCAACTTCAATAACAGTCAATCCATTACCATCCGCGATAACCGGCGTTGCCACTGTTTGTACTGGCGCAACAACAACACTTGCCGAGCTGACAACGGGAGGTACATGGAGCAGCAGCGCTACCAGCATTGCTACAGTGGAGCCAGGCTCCGGCATTGTTCATGGATTAGTGGCAAGCACGGCAATTATTACTTATACAGGCGGGTCAGGATGTTTTGTTGCAAGTATAATAACAGTAAACCCATTGCCAGTAGCTATCACCGGCACCGCATCTGTCTGCACGGGTGCAACAGTAACGTTAGTTGATGGATCTGGTGGTACATGGACCAGCAGCAATACAGCAGTGGCGACTACGCCGGCAAGCGCAGGGAATATATCTGGAGTAATTACGGGCACTACCAGTATTACTTATACTTCTCTTTTGGGCTGCGCAACGAGCATTATCGTAACTGTGAATGCTACACCGCCCGCAATTACGGGCACAACAACGGCATGCCAGGGAGCAACAACAACGTTAGCTGATGGCGGCGGCGGCACATGGACCAGCAGCAGTACATCGGTAGCTACTGTGTCTGCCACAGGCGCTGTAGGAGGAGTTGCCACGGGCACCACTTCAATAACTTATACGCTTGCAGGCTGCAGTACGCATATTACAGTAACCGTAAGCTCTGCGCCTGGTGCAATTACCGGCACTATGAGTGCATGCCTGGGCGCATCGGTTTCGCTGATCGACCCTTCTGGTATTGGCACATGGAGCAGTGGAACAACTACTGTGGCCACAGTAGACGGATCGGGCCATGTAACTACTGTATCTGCAGGAATAACAACAATAGCGTTTACCAATTCATCGGGATGCCACGTAAATGCGATAGTAACGGTAAATCCGGCACCGGTAGCAATTGGCGGAGCAACTACGGTTTGTGTTGGCGGCACGATCACGCTGACAGATGCCAGTGCAGGTGGCACCTGGAGCAGCAGCGACAATACTGCTGCCACTGTGAGCGCTACAACCGGGGTAGTAACCGGGGTATCAGAAACAACGGCGACCATAACCTACACATTACCTACCGGATGCGCAACTACAGCTACGGTGACCGACAATTGTAATGTAGGAGTGAAGCAGGTTAGCAAAATGCTCAATAAGCTGAGTATTGCCCCTAACCCAAACAAAGGACTATTTACGATCACGGGCACATTAACAGGCACTAATGACCAGGCGGTAACTATAGAAGTAGTGGATATGATAGGCAAAGTGGTTTACAAAGCAAATTTTACTGCTAAAAACGGAACGATAAATGAGCAGATAAATCTTAACAGCAACCTTGCAAACGGTATGTATTTATTAAACCTGCATTCTGAAACAGAAACCGGCGTATTGCATTTCGTAATGGAAAAATAGTGAAACCAATCAGCAAATAAGGAAGTGGGCAAGGATACTAGCTCACTTCCTTATTTTGTATAATGTCTTTCCAAAAAAACATATAGGAATAGAGTAATAAAGAAGCTTCTCCGGGTATTATTATTTGTATAAATTTATGCTTTGTTAATGAGGAAAGAAAACTGTTTCGTAATCATCTATTCCCATTTCGTCGAACTATCGCGGTGCGGTACCGTTGTTGGGCTGTAACTTTACCCTAATGAATTATACTGTTCCAAGCTATACGGTAACCAATAAGGAGCAAAAGAAATCAGCTGTATTAAAGCGCGTGGTCATAGCGCTTTCGGTTATTCTGTTGATAGGAATCGCTGCTATAGTTTATTTATGGAATTTACCGCATAAAAAAGTGGAGAACGTAAAGGGCATTAGCATATCCGCAGCTGCGCTAACCAAAGAATATGCAGCTAGCGAACAAGCCGCAAATGCTAAATACCTAAATAAGGCTATTGAAGTTTCAGGAATAGTTAGTGAGACCGATAAAAACCAGGATGGCGGAACGATGATCATTTTACAGACCGACGACCCTATGGCCGGCATTCAGTGCGCCATGCGAGATAAAACCATAAGCATAGCAAAAGGACAGCAGGTAGTAATAAAAGGTTTTTGCTCCGGTAGTGGAATAACCGGTGTATCATTGACCGGCTGCGTATTAAAATAACGATACCATAAACAATCAATACTTTATGACGAGATTAATAACACTATTGACTATAACCTTACTGACAGGCATGCTTGCCTGCACTAACAAAAGTTATGATAAGCTATACCCAGCAGGCACAAATACTTCCTGCGATACCACCCGTACAATTTCTTACGCAACAGATATCGCACCCATAATACAAGCAAACTGCTATGGCGCCGGCAACAGCTGCCATAATACCGGGGGCGTCAGTAATTTCCCTTACACTACATACGAAGGGCTTATGG
Organism: Bacteroidota bacterium; assembly: GCA_013285595.1. Taxonomy (GTDB): domain Bacteria; phylum Bacteroidota; class Bacteroidia; order Chitinophagales; family Chitinophagaceae; genus Nemorincola. The sequence continues at coordinate 7,467 of JABDHF010000072.1, forward strand.
TTAACGTTAGTGATGGCGCTTTATTAAATGATATCAACTTCACACCCCTGCGAGGTAACAGCAATATGCCGAAAGACGGATCTAAGCTACCCCAGTGCCATATAAACCTCATTACAAAATGGATCAATGAGGGCGCTCCCAACAACTAGAAAACAACTTTAACGTTATCACCAATAAACTATGAACAAAATGAAAAAGGTATTATTGTCTGTTGCATCTATAGCAATGTTAACCACGACATCTTTTGCACAAAATTTCATGACCCGCACCGGGAAAATAACCTTTAATGCTACAGCGCCGAGCTCCCCTGAAAAAATTGAAGCGGTGAACAATGAGGTGGCTAATATACTGGACGGGAAGACCGGCAACATAGTTTTCCAGGTGCCTATCAAAAGTTTTAAATTTGAGCGGGAACTGATGCAGGAGCATTTTAACGAGAACTACATGGAGAGCGATAAGTACCCAAGGGCCGACTTTAAAGGAAGCATCACTAATCTTGCCGAAGTACCCCTTACTAAAGACGGCACTTACAACGCAAAGGTGACAGGAAAGCTGACCATGCATGGAGTAACTAAAGATGTAAGTGCACCTGGCAGTATTACAGTAAAAGGAAACTCAGTAAAGGCAACGGCTAATTTCTCCATTAAACTTACAGACTATAATATAAATATTCCAGCAGTGGTGGCAGATAAGATAGGGAAAGAGGCAAAGATAACCCTGGAAAGCAACATGGCTCAGAAATAACTAAAACGCTTACAATTATTGACTATGCGAAAAATCATCTTACTTATTATTTTATTGGCGGGCACATTTCATTTTTCTTATGGACAGGCAGATAGCCTGATGAACATGCTTAACAATGATGCATCACCTAAAAAAGAAACGATTGCTGCGACGTTCAAAGCCACGCGCATTATTAATGGCAGCAGCGTACAAAGCCTGGGCGCCGGCGTGCTTGACTTTCGTATTTCGCACCGTTTTGGCCAGTTAAACCAGGGATCGCAAAATTTCTTCGGGCTTGATAATGCTACTACTCGCCTGGGCCTGGACTATGGGATCACCAAATGGCTGATGATAGGCATTGGCCACAGTACTTTTAATAAAGAAGACGATGGTTTTTTAAAATTGAGGATATTGCAGCAGCAAGCTCATGGCATGCCTATAACGCTAAGCTACTATGGCGCGCTATCTATTCAAACCACGCCGGCACCTACCCTGCCGCCAGGCGATAAATGGGACTTCAGCAATAAATTATACTATGCTCACCAGTTGCTCATAGCCAGGAAATTCAGCAAAAGCATTTCCCTGCAGTTAATGCCAACCTTAATCCATTACAATCTTATTGACAGCAGCAAATTCTCGAATAACACGCTGGCATTAGGCATAGGTGGCAGAATAAAAGTAAGCAGACGTATAGCCGTAACCGGGGAATACTATTATCGCCTGACGAATGCCGACATGCTTTATAGTGGTCAGAAAACATACAACTCTTTCTCCATAGGCATAGACATTGAAACAGGCGGCCACGTGTTCCAGCTTATGCTTTCTAACTCACAAGGTATGACCGAGCGTACATTTGTAGGCCAGACTACCGATAGCTGGGATAAGGGGGCATTGCACTTCGGCTTCAATATATCAAGAGTATTTACGGTTGTAAAACCTAAGGAATTCAGAAACACCGGCGGCAAAGGCTGGTAAAAAAAGCTTGTTATGAAAATTCTGTTTTCCCATTCCTATTTTTTGCGCTTTGACCCCAAGCAATGGGAAACAGCACAACCATATGCGCCGCTCGGCACGCTCTATGCCGCATCGCTGATGCGGGAGAATAACTATGAGGTCGGGTTGTTTGACACCATGTTTGCACACCGCCCGGAAGAAATAATACCTAAGTTAGAAGAATTTAAACCGGATCTTTTTGTTATCTACGACGATGGCTTTAATTACCTCACCAAGATGTGCCTTACCAATATGCGTGAGGCTGCATTTAAGATGATCAAATTTGCAAAGGAAAGAGGCTGCGTTACCATCGTTTCCAGCTCTGACTCTACAGACCGATATGAGCAATACCTTGATGAAGGCGCAGATTATGTGATGCTTGGAGAGGCTGAAATGACTTTGCAGACGCTTGCAGATGCAATAAAAAATAGCACCCAGGATATAGCAACCATACAGGGGCTGGCATTTAGAGACAAAGGAAATGTAATAAAGACGCCAAGAAGGGGCGTAATGAACGACCTGGACAGGTTGCCCATGCCAGCGTGGGACTTGGCTGACATAGCCACATACAAGAAATACTGGCTCAAAAGCACTGGCTATTTCTCTATGAATATCGGCACTACGAGAGGCTGCCCATTTAAATGCAACTGGTGTGCAAAGCCTATATATGGAAACAGGTACAACTCCCGATCGCCACAGAATGTAATCAGTGAATTAAAATTTCTTAAAGAAAAATACAACTTTGACCATATTTGGTTTTGTGATGACATTTTCGGTTTGAAACCTGGATGGGTAAGCGAATTTGCAACACTTGTAAAAGAGAACAACCTGCATTTCAGATACAAGATACAATCGCGCGCTGATCTTTTACTACAGGAAAATAATATTAAAGCACTGGCACAGTCTGGCTGCGACAATGTATGGATAGGTGCGGAAAGCGGATCGCAGGCCATACTTGATGCCATGGACAAAGGCATTACAATAGCTCAAATAAAAGAAGCAACTGAATTGCTGAAAAAAAATGGCATTAAACCTTCTTTATTTATACAGTTTGGTTACCTGGGTGAAACTAAGGACGATATAGAGAAAACCATCCGTATGATCAACGAGCTGATGCCCCACAGCATTGGCGTTTCCGTGTCTTATCCATTACCGGGAACAATATTTTACGAGAAGGTTAAAGCAGACCTGGAAAAGAAAGCCAACTGGACAGACTCTGACGAATTAAAATTAATGTTTAAAAACACTTACCAGCCGGCATTTTACAAACAGCTTCATCGCTATGTGCAGAAAAATCACCGGATGCACATTGCTATAGATCTTGTAAAAAACGTATTGAGGCAACCGGCAAAGTTCTCGCCAGGCGTTATCAAAAAGCTGGCATCTTTATTGTACTATATACCTGCTGTACTAGTCGCAAAGATCAAACTTCAATCACTCGAGAAAACGGTATAATTATGAATAAAGTATTATTATTCAACCCTAAAAGCGCGCGGGTAAAACATCGCATACCAAATGCGATAATGAATATTGCCGCATCGGTAGAAGGCAAGTATGAATGGACGATAGTAGATGGCAACCGTGAAGAAGACCCTTATGAAAAAATATGCAGCTATCTGCGCACAGGCGAATATAAATATATAGGTATCACTGTAATGCCTGGCCCACAAGTGAGGCAGGCCGTACCTTTTTCAAAACAAATAAAAGCAGAATTCCCTAATACGGTAATGATATGGGGCGGCTATTTTCCTACCAGTCATTATAAAGTCATCCTTAATTCAGGGTATGTAGATTTTGTGATCAACGGACCCGGGGACCACGCTTTTCCTAACCTGGTAGATGCACTGGAAAATAACAAGCCTTACGAGCTGATAAAAAACCTCATCTTCAAATCGGGCGACACCGTTTTGAAAACGATCAAAGAAGACCTGATAGAGCAAGATGGGCTACCTGCGCTCCCTTATGACAGGCTGAATGATCTATACCCCATTCGTGGCTACCTGGGCAAAACATATCTTGGACAAAAAACAGTTGCGTATCATTCCAGTATAGGCTGTCCGTTTACCTGTTCGTTTTGTGCGGTGGTGCCTACTTATGAGGCACGGTGGAAGGCGAAGAGCGCTGAAAAAGTTTACCGCGACATTAAATACATAAAAGATAAATGGGGCGCTGATGCTATAGAGTTTCACGACAATAACTTTTTTGTTTCCGAAAAACGAACTGTAGAATTTGCCAAGCTGATACTGCCGGAGAAAATGAAATGGTGGGGCATGGCGCGTATAGATACCATGTCGAAATTTTCGGACGAATCGCTGAAACTTATCGGCGATGCGGGATGCACTATGATATTTTTCGGCGCCGAAAGCGGCAGCAACGAGATACTGAAACAACTGGATAAAGGCGGCACACAAACCGGTGATCAAATAGTAGCATTTGCTGAGCGACTGAAGAAATTCGGGATCACGCCGGAATATTCATTCGTACTGGGGACGCCCGCCCCTACAGCAGAGCAGGTGGAAAAACAAATAGACTTTGAAATAGAGTTTATAAAAAAGATAAAAGCTGTAAATCCCAAAACAGAGATCGTGCTGTATACCTACAGCCCGGTGCCTACTGAAGGGTCCGACTTGTACGAACAGGTATTGGCTAAGGGGTTTCACTTTCCGCAAAAACTGGAAGAATGGATAAGCCCGCAATGGGAGAATTTTGATCTTCGTAAAAATCCGCTCACACCATGGCTTACGCCTGAAATGATAGATAAGATAAAAAACTTTGAAACGGTGCTTAATGGCTACTACCCCACTATCTCAGACATACGGATGAATAGTGTAAAGCGCAACCTGATACGCTTTTGCGCTTCGATCCGGTATAAATCGAGCTTCTACTGGAAGCCATATGAGCTCAAGGTGTTGCAGATGATGTGGAAATACCGGCAACCTGAAATAGAAGGATTTTGATAACTGGCGGACCTGAACGGATATGCTCACACGCGCAATGGATATAACAAAGGAAGTTCCTTTTATAACAACGGGATTTGAACAGCAATATCTTGAAGTAAGAGAAAGGGAGCTGCATCATTACACAAACGAACAGGTGGCGTTCTTGCCCGATATTGAAAGTGCTCATCCTCATTATAAAGAATGGCAAATAAGAAAACGATCTTATATCAGGCTTGTTGATCATTTAAAAAAGAAAAGAAAACATTTAGATATACTGGAAGTAGGTTGTGGCAATGGCTGGCTCTCAGCAAAAATGGTGACGATAGATAATACAACCGTTACAGGAACAGACATCAATGTTACAGAACTAAACCAGGCCAAGGCCGTATTTGGAAATACACCAAACCTCCAGTTTGCCTGCAGCGATATTCGCGACAAGGCATTGGCAGATGAGCAGTACGATGTAATTGTATTCGCAGCATCTATATCTTATTTACCTTCACTACAGGATATCCTCAATGTAGCTTTAAAGCTATTGACTGAAAATGGGGAAATACACATCATAGACTCGCCCTTGTATAATGACGAAAATGTAGCTAACGCAAGGCAGCGAACTAAAGACTACTACGTGGCTATGGGGTTGCCTGAAATGACAAACCTTTATTTTCATCACACTATAAAAGAACTGGCATCATTTAAATACAAAACACTGTATAACCCGTTTTCAATAAGCAATAAATTACTGCGAAGACGCCATCCTTTTTACTGGATATGTGTGTCTAACTAAAGAATATATGCAATCACCGATAGAAACCTATAAACGTTACAGAACACTGCAAACACATAAGATATCTGCACTGCCTATCGTGATATTAATGCCACATAGCGCATGCAATTGCCGTTGCGTAATGTGCGATATATGGAAAGACAATAAGAACCTAAAACAGCTTAATGAAGAAGACGTGAAAGGCCTGCTTGCATCGCTAAAAGAACTAGGAACAAGGCAAGTATTAATGTCTGGCGGAGAGGCTTTGCTGAATACAAATTTCTTCAAGCTATGTGAACTACTCAGAAAAGAAGATATTAAAGTAACACTCTTATCCACAGGCCTTCTGTTCAGGAAAAATACGGATCAGTTATTAGCGTTAGTAAACGACATTATCGTTTCCATTGACGGTGATGAAATTATCCACGATACCATAAGAAATATACCTGGAGCATATAGCAAACTAAAAGATGGCGTTCAATACTTAAAAAATATTGATCCTTCGTTTAAGATAACAGGAAGAACAGTAATACACCGCCTGAATTATATGGTATGGCCAAAGATTATAGCATCTGCAAAAGAAATTGGGCTGGACCAGATAAGTTTTCTGCCTGCAGATGTTACGAGCACCGCATTTAACAGGGAAAGCCCATGGGATGAGCCAAGGCAGGACGAAATTATGATAGGCCGTGCGGAACTGCCGGCACTAAAGAATATAACCGAAGAGATCATAGAAAAGCATAGCATTGCATTTCAAAATAGTTTCATAGCAGAATCTCCTGAAAAAATACGAAAAATATATGCCTACTATAATGCACTACATGGATTGGAGCCATTTCCATTTAAAAAATGCAATGCCCCTTGGGTATCAGCGGTAATAGAGGCCGACGGTACGGTGCGGCCTTGCTTTTTTCATCAATCTATTGGTAACATTCGCGAAAATTCATTGAATGATATTTTGAATGGCGAGGTTGCGATGCAGTTTAGAAAAGGTTTGGATATGGATAAAAATGCTACCTGCTTAAAATGTGTTTGTTACTTAAACTTAAGTCCCGGAACTACGGTATAAAATGATCAAAGATGCCAATCAAAATAACGAATTGTTATCTGCCGATGCTTTCTCTAAGCAGTCGGTAGTATTTGATGATATTTATGCGCACAATACCATTGTACAGTATAAGAGAGAAAGAGTAAGAAACCATGTAAATAAATACCTGCCCCCAAACAGCAATATTGATAACTACAAGGTGCAATATCTGAATGGTTATAGGATTGTCTGATATGAAGTGAACCGCAATAAATAGGAGTAGCTTCCAAAGCCCTACATGATCATCGTAATTACTGACACTAAATAACCCTGGAATTGATTTGCAGTCTTTGGCAAGTATCCAATGCAGCACATCGTCCATCCAGAGCTCGTGATGGTACATGCCAATACAGGTAAGTATGCAGTAAAGCAGCATTAGGGGCAATACCTTATTAAGGGGCAGGGGTTTGGTCATATCAGATGCTGCATTCATGCTTCGTGCCGTCTAATAAAAGTAATAAAGCAGCAGCTATTTCTTTCTTAAGGTGATTATATAATAATCGCCTATTACCCGCCAGGGCCATTTATTCTTTAAACGGCTCTCAGCTTTTTTTAGAAAAGCATATGCGGATGGGTGGTCTTCTGCAAAGCCCTCTATATACGATGGGGGCACTAAAGCGCAAAGTCCCTCAATGCTCATTACCTCAAAATCTTCCTTTAATGTATTTGTTACAAACGATGAGCTATAATACCAGCACTTAAAATGAACCCCTTCCACATGTGCCGCTGCGCCGTTTCTTGCATTAAATCTCCGGAATGCGGTCTTGAATTTTCCTTTAAATACCAACAGCGTTTCCCAAAGACAAAATTTAGGCAGGATGACAAGTGTAACCAATCCGCCGGTTTTTAATAATGGCTTAAATGACAGCAGTACCTGCTTTAA
>JABDHF010000073.1 GCA_013285595.1 Bacteroidota bacterium
CCATTTCTGAAATAAGAATTTTTAATCCATAGCTATTTTTGATAGCAGCATATTGCTACGTTTATAGGTACAAAATAAAAATTGCTTTTTAAATATAATATATACTCTGTGTAGGCAAGACTTTTAAATTTCTCTACCTTTATACTATCCAAACAGGGGGATATTTCTTTTAACCGGGTTACTTTTTTCACAAATCAGTATCAACTATTGCAAAGCCAAACCAACAACGAGCAGCAATTACTGGCGGCACTGGCAGCAGGTGAGCGGACAGCTACCCGGAATATTTATCAGCAATATTATCATATAATAAATGGCTGGTTAATAAAAAACGGCGGCACGTCAGTAGACTCCGCTGATCTTTTCCAGGAGGCGATGGTGGTTTTGTTTGGCAAGGCGCAGGACGAGGAGTTCCGTCTTACCTGTAGCGTTGGTACTTATTTATTTGCAGTAAGCAAAAATCTATGGTACAAAAAGTTGCAAAAGCAAAGCAGGGATCCGGTGTTTTTGAAAGAAAACATTGAAAATGAGGAAGATGGCACGGGAATAGTATATGAAGATGATATAAACGTGCACCATGAGCGCGAAGCACACTATGAACAGCTGAATGGTGCGCTGGACCAGATAGGCGAACCTTGCAGGTCTTTATTAAAGGCTTTTTATCACCAGGATAAAAACATGCAGGAAATAGCGGCAGACTTTGGGTATACCAACCCAGATAATGCTAAAAATCAAAAATATAAATGCCTTGCACGGCTTCGTAAATTGTTTTACACCATGCAGGCCAAATAATATAAGAATGTCTATAAACAATAATATTTGGGAAGTTGCTGAAGCCTATGTGGCAGGTACCTTATCCGGATCAGCCCTTATCGACTTAAAAGGCAAGCTTGCGGCTGATGCCGATTTTGCCAATGAATTTAATGAGTGTACTAACCTCGTGCGCTCTATGGAAGGCAATGGCAAACAGAAACAATTCCGCACTATGCTTCGTGAGCTACATGAAGATGTTGCCAATGCTGATAAAAAGAAAACAAGCCGCCGCATACAATTACCTGCTCATTTCTGGCGCACAGCAGCCGTAGCTGCAGGCGTAGCGCTGCTTACCTCAAGTATTACTTATACTATTTTAAACCCTTCAATAAAGAAAAGCGACTCGCAGTACAACACCATAAGCCGCGAGGTAGAGCATCTTAAAAAAGTACAGGCACAGCAGCAGGCACAGCAAAACCAGCTGATAATAAACATCAGCAAGAATGCTAAACCAACGCCGCCACCATCATATACCGGCACCGGCTTTGCGCTCACCAACGATGGTTATTTTGTTACCGCCTACCACGTACTTAATGATGGTAAGGGCGATTTCGACTCTGTATATATACAAAACCACGACGGGCAATACTTTAAAGCCTACCTCGTAAACTTTAATTCAGAGGCTGACCTTGCGATCATGAAGGTGGAAAAGAAAAATTTCCATTTTGGGAAGGGCGATGTGCCGTTTACTTTTACGCCTAATAAAGTGGGGTTAGGCACGCAGATATTTACGCTTGGCTATCCTAAAGACGATGTGCAATACAGTGAAGGCTATATAAGCGCAAAGAACGGGTTTGAAGGCGATGCACAGCAATATACCTTACAGTTACCAGCAGGTCACGGACAGAGCGGATCGCCGGTGGTAGACGAAAAAGGTAATGTTTTGGGCATACTCACTGCTATAGGCAGCCAGGAAGAAGCAAACACCTATGCAGTAACTTCAAAGGCGCTGATGGATATGATCCATAACCTTACAGATAACACCGTTATCCACCTGCCTAAAACGAACAAATTGGGCAGCATGAGCCGTGCGCAGCAAATAGAAAAGATGGAAGCATATACTGTTTCAGTAAAGGTATATAAGAAATAAACATATTTGCATATAAATGGCTTCAATATTAAAAACCTCGCGTAAAACCGGGGTTTTTTAATGCAAACCGCACTGTAAAAACTTCCCGTGGCCCATTTACGTACATTACTCACCATAAACGAGTAAACTAATGCCCCGATCAACTAGTCAACTAATAGACCAATCAACTACCTTTGCAACCCTAATATACGAACGTGGGTATTTTCAGTAATTTTCTTGGTGCGAGGAGTGGTAACCCACAGGGCGAGATGAATTTCCTCGACCATGTGGAAGATCTCAGGTGGCATATTATCCGTTCGGCTGTAGTTATTCTTATAGCGGCTATTGCTGTGTTTTGTAAAGTAGAGTGGATCTTCGACCGCGTAATCCTGGGGCCCGCGCACAGCGACTTTGTTTCCTACAAATGGTTTTGCGCATTGGGTAAGGCAATGCATTACGATGCCTTTTGCCTTGGCCCTGTACAAATGAAATTTCAGAATACCTCGGTTACCGGCCAGTTCATGATGAGCTTGTCTATATCGCTCATGCTGGGGTTTGTTATCGCCTTTCCGTTTGTGCTATGGGAGCTATGGAAGTTCATTAAGCCCGCTCTTACCCCTTTTGAGATCAGGATGGCGCGCGGTGTGGTGTTTTGGTGTTCGCTGCTCTTCTTTATAGGTGTTTCTTTCGCTTATCTCATAGTTGCTCCCTACGCTATCAACTTCTTCGGTAATTACCAGCTCAGCGCCATGGTGCAAAACATCATAACGCTCGATGATTATTTTAGCATGATCAGTACATTGGTATTGGCGCTGGGCGTAGTGTTCGAAATGCCTATACTCGTGCTTTTCCTTACCCGTATAGGCATCCTTACGCCCGATATACTGCGTAAGAACAGGCGGCTGGCATTTCTTATCTTATTCGTGCTTTCTGAGATCATTACCCCGCCCGACCTCTTTAGCTGCTTATTAGTTTTTATACCTTTATATATATTATTCGAAATAACGGTAGTGCTGAGTAAGCGTACCCAGAAAGAAAGAATAAAAAGACAAGCACAAAAAGACCAGTAATATGAGCAACCCAACATTTAACAGAAGCCTGCCTGTAGCCATGGGTGCAGACCATGCAGGAGTGGAATATAAAGACGACCTGAAAACACTGCTCACAGACCTGGGCTGGCAGATAGACGATAAGGGAACTTATAGCGCTGACAGCGTTGATTATCCTGACTTTGCGCACCCGGTGGCTGCAATGGTAGAAAGTGGCCAGGCAGCTGCAGGTATACTGGTATGCGGCAGTGGCAATGGCGTATGCATGACCGCCAATAAACATAAAGGCATCCGCGCCGCTCTCTGCTGGACAGAAGACCTGGCATCGCTCGCCCGCCAGCATAATAATGCTAACGTGCTGTGCATACCCGCCCGTTTTGTGACCAAAGAAGTGGCGGAAAAAATGGCAGAAGTATTCTTATCTACACCATTTGAAGGCGGAAGGCATGAGAAGAGAGTGGAGAAGATATAGTTGGCTCAATTAGACAATACAAAAAATGGCAGGCCTTTGCGTCGCCGCGCCTCTGCGGTAAAAATTGCATTGTGTTTCGTAGCGCTCTGAAGATAAGAAAAACAGGGTATCCGCTCCCCCAAAAACATATGTAAACCCGCGCCCCGCAGGCCTTTTATTTTTTACACCGTGTACAGGATCAGAGAGTAGAATTGTTGGCTTCTCTGCGGGAGTTATCAATTTTTTGATAAAAATAAATATGTTAACGACATACAAATTATTTTTATTCCCCCAACTAAATAATACCTTTAGGTTGTCATAGTATTAAAGCATATTGTCTTTGTTAATTAGTTCTAACCTTAAAAACAAAAAGTATGATTTTCACTACAACGCATCGGTACAGCTCCCTGGTACCTAATGAGGACCTGGTAAACCGCCTCACAGGCAACAAAGTACACATTCACAATTTAGATTTTGAGGTCATCCGCGACGAGCAGTCGCTGAGCATCATCCCCTTCTCAGAAGAGGAAAATACCCTCAAGACATTACCCATTACCCAGGTGGATGTACAAAAAGACGGGAATAAGACAAAAGTGGTGATCACCTCAAAAATGCGCAAGATCGATTCCGGCGGCCCAATGCTGGTAATGCTGTTCTGCACATTTCTATTGCTGGCCTCCCTGGTATTATTGTATATAGGTGGCGAGCCGCAGATCACCTACACCCTGTTGGGTATGGGCATGTCCATTTTCGTCATTTTCTGCATAAGGATGCAGATGGGCTATTTCGACTACGTACGTAAAATACGTAACTACGTAAAAAGCAACCTCGGCGTCCAGTTCGGTTAAGGCAAGGAAGTTGCTTTAGCCATATGATTATATCGCGCAAATGAGCGTAACGGAAAACCTATTCCTTTACCGTCAGCATCTTGAGCTTCCGGACATTAGCTAATAAGCTAATCATCAAATCAGCTTATCACAACCACACCAGCAAATTATTTCAGCCCTGGTTCAAACTCCAGCACTGCAGAGTTCATGCAAAAGCGCTGATGGGTAGGCGCCGGGCCGTCGTCGAATATATGGCCCAGGTGAGAGTCGCAGCGGCCGCAGAGTACCTCGGTGCGCTGCATACCATGGGTGCTGTCATTCTCATACCTTACACTGGTCGGCGTCATTGCCTCAAAAAAGCTCGGCCATCCGCAGCTGCTCGCAAACTTCGCATCCGATTTAAAGAGCGGGTTGCCACATACAGCGCAGTAGTAAGTGCCCAGGGTATCAGTTTTCCAGTACTTGCCGGTAAATGCCCACTCAGTACCCTTTTCGCGGGCTACGTTATATACATCTTTAGGTAGTATCTTCTTCCACTCCTCGTTGCTTACCTTCAGGTGGGCGGTATCTGTGCGGGAGTAGTATGGGTTATTGCTATGTTCGCTCATGGTTTTGCTTTTTACTGCGTTAGTACAATGTAATAAAAATATGCTGCAGCATAAGGTTGCCGCCAGGTTCAATTTACTCATAAACATTGATTTGAAATTACTAAAAAATAAACGAACGAAGAGCAGTTATGGTTTTCCGCGTCTATCTTTTTAGATTTCTATTAACCATTAAATTTGTGCCATGCACAACCCGATAAGGATAACAGCAGCAGGTGCAGGCGATGCAGCGGTGCTTATGGCATTAAGTATCACTACCTTCTGTGAAACTTTTGCCCACTTAAACAGCCAGGAAGACATGGATATGTATGTGGCCAATGAAATGAACATCGAAAAGCTTACCGGAGAACTGAGCGACCCCGGCAATCTCTTTTTCTTTGCATGGTACAATAATGAAGTTGCAGCCTATGCAAAACTGCGGCTGCATAAAGAGCCGGAAGAACTAATAAGCGACAACCCCATAGAACTGGAGCGGATATATGTGCTGCATAAATACCATGGTAAAAAGATAGGTGTAGCCCTGATGAACCATTGTATGGACTACGCCAGGCAGAAACAACACGATACGCTCTGGCTGGGCGTATGGGAGCATAATCATAAAGCGATCGGGTTTTACAGCCAGTGGGGCTTTGAATTATTTGGTTCGCACCCCTTCATCCTTGGTAACGATGCCCAGACCGATGTGCTGATGAAGAAAAGGTTGTAAGTGGCTGCATTACTTGACCAGTGTTACGTCGCCATTAAAAGTGTATACTGTATTGTTGGTGCCGCTGGTATACTGCATGTAATAAGTGTATACGCCCAGCTCAGCAGTTATATGCCAGAAATCGCCGGTCCATTTAGAAGATGGATCGTGAGAGGCAAATACCTTTTGCCCCCACCGGTTGAAAATGAGGATAGAATAGTTGGAGACAGAACAACCTCTTTCAAACAGGGGTCCGAAGGCGTCGTCCTTGCCATCGCCATTAGGCGTGAAAGCGGTAGGGATCATAGCCGGGCAGCCACAGAGCTCTTTATTATTAGTTACCGCTATAGTATCTATTAGCGTACAGCCACCCATGCTGGTAACCTCGTAGGTTCCTTCGGTATGCACGGGCATGCTTGCGGCGGTGCTTCCATCATTCCACAGGTAGTTCGTATGGCCGGGTGGCGCGTCGATCTTGTCTTTACTCAGGCATACAGCCATTTCTTCGTGCATGTGGGCTGCATCCTGCGGTAAAAGGTCAAGGGGCACATATTTGGCAACATACAAATGTTCAAGGTTTTTTTCTACATGGGCCAGTGTTTTGCTGCCTACGGTAAAAGCATTTATCTTTTCATAATCGGCACACAGATACACATTGCCTGCTTTGTCGCAGGCTATGCCGTTCTGGTCGTCTCCACCGCTTTGCAAAGCAGCGCTGCCTATGTAAGTGCCTTCGAAATTGAACCCAGCAATAAACGCCGGATCGGCGCTGCTTGCGGGGGTGTCCAGCACGTTGCCATCAATAACCATATCATTATTAAAAGAGCCGCATAGCCACACCGCGCACGGCGATATAGCTATCCCATACCCCATGCTGTTGCCGCCTTTAGGGCATCCCATTGTTTTGTACCAGCTTACCTCGTTCGATGAATTGAATTTTACAAGATAGGCAACAAGATTATTAGGATATGGGTTTATGATGGTAGTACCTGCGTAGGAGATTGTAGTGTCCCACACCCATCCGGTCAGGTACACATTGTTTGTAGCATCGGCAGTTACTGTGCTGGCAAAGTCGGCCATTTCGTAGCCCGATCCTCCGCTGCCCGCCGCCCATACAGCAGCTCCTGATGCATTAAACCGCGCAATATATCCATTCCAGCCACCTGTAGGGTTAATGAGTGTTGATTGCCCGAATGTAACCGACGGCGAGCTGAATATGCCGCTTATATAGATGTCGCCTGAGGGCGTTACTGTTACACCATATGCTTCATCGTCTCCGCTGCCGCCTGCACTGGTAGCCCAAAGCAGATTGCCCGCGTTGCTATACTTGGCTAATAGTATGTCGCTTGTGTTGCACGCAGGGCATGAATTAGCAAGTATATGGCTGCCTACTGCGGCAGCGGGTAATTTAAAGCTCGTAGCTACGTATAGGTTGCCCTCGTCGTCGGTGGTTATATGGCCAGTTCCAAAAACAGTACCCGCAGGGCCAGGCCCACCGGGCGCGCTTCCCTCGGTTTTTGCCCACACCACATTGCCCGATGGGTCGAATTTCGCTATAAAATACTGAATAGCCGGGCTTATACTGTTGGTAAGAACAATAGAGCCTATCTGCAAGTTATTACTGTTCATGGTGCCGAATAAAAAGGAATTTCCATTTTTATCCGTTGCCAGGCCCATCAGGTGAGTATCTCCGTTTTCTGTTCCGGTAGCCCACAAGAAATTACCTGCAGAGTCATACTTGGCCACAATACATTGATTACCCAGCAGGCCAACGGAAAAGGGGATTTTAAAAGATCCAAAATCGGTAGGAGTATACGCCAGCCCTTCAGTCATGGCGGCTACTATCACATTACCCTGTGGGTCGGTGGCTATAGGCCAGCCATCTACAAATGCCCCTGTATTTCCCTTGCCCCATTCCCAGTCTTGCGCACAGCTATATTCGCAAGCCCCAAAGCTATTGATTAAAACAAGAAGCAGTGTAAAAAACCTTTTCATAGATAGGTATAAGGGAGAGCAAAGATAAATGACTTTTTCTACATATTAAGATTAAAGAGTCAATATTCATATTATGTTCATAGTCCGATCCAAACTGCAGCACATAGTGATACAGTGCCGGAATATAACGGCATGTGGTGGCGAATATTGTATAAAAGAGATAATTTTATCAAATGACAAATGCGGAACAGGTCATTTTCTTTTCATGGGGAAAATAATGGATCTCCCTTCTTTTCTATATTCCCTTGAGGTTGATAACAGCCATTTGGAATAATAAGAAAACATACTGTCATTTTGTTTTGAATCAAGCTCAATGACCTCTGCATTCCATGCTACTATTATATAGCAATAAAATTCCCCTATTTTCCCTGTACCTCGGCACAGGCTGTCTTTTGTAAGATCAAAAGGTATCCCGAAGAAATCTGCCATGTACTTTTTACGCCCGCATCATTGCCCGTATAATCGTAATCTCTAAATAGCTTGTGCGTTATAAAAGAGCATTTACCGTTAGTGTATACATCATCGTCGCCAGCCAGGTTATCGCCAGCCACTAGTTTAAAACCAGCAGGAAATTAAGCTGGCAGAAAGCAGTACAGGAGAAAAGAAGAAGTAAGCCCGTTAAAACAATACGCATATTATTAGCCATTAGCCGCGCAATTTACTGATCCTAAAATATTACACTTCCCCGGGCAAAAAAATAACCCATTCCCAGCGAAGTTTCGATGAAAATGGGTTATCTGAAAGAATAGCTTTAGATCACTACTACCTCGTGGAAATCTGCTTTCCCAAAGTACCTTTGGGCCAGGGTCTGCAATTCTTTTGCTGTGATCGTTTTGTATATCTGTATGTTGTTATTAAAGTAGTCTTCTGTAAAGCCATTTAGTATCAAAGTACGCCAGCGCTGTAAAATAGAAAATGGCCCGTCCAGATCGCCCAGCAGGCCACCCAGCAGGTAGTTCTTTACCAGCAGCAGCTCGTCATCCGGCGCCACCTCATTGCACAGGGTCTCCATTTCATGGTAGATCTCTTTTATAGCATTTTCTACCACATCTCTACCCGTTTCTGTATGTATGATCATAGAGCCACCATTCAGTTCTGGGGATATTGAGCTGTATATACCATAGGTATACCCTTTATCCTCGCGTATGTTGCTCATAAGCCTTGAGCCAAAATAGCCGCCAAACAACGTATTAAGCACCACCATAGGCGAATAATCAGGATGGTGCCGGTTAGGGAAAAGCCTGCCAATACGCACTGCGCCCTGCACACCATTAGGATCATTATTTATCCTGTGGATCTTTTCTGCAGCAGTCTCCGGGGTAAAAAGCAACTGCTTTATTTCCTTTTTAGGAAAGGTTGTTTTACCAAATATGTCATTGATACACTTCACGTCTTTTTCGCTCACCTTGCCCGCCATAAACATACGCACATTAGATAGGTCATATTGGTTGTGGTAAAAGGTTACGAGATCTTCACGGGTCAGCGCTTCTATAGTTTCTTTTTTAGAGTAGCGGCCATACGGATGGTCGGCGCCGTAAAGCAGGGCATCTATCTTCTGGTTAGCTACAAACTCGCACTGGCGCAGGTTCACCAGCAATCTTTGAATGGCGTTTTGCTTATGTATCTCCACCTCGGCCTCAGGGAACGCAGCCTCAGTTATTATCTCCAGCACCATAGGCAGCAATGCCGGCAGGTGCTTGGTAAGTGAGTATAAAGTAACAGTGGCATTATCATTGCCTGCGGCTACTTTTAGCTGGGCGCCATAAAACTCCAGCGCCTCATGTATTTGCTCAGAAGTATGTTTTGATGTGCCGTTTTTGAGCAGCCCTGCTGTAGCATGTGCTACTGCCGGCTTCTGCTCATACCATAGCCCGGCCGGGAATATCCAGTCTACCTGCACTACATCCTGCACGCCTGCATCCAGCCAATATAGCGGAAGGCCGTTATCCAGCACATTCTTGTTTATAGGTGGAAGCTTGTAATCAAAGGTTACCGCATCATGTATTGCCGGAGATGCTTTTCTATCTAATATCATTCTAAAAAGTTAAGTCAGTTACAAAATTTCGTAGGTCTACGGTTTCACGAACAAGGCTCTTAGTTCTCCTGCATCTTCGGCGCTCATCTTACCGCCAAGTATCAGCCGCAGTTGCCTGCGGCGCAGCGCCCCGTCATGCATTTTCTTTTCCCCGTCAGTTTCAGGTATAAGTTCAGGCACCTTGCGTGGCCTGCCATGTGGGTCCAGCGCTACAAAGGTCATATATGCCTCGTTCGATAGATATTTATATTGTGCCGAAAGATCCTCACCCCATACCCTCAGGTATACCTCCATAGAGGTGTTGAAGGAACGCGTCAGCCGTGCTTCTATGGTCAGCAGGTTGCCCAGTTTTATGGGTTGCGCAAAAGAAACATTATCAACAGAAGCAGTTACTACCGGGCAGTTACAGTGCTTTTGCGAAGCTATGGCTGCGGCAATGTCCATCCAGTGCATCAGCTTACCACCCATTAAGTTTCCAAGCGTATTCGTATCATTAGGTAATACCAGTTCAGACATCACTACAAAAGTGTCCTGCGGCTTTTTTGCTTGCATTTATACGTATTTAAAAATGGAAAATTAACGCAAAAGTATGTTCGGCAGTTTATTTTTATTTTATAACCGCATCATGGCCACTGTTTGAGGCAATTACCATCGGTAGCAGCCTGAACGGAAAATGATCTATCTGAACAGATCGTCAGCCATCATCACCTGGTAACCATGTGTGGTATCAGGGTTAAAATACTCATGGTTTATTTCCCATGGTGGTTTTATATTAAAGCCATTCCAGAATACCCTGGGTGCCTTCAGCGTTTCTACAATGTCTTTCCTGTCCCAGGTTATAAAGAAGAAACTCAGTTGCTGCTTATCTTCACTCATGGCACTGGCAATGAGGCTTTCGTGGCCCACCGCCCAGTCTATCTGGTATAGCTGGCGTATATGGGCATCTTCATACAGCGCCAGTTTGGTAATTCCCTTCTTCCTCATCTGTGCCATTATGCGCTCGCTATACTGGTACCGGTATTCAAGCGCAGAAATAGAATGCCCTATATATACAAAACGCACAATGAAGATCGCAGATAAAACCAGGGCCGATGCAGCAGGCTTTATTTTTGGCAGGAAGCTAAAAACAAAAGGTGTAGCGGCGATCAACCCCAGGCATTGCCACTCCAGTTCTATATGGCATAGCGTGAAATCGTCTTTGAAGCCGGCATAAGTGATACCCATAAGCGAAATGTAGCCGGCAACAGACATTACAGACCAGGCCAGTAAAAGTTTTTTTCGAGCTAAAGCCAGGTATATATTACCTGCAACAAAAAGAATAATAACTACCCAATAGTTAACGATGCACCGGTAATAAAAGATCTTAACCGTGGGGCAGGAAAAGGAATCTATAATATCCTGTATTGAAAGATGCGTAACACCATGCAATAGGTGATTGTCGTAAGATTTATCGGCGGTTAATAAAAATTTACTCAGCAGCGCAATGACAAGGAGACCGCTCAGCACAATCGTTTTTTTGGCAGAGAAAGGCCACATATCCTTATCCAGTATAAGATATACCCAAAGAAATATTGTGGGTATAATAACGATAAAATGTGTGGTCACGGTTAAGAAAGCCAGCAGGATAAACGGTATGGATAATACAATAAGATTTACCTGCTTATATCCTAAACGTATAGTTGTGGCAAAAAACAAAAACATCCAGCCAATACCTACATGGGTATCAGCCAGCATATAAAAAGAGTCGCTGACTATTAAAAAGCAATAAAAAGCTATCAGTATGGCAAAATGATACAATTTGTAATAGTACACGGTGAGTGCAGCAACTATCAGCAGGAACAATGTGCTGCTGATGGCGTAGCCCATCACAATCGCCTTAATTGACGAATGCAGCTCTACTTGCAAATAAGGGAGCACTCTTGCGATAAGTGAGCCATACCGCTGATTGATGATGTAAATGCTCTTATCGTTAATGATATTGAAGATCGCAAAAGCAGAGTCTGCAAACAGGGCACGCTCTTTGAAAAAAATGATAGTAATTACCAGCAGGGCTGCAATAGCGGCAAGAGCAACTTTCGAGGCCGTTTTTATTGATGGGTTAGTCGTATTCAAGTTAATATTGAGTCTTATAAAAAAGTGAATAAAAGTACAAAAAACTATCTTGTAACAGGCGAAACAACTGGTATAATAGCATCGCCACCTCTTTTACCACTTACAAATATTATGAAGATGCAAAGGGTTGCTATTCATTAAACCCCAATCATTAACTTTGCCGCATGGCATACAGATCGTTGCGTGCGTTTATAGATACATTAGAACAGGCAGGTGAATTAATACGGATCAGGACTTTTGTAGACCCCGTATTAGAGATAGCAGAAATTGCAGACAGGGTATCAAAGACACCCGACAGGAACAAAGCTTTATTATTCGAAAATACAGGCACTGATTTTCCTTTGCTTATTAATGCTATGGGCAGTGAGCGCAGAATGTGCATCGCTCTTGGCGTAAAAGAGCTCGACGATGTGGCGCATGATATAGAAGATCTTTTTAAAAAACTATCTTCTCCTAAAAACGGTATGCTGGAAAAACTTGCTGTGCTGCCCCAGCTCAGCAAAT
The DNA here is from genome assembly GCA_013285595.1 of Bacteroidota bacterium. Classification (GTDB taxonomy): domain Bacteria; phylum Bacteroidota; class Bacteroidia; order Chitinophagales; family Chitinophagaceae; genus Nemorincola. The sequence continues at coordinate 12,143 of JABDHF010000073.1, forward strand.
TCGCTTCGTGGATGCCAAAAGTCATTAAAGGCCGTGGCGAATGCCAGGAAGTAGTAATGGGCCGGCCCGACCTCGATAAGCTGCCCATACTTAAATGCTGGCCGCAGGATGGCGGGCGCTTTATTACCCTGCCCGCTATTCATACCAAAGACCCCAATACCGGCATCCGCAACATAGGCATGTATCGCATGCAGGTATTTGAACCCACAATGACCGGTATGCACTGGCATAAGCACAAAGTGTCTGCCCGGCATTTTAATGAATATAAGAAGCTGGGCAAGCGTATGCCTGTAGCAGTGGCGCTGGGTGGCGACCCGGTGTATACGTATGCGGCAACAGCGCCACTACCTGAGAATGTAGATGAATATATGCTGGCCGGCTTCCTGCGCAAGAAAAAGGTGGAAATGGTACGCTGCATTACCCAGCCAGACATAGAGGTGCCTGCCGACGCCGACTTTATTATAGAAGGCTATGTAGACCCGGAAGAAGATCTTATTTGGGAAGGGCCATTCGGCGATCATACCGGGTATTATTCCCTGCCCGATTTTTACCCAAGGTTTCATGTCACAGCTATTACGCACCGTAAAGATGCCGTGTACCCAGCCACCATTGTGGGTATACCCCCGCAGGAAGATGCATGGATAGGCAAGGCTACCGAGCGTATTTTTCTTACCCCTATCAAAATGACCATGGTACCGGAGATCACCGATATGAATATGCCGGTGGAAGGAGTGTTTCATAACCTGGTGATCACCACTATAAATAAGGAATACGCCGGGCAGGGGCAAAAGGTGATGAACGCCATGTGGGGCGCCGGCCAAATGATGTTTAACAAAATACTCGTTTTGTCAGACAGCGTAGCCAACAGCGGTATAAAGATCGACGACTATAAAAACCTGGCGCGCTATATATTCAATAACCTGAACCCCGCTACCGATATTTATTTTAGCCAGGGGCCTATGGATGTACTCGACCACAGCTGCTCAAAAATGGGCTTTGGTGGAAAAATGTGCATAGATGGCACCAAAAAACAGGATGAAGAGATCAGTGAACCCCTTGTACCTTTTAAATGGCAGCCATCTTTCTCCACAACCGAGATACAAGCCCTCTGCCCCGAGATAATAGGAATAAACGAAAAGCTGGCAAAAGACTGGGAAATCCCCGTACTATTTGTATCAGTAGAAAAGAAACGGCCAAGCCATGTGGCCGAACTGCACGAACTCCTCTGCACACAACCGGAAATAGAAAATATTAAGCTAATATGCTATGTAGAACATACCGTGAGCGTAGATGATGTAGCCGATGTGCTTTGGCGTTTTTGCAACAACCTTGACCCTAAAAGAGACCATTTCTACGGCGGCGCAAAAAAAAGCATCCTTGGCCTGGATGGTACACGCAAATCAAAAAAATTAGATAATTTTGAAAGGCCCTGGCCTAATATTATAGTTGCAGATAAGGATACAATAGCCAA
>JABDHF010000074.1:0-12818 GCA_013285595.1 Bacteroidota bacterium
CAGCAGGCACAAACCGTGTTTGCGGGGCATAGTAAAATACCAGCGGCATGAGGAGAGAGATAAACACCCAGCCGGTAGACATCTCGTAGAACACCATGGTGCGCGCCGGATATTTATTGGCGATCTTTTTGTTCAGTATGGTAAAGACAGAGCTTAGTATGGCAGCTACTATACCGGAAGCAATGCCCAGGCCATAAAACTGCTGGAACCTGTAAATAAGATAAACCCCGATGATGGCCAGTGAGCCCAGAGCAATTTCCTTAGCATCGTGCCGGCTTTTATTTACCAGGGGATCGAGCAGGGAGGTGAATATACTGGCGGTGGAGAGGCAAACCAGGGCAATGGAAATATTGGCAAACTTAATAGCCCCGTAAAATGCCACCCAGTGCAGACCCATAAGGCCACCTACTATAGCGAGTTGCAGCAGGTCGCGGCGCTCTATTTTCACCCACTGCTTACGGTAAAAGAGAATCGCTGCCATGAAGGTGGCCGTGAACAGCATACGATACCATACCAACACAGGCGCATCGAGCGTAATAGCTTTGCCCAATACCCCTGTAAAGCCCCATAGCAGCACGGCAAGGTGCATTTGGATCAATGCTTTCTTCATTGGCTAAAAGCTGCAAACATAGGGGATTTAGGAATTGGGTTATTATGGATCAGGATCGTTTAGTAAAGTTTATTTGTCCCTTTTCACTACAGTGCCAAGCAGGGAAAGGCGTATGCCCGCGGCCTTGGTATCATTAAAATTAATGAGCCTTAGCTGTTTCAATTGTGTGAGGCTGGGCATCAGGTTTTCGCGGGTCACTGACAGCTCCATGGCAAGCTCGGCAGTATCTACTAATGGCCTTGGCTGCATTTTGCGGGTGCTTATTTCTTTTATTTTCCTGAAAACATCATTTTCTGATAGCATGATCTATAAACTTTGAGTGGTTAGAACTATTGAATTTTTTAGAATGAAAGGGCTGATTCGCCTGTTGCAGCAAAATAGGGTATGGTAAAGTATAGGGTAGAGATGAGGCTTTAAATGCTACCCCTGCTTAGTTTATTAAGCAGGGTAACGTATGCGGCTTTAGCGCCTGCAGGCAACTCCTGTATTATTTCGGGTTGTATAGTAGGGTATGACCTCATGTCTTTCCATTCTATGTTGCCGTTCCATTTTTTTTGCAGCTCGGGTGGCGTTTGTTTCATTATCCGTGCGAAAGAAGATTGGAATTTGCTCTGCAACTCAGGCGTTATGGTCATAATATATTTTAAAAAACGGAGGTTATGCGGGAGAAATATGCTAACAATAGTAACACAATGAAGGTAACGTTTTTATGCCATATTTTATTATTTATTTTTATAACACGCCATCATTAATATTTAATAAGTTATGTGGCAAAAAAGAACGACCTTTAGGAGGTAACAAAAAAATACATTGGAAATATGGGTCAAGAAACGGCTGCAAAAAAAGACAAGGAAAAGAAAAAGGCAAAAGACAGGCAAGACAAAGCTCAGAGAAAAGAAGAACGAAAAGCCAACAACAGTAAGGGCAAAAGCCTTGAAGATATGATGGCATATGTAGACGAAGATGGCAACCTGTCATCTACGCCACCAGATCCCCGCAAAAAGAAGGAGATAAACCTGGAAGATATACAGCTGGGCGCTGCAAGAAACGACCAGGAAGTACGTGAAGTGGTAAGGAATGGCGTGGTTACCTTTTTTAACGATGCGAAAGGCTATGGGTTTATTAATGATCTTAAAAGCCAGGAGAGTGTGTTTGTACACATCAACCAGCTTTCCAGCCCAATAAAAGAAAGAGACAAAGTAACCTTTGAGACAGAAATGGGTGCGAAGGGGCTAAGCGCTATAAAAGTAAAGAAAGTGTAAAAAATTGTGCGTGAGAAAATATTTAATTTTTTTCTTAAATATTTTTCGTACATTTGCACTTTATTAATTAATTAAAAAGCAAAAATGAAAGAAGGTACAGTAAAGTTTTTCAACGGAACCAAAGGATTTGGTTTCATTTCACCAACAAGTGGTGAAGAGGACATTTTCGTTCACGTTTCAGGCCTTATGGATGAGATTCGTGAAAATGACAAGGTGTCGTTTGACGTTCAAAATGGTAAAAAAGGTCTAAACGCAGTTAATGTAAAAGTTATCTAAGATTATTCAAAGTTCATCATTTATAGAGCCGCCCCGATAATATCGGGGCGGTTTTTTTTATGATTAAGATTTTTCGGATTGCGGACGTACGGGTCTTTTTTATATTCAGGGTTCTTTGTCAGCGTCACTTTGAGTGTAAGCTTCGGCTTTGCGCATAAGCAGCATATGTATGAATAGCGGGCAAAGATTATCAGTATTTCGTAAACTTTATAGTAGCATTATTGGTATTGCTTACTGCTTTAAGTAAGTATACGCCAGCAGGCAGTTTGCTTACATCTACGTTGGTGTTACCATTGCCAATATCTTTTGTCATCACGGTTATTCCATCCATGTTTGTTATAGATATTTTGCCACCGTTGAGGTTTTCAATAGTTACCTGGTCGGTTGCAGGATTAGGGTATACTTTTACATTAGTAGTAGTGTTTAGCGGCCTGATATAGCTTGGCGTAGCTATGGTGTTTAGCGTTGTATTGGTAACGACAGGCGGGTTTAGGTCGAAGTAGATATAGCCTGTATTCTTTATCTGTGTGCCATAAGGTAGTCCTTCATTCAGCGCTGCACTAAACCGCACCTCGCCATGGCTGGAGGGCTCATTGACACTGCTGTCGGGCAGGTTGATGTAATCGTAATCAAACTCTACAACATGCGCCGTGAGCCATTTAGGCGTCATGTAGTGGCTGGTACCAAGTATCCTAAGCGTTGTGGGGTTTATGTGGCTGTCGAGGGTATCTATCACTTTAATGTTCTCTGCCACATCGCTGCCGGTATTCTGAAAGTGCAGGGTGTAGGTAAGCGTATCAGGGCCGGCTGGTATATAGCCTTGAGATCCAGTGCCTTTAGGGCTTACTTCTTTTTCATTCGGGTCATAAGAGTATACCACCGGCAGGCAAACCGAATAATCATTATTTACCGGGTTTATATCAGCAGTTGGGATGTTAGTATACGTTCTGAAGCAGAGGGTGTCGCCTACCACCAGGGTAGGATCTGGTGTTAAATAAATATCTCCTATAAAGCTGTTCCAGTAAGGGCCGCTACTTGCTATATTTGAAAGGTTATAGTAATGCCACACCAGCGTATCGCCATGCACCACATCTGCAGGGTGTGCGCTTAGTGCAGCATCGTAAGTAACATGGCTATCTAGCACCAGCGTCAACTGGCCAGATACGGCAGTACAACCCGTGTTGCTTACATAAGGCTGCATAGTAAACGCCCTGTGAAGCCTTACCCTGCCCGGCGACAATGGATAACACTGGACATCTACATTGCTCGTACACTGCAGCGGGAAGTCAACGCCTGTTTGCGGCAAAGTAGTGAAGCTATATAGAAAACCAGTGAAGCATGATGACGTGGGAAAAATAAAAGCATAGTAAGATGGTAGTGATACGGTATAGCTGGTCATCCACGATTGCTCCACCGTCATACTATATGAACCATCTGTATAAGAGGAGTAACCGGATCCTTGACTCCAGTTCGAAGTACCGGGAGAAAATGTCAGCGCAGCGTTTACCTGGATATCTGCGAAGGCAGTATCTCCGGCATCATAGGCACAGTTGCCATTATTATCTGCGTACACCCGGCCGGATAAATTACTCCAGGAACAAGGGTTAGTGACCGCCAGGCTATCACTGCTGATCACGAAAACGGTATCAGTACCGCACACCGTTTTCACTACCGGCTGGGTAATATGCTCATATCCTGCAACAACATCGGCATCGGGCCAGCCCATTGCTGGGAAAACGGCCCCTATTGGCATATTAACTACCCATGGAGATGCTCCTGTGGTATTCACAACGGAGGTTATAAGTGTGCCGGCAAAGGAATCGATAAAATACAGCGTTTCGCCTATATACGAACTATCAATAGTTGTACTCGAACTTCGAAGATACCATACTGTGCAATTGGTGGAATCATGGTTCATCGAATCGGTTAGTGCCACGGTCAAATGTCCGGACGTAAATGGGTGAGTGTTTACGGTTTGCGCGTTTATACGCGTACAAAAGGCAACAAGGGCAGCTAGTAGCAGGATCTTTTTCATAGGTGTGTGCGTTAGTGAAGAATATAATAAATTTGACAAAGCTATGCCACTTTTGCAGGGTCATATCTAAAATACTTGCTTTGCACTGCAAATACCAGAAAAAGTTTCCGAACGGTCGAAAAAGTTTTTAAACGGTAAAAAGAGGAAATAAAAAAAGCGCCGAAGCGCTTTTTTTCTATTCCTTTACCTTTTCCACGTCTCCCGCCATATCCAGGATCTTTAGCTTTTCGCTGGCCATTATGTCTGTGTAGGCTTTGTCTATGAACAGTACGGTTGCCATGTTTTTCCCGTTGTTGATCTCGTTGAACAGTGGTATGTATTTGTTCTTTTCTTTCAGCGATGCCATTTCGAATTTGCGGAGCTGCAGCCAGTTGGGTATCGTATTGCCTACTACCGAGCATACTATCTTGTGGGTATCGCCAAATACCTGAGTTTCGTAAGACAGCACAATTTCGTTTTCCTTATCGTTAATTACACACGATACAGTGATTGATTTATTCATAGTTGTTATTATTTTAAATGAACTGATGTATACGGGTTTTCGTCGTATACGCTAAAATTCCTGGTGTTCCCCGTTCGCTACTGCCAGGGAAGGCTTAGCTATTTGTATTATCTTCATCCAGGCAAATAGCCGGATAACCGGATAAATAGGGTCGATCTCGTGCCAGCGTTTGCCAAAGTTAATGGCCGACGGGTATTTGTGGTGGTTATTATGATAAGATTCGCCCAGCATCAGCACATCTATGCTGAACAGGTTTTCTGAGGTGTTTTTAAGTATGTAGTTTTTATAGCCGTACTTATGTGCAAACCAGTTGATAACAGCGCCATGAAATGCACCCATAGATACTATAATGGGTAGCAGCAGGTACTGCCAGGGAGCAGTAGCGTATTTGTAAAAGAAAGCGAGATATAAAACAACCCATATAGCCCGGGAAGGACCGGAGTTTGCCCAGCGGTCAAATTTATTCCATACCGGCAGGTTTTTTGTAAATCTTGGTTCTACCTCAGCCGTTCCTTTTACTATGGTGCAGTAGATATTGCGGGTGCGCCACATCATGGTAAATATATTTTTGGAGAAAGAAGGGGAGTGGGGATCTTTCTCAGTATCTGTATAGGCATGATGCAGGCGGTGCATGATAGCATAAGCGCGTGGGCTCATATAGGATGAGCCTTGTGTGATGTAAGAAAGAATGAAGAAGACCTTTTCCCAGCCTTTGCTCATGCGGAATGCGCCATGGGCTGCGTACCTATGCTGAAAAAAAGTTTGGCAAAACAAAGACGCGTACCACAGTACGATAAAAAAGATGATAACTGGCATAAAAATTAGATTTGTGAAAAAAAGCAGGGAAATGCGTAAAATTGAACTTTCACAAAAACCACCTAAAGAAGCCGGCGGGAAGTATGGAATTTGAATAAGAGCGCTATTCCTAATTTCTTTAAAGATAACGAAAATTTCGTTAAGAAAGAATGAAAGTGTATAAGTTATATATATCGTATGGTTTAACATAAAAACCCTTACTTTGCAGCGCTTCATGAGTTACAATCGTAACTTTCTTTGATAATGGTTATCCGGGATAAAAAATGAACACGATAGTGCAATGTGTTTTTCACCTGCTGCAAGTTTTGGATCGAGTTCTATTTTGGTGGTTGTAGGCGTAGTATCATTGGTTTCTTCGCGTAGTACGGCCCAAAGAGTTTTATCAGGCATCCCGCTCATCTTTGCATTGCAGCAGTTTGTAGAGGGTATTCTGTGGCTTGCCTTATTGCATCCTGAATGGGCGCAATGGCAGCGGACGGCTACATACGGCTTTCTTATTTTTGCGCAGGTGGTATGGCCGGTATATGTTCCTTTCGCTATGCTGCTGTTTGAACATGAAGCACGGCGCAAAAAGGTGATCACCTGGTTAACCATTGGCGGGAGTGTATTTTCGGCCTATATAGCATTCTGCCTGTTCCATTACTCTGTGCTCGCCGTTGCCGAGGAGCACCATATTCGGTACGACCTCGGTTTTTCGCTGGCGCACCAGTGGTATTATGGGTTGCTTTATTTTCTGCCTACTATAGTGGCTCCGGTAATTTCGAGTGTAAAAAAACTGCATTGGCTTGGCTATCTTTTTCTGTCGTCATACGTCGTTGCAAGATTGCTATTTCATTTTTTCGTTATATCTGTATGGTGCTTTTTCGGGGCTATTATCAGTATTATAGTTCTTTGGATGGTGCTGAGCTCAAGGCGCGCGAAAGACCCTTTGGCCAGGCTATAGTTACCTGCCGGATGGCTGCGAAAAATAATTCCCGATTCATGGTAGTAAATAATTATTTTTGTTTGCGTTTTTAAAAATCAACCAACATTTTTTTCGCTATTTCTGCCGGTAATAAATGAACAATACATACACTGATCTCGTCCACCAGACCTTCCATTTTCCACAGGAAGGCTTTGATGTAAATGACAATAATACACTTGAATTTAACGGAGTGGATATTGGGGCACTGATAGAGAAGTACGGTACACCGTTTAAAATGACTTACCTCCCCAAGATAGGTATGCAGATAAACAAGGCGAAAGATATGTTTAACGCCGCCATAAAGAAACATAAGTACGACGGGCAGTACTTTTATTGCTATTGTACTAAAAGCTCTCATTTTTCATTTATAGTAGAGGAGACGCTGAAACATGGTGTGAACCTAGAGACATCGTTTGCCTACGATATAGACATCATCTGGCAGCTATACAAGAAGAAGAAAATAAACAAGGATATCTATATCATCTGCAACGGGTTTAAAACGCGCCAGTATACACGCAACATTGCCCGCCTTATCAACGAAGGGTTCAAGAATGTGATCCCCATCATTGATAACAAAAATGAGTTCGACGATTATAAAAAATCCATCCGGACCAAAGACCCTGTAAATATCGGTATCCGCATAGCCAGCGAGGAAGAGCCATCTTTCGACTTTTATACCTCGCGCCTCGGCATTCGCAGCCGCGATGTGCTGGAGTTTTATGTAGACAAGGTAAAAGGCAATGACAAGTTCAGGCTGAAGATGCTGCATTTCTTTATGAACAAAGGCATAAAGGATGATGTATACTACTGGAGTGAGCTGAATAAGGTGCTTAACATATATTGCCAGCTAAAGAAGGTGTGCCCGGAGCTAAGTGCAATAAACATAGGTGGCGGCTTGCCCATAAAGCACTCGCTTAACTTTGACTACGATTATAACTACATGGTGAACGAGATCGTATCTACTATAAAAACAGTGTGCAAGAAAAACAAGGTAGATACCCCGGATATATACACAGAGTTCGGCTCGTTTACAGTAGGGGAGGCAGGTGCAGTAGTATACAGTGTGCTAGATGAAAAGATGCAGAACGACCGTGAGATCTGGTATATGATAGACAGCTCGTTCATTACTACACTGCCCGATACCTGGGGCATAGGCGAGAAATTCCTGATGCTGCCGATAAATAAATGGGATAAAGAATACCAGGAAGTACACCTCGGCGGCCTTACCTGCGATAGCCACGACTTTTACACATCGGAAGAGCATATAAATGCGGTGTTTCTTCCCAAGCTGGAGAAGGAAAAAGGTAAAGATCCATTGTATATAGGCTTCTTCCACACCGGCGCTTACCAGGACCAGCTTGCGGGGTATGGCGGTATAAAACACTGCATGATACCATCGCCCAAACATATAGTGGTAGAAAAGAACAAAGACGGCGAAATGGAAGACTGGCTCTACGCAAAAGAGCAGACACCGCAGAGCATGCTGAAGATACTGGGTTATATAAAGTAGGGATCAGCTATTTAGTAGACCGCACTTGTGTAGCAACTTGCATTATTCATTTGAATTTTATTCTGCTCCAAAAACTAAAGCGTTTTGATAGGTAGCTGGCAAGCTGCTGGAACGGCAATTCTATGCATTTGTACATAATGAAAGAAATTATCCACGCCACACCCAGGCTTATGAATAATATTGGTACAAGGCTATAGTTATTTTTATACGGGAATAGGCTTGCTATAGTGATCAATACCGGCAGGTGTATGAGGTAAAAACTATAAGAGATATTACCCAGAAACAAACACACTTTATTCTTAAGAAGTCTGGAAAAATTGGTATGCAAAGCCAGCAGAATAAACAAACAACATCCTAATGTAGACAGGTAAAAGCGAAACTGGTTTCGTTCTGTTTCTGGTGTGTTTCCCAAGTCAAAAGTATAACGGCTGGTGTAGAGCAGTATCGCTGCAATAAACAGTATCGCAACAACCATGCCCGGCGCCTTTTTTAAGTAGGCCCCTATCGCCTGGTGATACTTACCTAGCAACACCCCAAAATAAAAAGTGCCAATGTAAAAGTCAGCGCCCAGGTAAAGTAGTACAACTATGAAAAGCATATTGAACATCAGGGCGTTTTTATTGATGCTGATAATGAAGAATGGAATAAGAAAAGATATGCGCATCTCTATCAGTAAAGACCATATTACAGGGTCTATTAAATTAGTATTGTAATCGCAAATAATGAATGAAAGTGTATTCCAGACTTGCGCCTTTTTATCTTTAAGTACCCAGTTCCAGATGTTCCGGAGCCATTCTGAATAGTACTGCATATTGTCGGGCCTGTAAAGAAAATGCTTGAGCGCAATACACAACAATATTGCTGCGAGGAATGCAGGATATATCCTGAATATCCGTTTCAGATAAAACGATAACAGTTCTAAAGGCCTTTCTTTGTTAAGGTAGGGCAGCGACAGCACAAAGCCGCTCAAAACAAAAAAAAATAGCACCGCAGATTCACCATCCCAAAACAAGTGCAGGGGACTCATCCGCACCTTTACATACAATGGCCCTGTAACCACATTGCAGAGTACGAAGTGGCTGAAGAAGACGGTTAGAGAGGCTATGCCCCTTAAACTATCGAGTTCGTGATACCTTTTTGAGTCATGAATATTTTTGCTGTTTTCAATAATATCCATGAGTATTTTTAATGCAGGGTCAGCAATATCTTGTTCAAAAATAGGTCTTGCCATTAGCATTGTCAAGATAAAGGCCACCTATTTTTTACACCACTAGTCCTACACTAATACTCCGTAACTCCTTATCAACTCTTCCTATCGCACTATAAAAACAAGCTACATTCTATTTGGAACAATCGTTCCGAATAGAATGTAGCTTTGCGGAACGATTGTTCCAAAATAAAAAACGATCATCTCAAAAATGAAAAAATTAGCAAACAAAGTAGCGGTAGTAACCGGCGCTTCAAAAGGTATAGGTGCAGGCATAGCAAAGCACCTGGCAGAAGCAGGCGCCAGTGTGGTAGTCAATTATTCATCAGCCAAACACGGTGCCGACGCAGTAGTGGCCCATATTACTGCCGCCGGTGGCAAGGCCATTGCCATACAGGCTAATGTGGCGCACGAGGCCGATGTTCACCGCTTATTTGAAGAGGCCCGCAAAGCATATGGCCCGGTCGATATACTGGTAAACAATGCAGGTGTATACAAATTTGGCGCTATTGAAGAGATCAGCGCGGCCGATTTTCACAGGCAGTTTGATACCAATGTTTTAGGGTTGCTGCTCACCACCAGTGGTGCAGTAAAGAATTTTAATACAGCCGGTGGCAGCATTATCAACATTGGTTCTGCTGTCAGCAATATCACGCCGGCCGGTAGTGCCGTGTATACGGCTACCAAGGGCGCTGTCGATGCTATTACCCAGGTGCTTTCAAAGGAGTTAGGTGGCCGTAATATCCGCGTCAATTCCATTAACCCGGGCATGGTAGAGACCGAAGGTTCGCATGCCGCAGGCTTTATAGGCAGCGATATGGAAAAAGAAATGGTACGCACCGCACCGCTTAGCCGCACAGGCCAGCCCGATGATATTGCCGCAGTAGCAGTATTCCTCGCCTCCGACGACTCCCGCTGGCTGACTGGCGAAATATTACTGGCCAGCGGTGGCTTAAGGTAGTACATTCAGCAAAACAACTTAAAATTGGATAGCTTTGCTGTAACAGGCAAGGCTATTCCCCATTATGGCAAGAACAAAAGATTTTGATGAGCAGGAAGTGCTGGCCAGGGCCATAGAGGTTTTTTGGCTAAAGGGGTACAATGGCACCTCCATGCAAGATCTTGTAAATAACCTGGGCATCAGCCGGTCCAGCCTGTACGATACTTATACAGATAAGCACACCCTTTTTTTAAAGGCGCTGGAAGCCTACCAGCAAGCCGCGGCAGCAAGGATCAGGAATATTGTAGACACTACAGCATCGGCAAAGGAGACCATTAAAAAACTGCTGCAGTTAGCCACCACCGACCTGCTGTGCGATGAGCAGCAAAAAGGCTGCTTTATTGTAAATGCTGAGGTAGAAGTAGCGGCGCACGATCCAAAAGTAAACGATCTCGTGTGCAGCAACGACCGGCAAATGGAAGACACCTTTTACCAGGTAATACAAAAGGGCAAAGACAAAGGAGAAATAAGGAACCGACAGGATGCAAGAGCACTGGCCCGGTTCATATTCAATGCCGTAAAAGGCATGCGCGTCACCGCAAGATCCACCGCCGACAAGACCGCATTTGATGAAATTATAACGCTTACTATATCGGTGCTGGGGTGATGATTTACTACGCACAGGTGTTTACCTTATTTTCTAATCAACGCCCTCTCGGGAAAATAAGCAACCCGTAATACTCCCGCTTGTCATCCTGAGGCACGAAGGATCTGTGCGAAACATAATCAAGGCGTCACATGATTGAATTGTCCTAATCCCTGCTTCAATAGTCCTTTCTGTTAGTAACACAAGCAAATACCCACACTGGTTGAAGTATTTAGCGAAGCGTCACTTCAATCCAGCAATAAGACGAAGGTCTCCGACCGGCAGTATTAGCACCAACGCTCAATATGTAGCCACTTTTCACCGGGCTGATTCACTCCTCCGCTGGTCGGGATTTTTAATCCCGATCTAAATGGACGGGGATTTGCAATCCCCGCTGGTCGGGATTTATAATCCCGTCCTAAATAGATGGGGATATGTAATCCCCATCACAAATTCATTTTTAAACTCGGAATCCTCCCACCTACCTTCATCATGTTTATGCCTGCGAAGCATTGGCAATTGATCATTGATAATTAACCATTAATAATTATGGCAACCTATACAACTAAACTCGGAGACAAAATTTGCGAAGCTACAGCTACATCAAGCATCGGCCTGCGCCACATCTGCAAGCAACTGGCGCTGCCATACTCCACTGTCACCAACTGGATCTACAACAAAGAGCATGAGCTGCACAATAAATACGCAGACGCTAAAATGATGCAGCTCCATCACCTCGCCGAAGAGATCCTCGAAATTGCCGACGATAGCACTAACGATTACATGGCCGTGGTAAGAAAAGGTAAAAAAGTACAGGTGCTAAACCGCGAAGCCATTTCCCGCAGCAGGCTACGAATAAATAGCCGTATCGCGCTCATTGCAAAGCTGGCCCCGATTATAAAAGCCAGCGATAATAATGCTAAACAGAAGCACAGTATTCAGGTCGCAAAAGATAGGGAACTCGAATGGTATGGCACACAAAGGGAAGAATACGAGGCAGAATATACAGCCCCGGATATCCCGGATCCCATATCATCTGCCTGGTCAGGATCAAGCGAGGCTGCCGGCAGATCCGTAGCAGAAAAGCACGAAGAAAATATACCCTTCTCCTCCCCCAAAAAGCCCCTGGAACCCGCTCTGGAAGAGGGTGGGGAAGACATAATTTACGTAAATAATTATATGCCCGATCAGACAAGGCATTACCCTAAATGGTAATATCTCGCACTTGCGCCACTTCCCTGTTCCTGTCCACCCAATAAGCAAGCCCGATAATAACCCCCATCAGTATGATCAACGAGTAAAACAGGATCGTTACAGAATCCGGAGGTGGGGGCGCGAAGGTATTATAGAAGCTAAATGCCAGCAGGAAGGTAACCAATGTCCATAAGCCCCACTTGCCGCTTTTATTTTTCGCCTTCGTGAAGGTTGCGTAAATGTAAGTGCCAGTAAGAAATATCAGCGTCTCCACTATCATCGTCACCACTACATAATTCCACAGGCCAAAACCTGCTTTATAGTCGCTGAAAGGTGTTAATGGCAGATCAGCAGTGTGTACGACCAGGTCAAAGAACCAGTGGCTCAATACGCAAAGGCCAACGATTACAGCGCCACGCTTATCCTTTTTAAGTAGCCAGTAAAGCGCACCAACGACTACGCCCCATACCGCACCCATCAGCAAGCTATGCGTGTAAGGGAAGTAAAGAAACTCCAAAGCATTCATCTTGGTATAGCCCCGCACTACCTACTTACCACGAGAAGATACTGATTGCTGATGTACGCCAGTACGATTTTGAAATAGTGGAGAAGAAGGTGAACAAGCTCATCAGCAGTGCCCGCCAGCATTATACCCTGGAAACCGTGTACCTGATGAAAGACATAGTGCCGGAATTTGTAAGCAATAATGTAGCTTATGAAAAGATAAATATTCCTGCATCGAAACTGTAAGAATACGAGTATAAGCCATGTAGATTGCAGTTGCGCCTCATTCAAATAAATCTATATTTGCTGCTAATAAAATCCTGAGGCAATGACAGAGTTAGAGCTATATGTT
>JABDHF010000074.1:12828-13526 GCA_013285595.1 Bacteroidota bacterium
ATGAAACGCTTCTCTATCTCAGGCCAGGTGGGTACTATTTCCACTATCCTGTTATAGTTATACCGGTCAAACATTGCATCGTTATTCAAACCGGCTATGCTCAGGAAAGGCGATTACTTCCTAAAGAGCGGCGCTACGTGTGACAGGCTATGCTTCATCCAGTCGGGCTTTTTGAGGGTTTATGCTATCACTAACGATGAAGAAGTAACCCAATGGATCGGTTCCAAAGGCTCGTTCATGGCAGATATTGCCAGCCATACCTTCCGTACAGCCGCCCGCTGGAACATACAGGCACTCACCGATACAGAGCTGCATATTATAGACAGGCATAACTATAACAGGATAGTGGAAATAGTACCCACCTGGCCTGAGATAGAGAAGCGTTTCATGGTCAATTGTTTCGCCATTATGGAGGGCCGTATCTTTGCCCATCTGTCTATGACAGCCGAAGAACGGTATACTATTTTCTTTGAGCAGAATAAGGAGCTGTTTAACCAGGTGCCGCTGCAATACATTGCTTCCCTGTTAGGCATGTCGCCCGAAACATTTAGCCGCATCCGCAAAAAACAGTTGGCATAAATTCTTGATTTTTGTCAAGAGCACGGGCTGATCTGTCGCCTACTTTTGTGTGGTAACCAACAAAAACCACTCACCATGTTTATAGGACACTTCGGATTATCGTTTGCTGCTAAAAAGGC
>JABDHF010000075.1 GCA_013285595.1 Bacteroidota bacterium
TTTAGTGTGCTATGTCCTAATAGTTTACTAACTATAGTTACATCAGTCTTATAATAAATCAGGTTTGTTGCAAAAGAATGCCGGGCACAGTGCCATGTTATATGTTTCTGTATTTCTGCTTTTTTTAGCCAGTTTCTAAGCGTTTTTAGTGCCCCGGTATGGCTCGGCAAAGCAAATACAAATTCGTCTTGTTTCCCAGGTTCTGGTAGCAAGGTAAGTGCTGATTTATGTAGAGCCACAACTGTTTCGGTTCCGGTCTTCGCTCTTACTTTTGTCAACATTGTGTTTCTTAGATCAATATGCCTCCATTTCAATTCTACAACATCAACCCAACTAAGCCCGGTAAAACAACAAAACAAAAAGGCATTTCTTACCTGTGTGTTACTAATTGGTGTTGCGGCAAGTATTCCTATTTCCTCAATTGTAAGCACATCCTTTATTAAACTCTCTTCTCTTTTTATAGTTACATCGGCTGCCGGGTTACTTATCAATACCTTTTCCCGTATAGCCTGTTTGATCATTTTCTTAAACCGGGCGAAGTAGCTGCAAGCGCCTTCACCTTCGCATGTGCTTTTAAGGTGTTCAGCATAGTTGAAAATGATATTTTCGTTTAGCTGCTTCATTGTAAGGCTTTTTATACCTTGCTTACTCATAAAGGCCTTAAATTTATTACACGCCCCTTCCATGTTCCTCTTATCCTTCTTGGTGTATTTGCTAATATAGTGTTCAAAGTATGTTATAAAATCAACATCGTTCTTAAATGATGCTACTACATCATAACCTTGACTTACAAGCTCCTGGCCTCTTTTTAAGGCTATACTTTCGGCTAATGCAAGTGTCTCTTTGTTTGCTTTCCTTTCCGGCGCATTGGTCGCTTTATAGAGCTTACAATCTTTTAGATACTCTTTGTGCCTTTTTTTATTGTGGTAAATATCTAAATATAAAGAGGTGCTCTTGTCCTGATTAACCTTCTTCCTTAATGTAACACTCATAATTGTCGGTATTAGCTATTGTTTTCCTTTGGTTGGATAAAGGTAATATAATCCAACCATAAACTGCAACTCCGGGGACAATAGGGGGACAAAAAAAGCGAAAACAAAAGAAATTAACAAATGACTAATGGAATGAAAGCATTGATTTCATTGAATTTACTGCATAAAAAAAGCCACCAAAAAGGTGGCTTTGTGCCCCGAACAGGAATCGAACCTGCACTACCTTGCGATAACCAGATTTTGAGTCTAGCGCGTCTACCAATTCCGCCATCGAGGCTTTTCAGCGGGCAAAGCCTGAAAAGCTGTACCCTTATTTCTGTGGGGTTGCAAATTTATCAATTCTTTCCTTAATGCGCAACAGGTATTTTTTGCGGAAATACTGGTCTTTTATTTGCAGCAACAGCGCTTCGCCGGTTTGCCCGTTGTCATAGCGCTGCACCAGTAGCTTTGTGGCGTCGTCCCATAGCTCCAGCTGCTCGTTGAGGCTATTAACAGCCATTTGCCGGACATCTTCATTACCGGGCATTGCCTCATAGTCGCTGATGGCCTCGTTTATATCCATCATCTCCATAAGGAAGGCTGGCGGCAGGTTGTACTTCTCTTCGTCTTCCAGCACGCTGTTTAGTTTTAATATATATGCCATGGTAGCATCGGGGTTCCGGAGAGTCTTGTATGCGTCATTGTTCATAGCGGCCATTCGCACGGCGTTTGCCAGCTCTTCGCCACCGGTTTGCGCAAAACGGTCGGGGTGATACTGGCGGCTCAGCTCGTAAAATTTACCTTTTACCAATACGGGGTCCGGGTAAAAGGTTACAGGTAACTGGTATAGTTCGAAGTAGTTGGCCATGTATAAAGGTTGGGGTGTCTTATATTTGCAGCTAAATTACTAAAGATGATCTGCATAGGGCTAATAAGAGAACGAAAAAAGCAATCGGACTATCGTGTAGCGCTTACGCCTAAACAATGTGCCTATATACAAACAAAGTACCCGACAATAAAAATAGTAGCAGAACCATCGCCAGACAGGTGCTTTAGTGACGACGAATACAGGGCCGAAGGAATAGAAATAACCGGCGACCTTACAAACTGCAATGTGCTGATGGGTATAAAAGAGGTACCTGCAGATGCACTGATAGCAGATAAAACTTACTTCTTCTTTTCGCATACGAAAAAGAAACAGCCTTATAACCAGGGCCTGATGCGCACCTTAATAACAAAGCATATCAGGATGATAGACTATGAATGCCTAACTTATACCGATGAGCAACGGATACTGGGTTTTGGGCTGTATGCCGGTATTGTGGGTGCGCATAACGGATTGCTTACTTATGGAAAGAAAACCGGGCAGTATAAGTTGCCCGCTGCGCATGAAGTAAAAAGCTATGAAGAACTGATAAGCGCCTACGAACATATAAAGCTGCCAAATATAAAAATTGCTATGACGGGCTCTGGCAAGGTAGCATCGGGCGTGCTGGATGTGCTGACACAGCTGGATATTGAAGCTGTAGAACCTGCAGATTTTTTGACGCACCAGTACGAATACCCGGTATTTACGCACCTGAAAGGCGCATCGCTCTATGCACGTAAGGATAACGACCTCTTTCACCGCGATGACTTTCATGCACACCCGGAAGCTTATAAATGCCTGTTCTCATCGTACGTGAACCAGGCCGATGTACTCATGAATGGCATCTACTGGGAACAGAAAATAGCCAGGCTGTTTGAAAAAGAAGATATTAAACGAAACGACTGGCGCATAAACGTGATAGCTGATATTACCTGTGACACTGATGGGTCTGTGCCTATAAATTTGGGCGCCGCCACAATTGCGGATCCGGTGTATGGTATTGAGAGGGCTACAATACAGCGCACTACCCCTTTCCAAAACACGAAGAGTGTGATAGACGTAATGGCCGTAGATACGCTGCCTAATGAGTTGCCGCGCGATGCATCGCAATACTTTGGTGTGCACCTGGAAAAATACATATTGCCTGAGTTGCTAAAAGATACCAGCGACATACTGGAGCGCGCCACCATTTGTGAGAACGGGAAGCTTACGAAGAAGTATGCGTACCTGAGTGATTATGCTTTATGAATGAAGCTTGAAGGTAAAGTAGAATGTGGAGCCTTTGCCAGGTTCACTTTCGGCCCATATTTTACCACCGTTGGCTTCTACAAATTCTTTGCACAGCAGCAGGCCAATGCTATTCCCTGCCTCATTTGACGTACCGGGAGCGCTGACATTGAAAGGATCAAAAATGCTTTTTACCTGGGCGCTTGTCATGCCTATGCCATTGTCTTTTACAGAAAACAGAACAAACCCAGGTGTATCGGCACGGCCGGCGCCTACCTCTATCATACCATCGGCCTTTGTATATTTTATGGCGTTGGAGAGCAGGTTCCTGACAACAAAGGTGAAGTGATTTATATCGCCATATATCTTTGTCTCTGCCGGGATATGGGTTACAACGGCAACATTCTTATTCTTTATGGCAAGCCTCATCAGGTGCACCTTGTTACGGATAATTTCCATAGCATCGAAATTATCCTGCTTCAGCGTTATACCTTTTATCCTCGACTTGCCCCAGTTAAGCAGGTTCTCCAATATTTCGCCTGATATCTGTGCAGTTTCGTCGAGCGACTCCAGGATCGCTCTTTTATCCTCTTCAGTGGTATTGGGGCTTCTGTAAAGGGCCAGCAATACCGGCATGTTCACTACCGCATTATTAAGGTCGTGGCCTACTATAGAGAAGAATTTGTCTTTAACATCATTGGCATTTTTCAGCTCGTCCGTTTTTTTTGCCAGCTGCACATTCAGCTTACGCGAATTCCGGTACAGCAGCAATACAGCCAAAACACTAGCCCCCAGGAAGAAAGCAATAATGATGATGATGTTCCTTTTTTTCTCATTCCTCAGCTCAGAGGCTTTCAGCGCCGTTATTTGCTCATTCGATTTATTGAGCTCGTAAACCGCCTGTATATTGGCTATTTCTTTTTGCTTATTTATATCGTATATGCTATCCAGCAGTTCCTGCTTACGAAGCAGCCAGTGAAAGGCTTCTTTATAGTCATTGTCCAGCACCTGCACATTAATGATCCCATCCATCACATCGGCCTCCAGGCTCCTCAGGCCGGCTTCCCGGGTATTTTTTAAAGCCTCCTGTAGTGAAGCAAATGCTTTGGCGGGTTCTTTTTTAGTAGTGATCTCAGCTATATCCAGCAACAGCCTTATATATTCTTCAGATTGTTGTTGCTCTTTCGCAATTTTCTCGGCTTCGCCAAAATATTTTAAAGCCATTTCGTCTTGATTCCCATCCCTGTAAATATTTCCCAGGTTGGTTAGCGGTGAGATACGCAATTTTGCAAACATTGGATCCGTACTAAGATCGAGCGCTTTTTGCAGATATACTTTTGCTGTATCAAACTCATTCTTTCGGCAATAAAGCGAGCCAATATTACTATATATATAAATCGTGTTGTAGGGCGATATGTTTTTCTTTGAGATTGATAGTGCACTATTATAATAGGCCAATGATTTGTCAAAATTCCGACAGAAGTCATTAGCTGCGCCAAGTTTTATGTATGTGTTAATAATCCCGTCTGTGTCATGAATACTTTCGAATATCGCCAACGAATTAATAAAATACTCAATTGCCTTTTTGTAGTTACTTTTTCTTCCCTCTACTACACCTATTGAATTTTGAGCGTTTGCTATTCCTTTCTTATTGTCTAGTGCCCGAAATATTTTAAGAGCCTCTTCTTCTTTCTGCAGCGCCACATCAAATAAGCCCTCATTAATGTATATGCCTCCCAGCAGATTGATCATGGTTGCTTTGCCCAGGTCATATTTATTGGAAGAGAACTGTTCAATTCCCTTTTGGGCATAGTGTATTGCAGAGTCGTCGTTAATAAAGGTATAGTAGCGCACCATCTGCCTGTAGGCTGCCATTTTCAAAGAATCGGTATGGGCATTGTAAATATCAGACCTTAATTTGGCTACGTCAGCCTGTCCGAAAGCGAGGGTACATATAAATAAATTAACTAGAAAGGCGGTAGCAAATCGCATCATTTGTTTAATTCCTATTTTATTGATGGGGGTATAATTATGCACAAGATAGCAATACACTGCTTATAAAAGCATAGTTATTAGCTTTTTTATTCAACTACCGTGGTGATAATGTGGATAACTACTTATGCTTTACTATCTTTCTTTCTCACAACGATCCATTCGTCAATATTCACGTTAAAAGGCATGTTGCCTATTTTCACAATAGCGCGTTTATCGCGAAGCTCCGTTAAGGTACCTACCTGGTGGTTTTCCTTATTTCTTACCAGGTCGCCAATCTTTGGTTTACCACCTTTTACTTCATAGTTCTTATCGGCCTTCCTGGCGGCAGCAGCATTTGTTTGGACTTGTTTTTTACGAAACAGCACGTTTTCTGCAGCATTGATCACCTCCTGCTTATTCTCTGTTTTCTTCCAGTCTTGTATTATTTGTTTAAACTTCCGCTCTGTGTCTCTCAGGTAATCAAGCTCCTCCTTCTTTACCTTATTTTGTAGTTGCAGCGTTTCACGTTGCTGGCGCAGCTTTTCCCTGTCCGTCAGTTCTTCATAATTCTTCTTTAGCTTTTCATTTTCTTTTAGCAGCTTATCCAGTTCTTTTTCTTTATCTGAAAGCTTTACAGATTGCTGCTCGGTCTGGTGCAGCATTTTATCCAGTTTAAAGTGCTCTCGCTGTGTTAGCTGCCTTGCACGTTCTATTACGGCCGTAGGTAGCCCACTACGCTGGGCTATAGCAAAAGTGTATGAGCTGCCGGGCTTACCGATGCCTAGTTTATATAGTGGTTCCAGTTTCTCTTCATCAAACGCCATGGCGCCATTAAATATGCCACGCACCTTGCCTGCCATCACTTTCAAGTTCAGGTAGTGGGTAGTGATGATGCCAAGGGCATGCTTTTGCGCCAGGTCTTCTACAATAGCTTCTGCGAAAGCGCCGCCAAGATTGGGGTCTGACCCACTGCCCAACTCGTCAATGAAGAATAGTGTTTTACCGTTGGCAAAATCCATAAAGTGCTTCATATCCTGAAGGTGGGCGCTGTAGGTGCTGAGCTCATGCTCTATAGACTGTGTGTCACCTATCTGCACCATCAGCTGCTTGAAAATGCCGATCTCAGAATTTTCATCTGCAGGTATCAGTAAGCCCGCCTGTGCCATCAGTTGCAGCAGGCCCACCGTTTTCATAGACACCGTTTTGCCACCGGCATTAGGGCCGCTTATGATAAGAATACGCTCTTGCCTGTCGAGCGTAAGGTTCAGCGGAATGGTTGGTTTATTACTTTTCTTATGACGGAGCAACAATAACGGGTGGCATGCCTTGATCAACTGTACCACCGGGTGATTGCTCAGCCTGGGCATATTAGCATTCATATCCTCTGCCAGCAAGGCTTTCGCCCTTATGTAATCATATACGCCACTGACGTGATAATAAGACTCTAAATGCGGCGCAAATGCAGAAAGATCTTTGGTTGCCTGCACCAGGATGCGGTGTATCTCTCTTACCTCGGCCCTTTCCAGCGAAAATATTTCGTTGTTCAGCTCTATGGTTTCTTCGGGCTCTATGAACACTGTTTTTTGCGATTCACTTTCGCCATGCAGTATGCCCTTTACTATTCTCTTGTACTCTGCAAGTATGGCCGCTGTGCGCCTGCCGTTAAGAAAACTCTCTGAAATATCTGCGAGATAACCTTGCTTGTTCAGTTTTCGCAGCACACCCTCAAATGTACGCCTCGCCTCATGCCGAACCTTGCCCAGTTCAGACCGTATGTTCATCAGTTCGCGCGATGCGGTATCGCGCACTATGCCGCTGTCGTCAATCACTTCAGTAATAAGGTCATTGATCTTTTTCTCATAAACGATCTTTGCCGAAAGATCATTTAGCTGAGGGAAGAGGTCATTCTGTTTTTTGAACCACAGCAGTATATCCCGCATGTTCAAAGCCAGCTGCCGGCATGCCAGCAATTGCTCACCATTAAGCACACCGCCGGTTACAGACAGCAGCTTTAATTCTTTCTGCAGGTTTCGGGTAAAATCATTGGGGAAAGAATCGCTGCCATGTAATATCGACTTAAATTCATTGGTTTGCAACAAGTCCCGTTCCATCCGTTCCCTTATGGTGTGAAACCGTATATTGGCCACACGCTCACGGGCAGCATCGGTACGGCACTTTAGCTGAAGCAGATCACAAACTTTATTAAACTCTAAAACTTCGGCAGCATTCGCCGGGTATAACTGCATCATTTGTCGGTCTTCCTCATTTAGCCGTATTAATATAATATTTACCGGTGCAAATTTACGAAACTTTATATGGCTGCAAACAAGACCGCATTACCATTGTTTAAGCATAAAAAAAGCTGCCTCGTTGGGGCAGCTTTGCTTTCAGCATAAAGGTGTGTTATCACTTCGTCACTACGATCTTTGAAGTATAATGTTCATCGCCGGCAGTAATAGTTAGTATGTATATACCAGGTACATCTATTGCGATGCTGGTCTCCTTGTTTGCAGGAATAGCAAACTCTTTAATTCGCTCGCCAAGCAGGTTGCTGATGGTACAAGAGACCTGCACCTGGGCAGATCTTACTATTAATGAAAATACTCCTTTGCCTGGGTTTGGATAAACAGAGTAACCTGTGTTTACTAATCCCTGGCCAATAACACCCGTGGTTGTTAAACTATCGCAATTGATAACTGTGAAGTGTGTAGAATCGACATAGGTACCGCATGCATTAGTAACATGGTAGATAACGGTAACAGTGCCAGGAGCGCGCCCCTGAGCCAGACCCACGGGTAGCATAGGCCCTCCAGACAAAAAGGCCGCGATAGTAGTATCACTGCTCGTCCACATGCCGCCTGTAGCTGTATCCCTGATAACAGCAATTGAGTCGACACAGATATCTACGGGTGCAGCCAAAGGCCCTGCCGGAACTACTACCCGGATGCGCAACCTGGCGGTATCTGAGCCACAGCTGTTAGTAAGACTGTAAAATATACGTAGTGGCGCCGCAGTAGTTGCTGCCAAGGCAGTAACCACTCCACTTGCATCCACGGTAGCCAAGGCAGCGTCAGAGCTGCTCCATGCGCCACCGGCCGCACTGTCGGCCAGGTGAATGGTATCGCCTAGGCATACCTGCGTAGCGCCGGTTATGATAGACAGGTGCGGCAGATGTTTGATGACCATATGAATAGTATCTGATGTAGCGAGAAGCGTAGTTCCGGCAGCATCGTACAGGCCACATGAAATTACATTGCCGGTAGCCAGGGTAGATGAAGTATACGTAGACCCGGTGGCACCAGGAACAGCGGTACCATTCCGCATCCACTTAAAGCTGTAAGATGAAGCGCCAGTGACTGTTGCTGTAAACGTAACCGGTACGCCCATGCAAACTGTATCTGTAGCAGCATATGCAGCAGGCGGTACATTGATAGTTATAGATTGTGCGTTCGCCTCAACCATCATAAGTAGCAGGCATACTATACAGAAAAACAAGGGACGTAGGCTCATATCAGTTGCTATTTGGAGCAAATATAAGCGACGCAATTGATATTTTAAATTGTTTTATTGTATAGAATACACATTAATAGACAATAATAAGTAATGCTTATCGCTCACTCACAAGCATTAAACATTCCTATCGTCTGTTTGTTACAAATGAGGAAATATGTTGGCAAACGAATTTTGCAGGCCTTGAGATGCTTATTTTTCACCTCTCATTAACCTTTTCACATGAAAAAAATCCGTTAAATTGCATGCATCCAATATTATGAATAATTACGAGTGGCTTATAGCGCGGTTAGATGCTTTTATACGTAAATACTATGCAAATAAGGTAATACGGGGATCCCTTGTTTTTTTGAGTTGCCTGCTTTTTTATATACTTACTGTTAGTGTAGGCGAATATTACCTGTATCTGCCGGTATGGTCGCGCATTACTATTATGTCGGTGTTTGTTGCGCTTGGATTATCTGCACTCGTCGCATGGGTTATTATCCCGTTGGCTAAAATGGGTCGTTTGGGCAAGGTAATTTCTCACGAGCAGGCCGCCAATATTATTGGCATCCACTTCCCCGAAATAAGCGACCGCCTGCTGAACATACTCCAGCTTAAACGGCAAAACGACGGCGTTTCGAGCAGGGAACTGGTGGAAGCAAGCATTAACCAGAAGATCAGCCAGATATCGGTAGTACCTATTACAAAGGCCATCGACCTCTCCAGGAACAGGAAGTACCTGCCATTCTTATTGCCTTTATTATTAGTGGCTGTATTTATTCTTGTGGCTGCACCAAATGTATTTAAAGAAGGTTCATCCCGCCTGCTGCAACCTACAAAGGCATTTGAAAAACCTTCGCCTTTCCAGTTTGTTATAAAAAACCCATCACTGATAGCTATCCGCAATGCCGACTTTACCATTACAGTAGAAACAAAGGGAAACACTCTGCCGGCAGAAGCCTATGTGGAACTGGGAGGCGAACGGGTACCTATGCAACCATTAGAGAACCATAGCTTCCAATATACCTTCAAAAATATTTCAGACCCTGTAACTTTCCGCTTTTTCGGGGCAGGATTTTATTCGGCTGCAAACACTATCAAACTAGTGGAAAGACCTGTGCTGAAAGCTTTTAAAGTGGCCATTAACTACCCTGCATATACCGGCAAAAAAAATGAGGTACGCAGCAGCCTTAGCGATATGACTTTACCAGCTGGTACTGCTGTGAGCTGGGGATTTATTACCGAACATACCGATGCAGCTAGTATCCATTTCGGGAACGGTGCGCCGGTAGCGCTGCTCAACAGCGCATCTATGTTTGCCTACCAATATAGGTTCTTGAATGATACCGCCTACACCATTACCTTGCAAAATAAACAAGGCGGCATAGCAGACAGCTATAAATACCAGGTACAGGTAATACCCGACCAATACCCGGTGATACAGCTGCAGCAGTTTAAAGACACCGTATCGGGCAAGCAGGTACTGCTTACCGGTACAGCCGGTGATGATTACGGCATCACGCGTGTGTCTTTTAATTATGAAATAAGCAGCGACAAAAATAAAGCGGTGATCACCAAAAGCCTCCCCGTAAAAATAAACCCGGGAGCGCTGGCTACATTCGAGCAATACTTTGATATCCAATCATTAAACCTGCAACCGGGGCAGAAGTTGGCTTATTACATAGAGGCCTGGGACAATGATGGCGTGCATGGCCCAAAAGCATCGCGCAGCGAGGTAATGACCTACCTGATGTATGATGCAAAACAGATAGACTCGGCTATCAATGAAAGCTCGAAGCAGATAAACTCCGGCATCAGCAACAGTACCAGCAAAACGCAGCAGCTGCAAAGCGAGTATAAAGACATGCAAACCAAGATGCTGCAAAGCGATAACATGAACTGGGAACAGCAGGAGTCGCTGCAGGAAATGATGAAGAAGCAGATGGACCTGAAGACTAATGTGGAAAACATAAAGCAGAAGTTTGAAGAGCAGATGCAGCAGAGCGAGCAAAAGAAATACAGCGACAACCTGAAAGAAAAACAAAAAGACCTGGATAAACAGCTGGACAACCTGCTGAATGCCGAACTGAAAGAAGAAATGAAGAAACTACAAGACCTGATGCAGAAGCTGAACAAAGACCAGGCAGTGGACGCCATGCGCCAGATGGAGCAGGAGAACAAGCTCTTTAAAATGGATATGGAGCGCATGCAGGACCTGATGAAGAAAATGGAAATGCAGATGCGCATGGAAGACATGGCCAATAAAATGGACGACCTTGCCAAAAAAGAAAGAGACCTGCAGAAAGAAACAGAGGGTGGTAAGAAGGACGAGCAATCGCTTAGCAAAGAGCAGAAAGACCTGAAAGACGCGCTGGATAAGGCGATGAAGGAAGACATGAAAGAAACTCAGAAACTGGCAAAAGAATCGAAGCAAAACGATAAACTTGACGAGGAGTCGAAAGAAGGTGATGACGCAAAAAAAGACATGCAGGAGAGCGAAGATGAACTGAACCAGAAACAGGATAGCAAAGCCGGCAAATCTCAGAAAAGCGCAGCAGACAAACTGGCGAAAATGGCAAAATCGCTTCGCGATAAATCGGGAGACGGTGACCTGGAGCAGATAGAAATTGATATTCGCGCCACAAGGCAGATACTAAGCAACCTAATAAGATTGTCGTTTGACCAGGAAGACCTGGCAGAATCTGTAAAACGCACCTCTACATCTGCACAGGCCTATATAACTAACCAGGAAGAGCAAAACCGGCTGCACAGCAACTCTGTAATGATAAGGGATAGCCTGTTTGAATTGAGCAAGCGCGTGGAAAAGCTCCCTGTTTTTGTAAACAAGGAAACTACAGAGTTGGAGTACAACATGAAGAAATCTGTAGAGGCTTTGGAGACGCGCAACATAGGTGGCGCAGTGACCGATGAACAGTATGTAATGACCCATACCAACAACCTGGCGCTGATGCTCAATGAAATACTCTCTAACCTGATGCAAATGCAGGCTGAAGCAAAGAAACCAGGCAGTTCTGGCAGTTGCCCTATGCCGGGAGGCAAAAAACCAAAATCGGGCCCTGGTAATCAGTTGTCTGATATCATCACCAAGCAGAAACAACTTGGCGAAGCCATGGGCAATATGCCAAAACCTGGACAAAAACCCGGAGGTAAAGAACCCGGACAGCAACAAGGCAGCGGACAGGGGCAAAAAGGCAAAGACGGCAAAACATCTGGCGGCGAAAGTGGTGATGCTGAGCAAATAGCACGCCTTGCAGAGCAGCAGGCATCTATCCGCAGGCAGATACAGGAGCTTACCAGCCTGCTCAATAGCAAAGGCCTGGGCGGGGCAAAAGAGCTGAGAGAGATAGAGCAAAAGATGGATAAGAATGAGACAGACCTTGTAAACAGGAAATTCTCAGCCGAAATGCAGCTGCGCCAGAAAGAAATAGAAACAAGGATGCTGGAGGTAGAAAAATCGTTGCGGGAACAGGAGCAGGACGATAAGCGCTCATCAAATACAGGTAAAGACCTCAGCAGGCCTGTCCCTGCGGCGTTGCAGAAATACATTACTGATCAGCGGCAGCTATTAGAACTTTACAAAACAGTACCCCCTCAACTAAAACCATACTATAGGGATATGGTGGAAAATTATTTCCATATCATTGGCACTAAATGATTTTGTTCACCTTTTGTCAATTCAATATGAGGCAAATTTTAATTGAGGTCAAGACCAAAATTTATTAGAAAAATAATTTGATTCAACCCTATAAGTTCTCCTGCTGATTTTTAGATAATAAAAAGCCTGTTAAATCAATATGCATAAATTATTATCACATTCAATAATAATGCATTATTGATATTGTAGATATTTGGCACGGTTTTGGATATGAATAAATAATGTGGTGCGTATTTGAAATAATAAAAAAACAATGCGTAACTTCATAGTAAGTCAGTTCTAACCATCTAAAACGTATCTTATGTTTTTCACACGAACACACAGTTTCCACTACCAGGGGCCAAAGGAGGAATTAAAAAACAAGCTTATGGGCAAGCACGTTAAAATTCATAACCTGGATTTTGAAGTGCTTGAAGAAGATAACAAATTAAGCATAGTACCGCACGCGGAACAGGTAAACGCCATCAAGACGCTGCCGGTTACCACTGTGGATATGAAAGACGATAACAAGGGAACAAAAGTTACTGTCACTTCCAGGTTACGGCCGTTCGATTCGGGCGGGCCTATGCTGGTGATGATCTTTTGTATTTTTATGTTTGCAGCTTCTATAGTTCTGTTATATGTAGGCAACGAACCGCTGATCACTTATACACTGCTAGGCATCAGCTTGTTTATCTTTGCCACGTTTTGGGTACGTATGCAAATGGGCTATTTCGACTATGTACGTAAGGTAAAGGCTTATGTGAAGGGCAAAGGTGAATCGCCTGCTGTATCTATAAATACTGCGGCAATGCTACAGGCATAGAGCAGCATTTCTTCTCCAATGATCTGATATACAACCATTTCCTACAGGAAGTGGTTTTTTGTTTTACAGGCTAATATTCGAGAACGGCCTTATTGTATATAAGGCTTCAAGCTATCTATAGGCACCTCCCCTGAATAGGTTTTAATGAGTATACGGTTTTTATCATAAATATTGATCTGTGGAAGGGCCTTGTATAAAAATAGCTTATTTATAAAGTCAGAGCTGTCGATACCAAGGTAAAAAGGATAGTTTTCGAAGTGGGTATATTTAACAAAGTCGCTTACATAGGGCTGCTGTATCGCCGACGCTGCTAATACGACCTTCGACTTTTTGAAAAGATCCAGGTTTTGCCCCAGCATTACGGTTTCCTCCTGGCAGTGCGAACAAGTGGGGTTAAACATCATTAAAAACAGGTTTGCACCGTTGTCAAAGTCTTCATTTGTCAATAT
>JABDHF010000076.1 GCA_013285595.1 Bacteroidota bacterium
TCCAGATGATGCCGTCGTTGCTGGTTTGTACGGTGGTGATGCGGTTATCGGCGTCGTAATCATACTTCTGGTAAAACTGGTCGGGCCAGCCACGGTTATAGCTGAGCATGTTTACCTTGCCGCTTATGAGGTCGTAGTCGTAATCTATGCGCTTGTATTGCTGCTTTATAAATGATAGTTCGGGAAAGTCTTGCGTAAGGGTTTGTACATTGCCTTCTATATCGTAGCTGTAATGAGTGGCGTAGGTGTAGCCGGCGAATATGGTATCTACGGCTGCCAGGTTTTCGAAATATTTTACACAAGCCACACGCTTACGTAGGTTTTGCTGAGCGCTCAGCAATTGCAGTGCGCCAAGGTTTTGTGCTGCGGTGTCGTAGATGGTCATTACTACATCATCGCGATTATAGCCCCGCATATACCACATTACGCTGTCGTAGGGTATGTTCACCAGATTGGTGATGAAGTAGGGTTGTGTGTGGCCATAGGGCGCTTCGCCAGTCTCTATGATCCGGTTTTGCTTGTCGTAGATGTTATAGGTATAATTGCCATTGATGGCTTGTTTGGCATTTTGCGAAAACATAAGCCTGCCGGCAACATCGTAAAAGAAATGGGTGGTGCCACCATCTATAGTGGTCTGCTGCGATAGCTGGTTGTTGCTGTTGTAGTTGTAGGTATTCTTCTTGCTGTACACAGGTGTGGGAGAAAGAAAAGAAGTGTTGTTGGCACGGGCAGTATCTACATTATCAAGGTTGCCACTTGTATTAGGGATGCGCGCGAGGCCTGCCGGTGGGACGGTAAAAGCGAGATTGCCTGCACGGTCGTAGCTATAGAGGGTGTAGTTAAATTCATCGTTTGCGTAGCCCAGCATCAGCTTTTCGCTCATATGGTCGAAAACGTAGCTTTTAAATGAGGCTGTGATACCGGTTCTCAGCGAATCCATGTAGCGGTTGTAGTTGTCCATGCCTTCGTTTATGGCAGAGTATAACCGCTGGCGTTCGCAATTGTCAAAAGTATCTTTTCCCGCCTCGTTAACTCCACCCGGTACTGAGCCCAGCAGCAAATTGTCGAGCTCTATACTTTTACCTATAACAAAACTGGTGCGACCGTAAGCCGTGATGCTGCCGGGTGTGCCTGAGCGTACCAATGTTAGTGAAAAGGAGCGGTTGAGGCTATCGCCGGGTGTGGCTACAGGCACACCTGAAACGAGATATGAGGACCTCATGTATTTAGGAATATAAGAAGGAAAAGCTACGTATACATTAAACAGGGTATCTCCTGAGGTGAAATAGCGGTACCAGTAGGTATCGTCGCCACAGATATAGGCGGTTAATTGCATTGGGCTGCTTACGGCCAGGTCTACGTCATTAGCGGTGCGAAAAATGGAGCCCGAGGTATAGCCTGTTGATGCCAAACTGATTATTTTTTTCAGAGTATCAAAATACCTATTATTCATACCTGTATTTCCGAAGTAAAGATTAGAAAAAGAGCTGGGTAGCGCTGGCTGTGAATAAGCTGGCGTATAGCCGGAATAGGAGGAAATACGGGAAGAAAGATATTGCGCCTGAACCGAGTCTATAACCTGGTAGGGAGGCAACTGCTGATAGCCATAAGTGTATTTTAGATAATCTTGTTTCTGTGATTTAAAATAATCTGAGTTGATAGTGCTTTGGTAGCTGGGCGTAAACACTACACCCGGTATGCCGTGATTATACAGGTAAGCCGACAGGGTGTATACATCCTGCGAAATAGTATAGGGCAACGTAGTACCATCGGCCACAATATCGTAGAAATCCTGAACGGTAAAATGCCCACCGATCCACACTGCTTTCTGATGTTTGATAAACCTGACGGAAGTAGTGTCGAAAATAGAAGAGTCCCTTGGGTCGAACGTGGATGGGGGACAATATATAAATCCGATCTCACCAGGTAGCTGCAGCGCGGAAAGTGGTAGGTCCACGATCTCGCTGTGGCGGGTTCCAGTCAGGTGATAGTTGCTCAGGAAACTTTTGTACTCCCAAAGCTCGGACTGTGGTACAACATTCAGATTTATACAGACGGTAATCACAGAGCTATCTACAACCGTACTGTCGCGATAAGAATTATCAAATAAATAATGAGGGTCGACCCGATCAAGCCTTGCTATAAAAGTGTCCATATTTGCAGTGCTTGCAAACGTAAATGCAGCATAACCTGTGTATACCGGCATTACCACACTATCGGCAAGTGCACAACTTTGAATAAATGTTTCGTAGTCATCGCTGGTGTACATTCGCTGCAGGTTGGCATTCATAAAATTGATCAGCATAATGTCGTAATACGGATGATCAGTACCGTATATTCCGTAGTATTGCAGGGTATCAACGAACTGGTTATACAACGACCTCATTTGTGTGCACGGAATGCATTGCGCCAGGGCATTGTTCATATAGGTCATAGAAGATACACTGTCTACCCAGCCAGTCATGGTACAGGTTGACGGGACAGGGGTAGTCACCACTACATTTGCAATAAAGCTGTATTCATTGATCAGGCCTTTACCCGTCATCAAGGTGGGAGAAGAGTTGATACAAGAAGCGGAGATAGAAAAAGAACTGCTGGAAAGAATGTTGCCACAGGGAGAATGCAGGTAGAGCCTAACTGTATCGGCCAGGCCGGGGTGGAATATTTTGAGCGTATACAATGATCTTGCCGCGTCATATAATGCTATAGACCTGACGCCATTATTTCGCGCCAGCAAAACGCCAACACTTTTTTCAAATGAATTATGGGTAGTATCCATAGTGTAATTAACGGTTAAAGCACCCTGATGAGTCAGGGCATTTTTTACCGCCGTTAAATTCAGATAACCCGTCAGATCCTGGAAGTAACCTGCGGGTCCGCAATCGCTGACCGGGATAGGCTGGGGTGTTCCATACTGGAAACAATTGATGGTATATGGATTGCAAAGGTCATTGAGCGCTACACTATTGGTGGTGAGTGCATAATTGATCTGCGCGAAAGTAAAATTACCTGTGGGGGCAGCGCCTGATGTATAAATGCTGATAAGTGAATCTTTGATGTTTGCTGCAAGGGTGGAACTGCCCGCAATGCAATTTGAGAGGTGACCCATGATGGTGTCTATGACGCCATATGCAGTTAACGAATCGTAATAATGGTTTAACGCTAATGTACTATCGTACGCGGCATCTGTGCTGTCGGGGTCAAGGGTCGACATCCAACCAGTTCCCGGCCCGGCAAATGCAGAATCATAAGTACTAACATTATCATTGTAAACCACCGGTGGAATGGCAGCGCCCGGATCGAGCTTCATGCGGGCAGCGGAGCAGTTTTCGCAGGTTGTACCATCGGCCAACAAGATATCATCAACATATTTCTGCCTGTTAGAAAAATAGGCGTTGATAATTTTGCTGAAATAATAATTTTTGACCGCATCGTTAACAAGCACCCGGTTGGTTATTTCATTGGTGAACATCCCCGAAACACATTGATTGAACATTGTAGAGTCGCCACAAGCACAATAGGCATTCATGAAA
This sequence comes from Bacteroidota bacterium, assembly GCA_013285595.1. Lineage (GTDB taxonomy): Bacteria > Bacteroidota > Bacteroidia > Chitinophagales > Chitinophagaceae > Nemorincola. The sequence continues at coordinate 3,534 of JABDHF010000076.1, forward strand.
ATAAAGGTGTCCAGCGCTATATTTCCTCCCGGAAAAGTTCGGAGAGAATCTTCCACATCGGAATAGCCATAATCATACATAATGCTTACAAGGGGATCAGCGGCAATAATGTCGTCCATGTATAGCAAGCCCATGCTTTCGGCGGCGCTGGCATTGGGTATGGCGAACACTTGTGTTTTGAAGGTATCGTTAAAACAGTCGAGGAGTTCACAGTATTGTGGATGCAGCGGCAGCAGGTCCATTGCGATGACGTAATTTCCCTCTGCAATAGCGCCGTTGTACACCATGATGAAGGAATCGGCGGGCATGGAGCGGAGGTTGTGGTAGAGTACTCCGCCTACTGTTATGGTGTCGGGTAGGGTGGGGACTGTGCAGGAGTCTTGGTAGCGGTAGTGTAGGCCTGGGCGATAGTTACAGGTGGCGGTAGCATATCCTCCAGGCAAAATAGTCGAGTCACGAATTGCATATGTTACCCAATGATGTATCGAGTCAACCATGTATGTATTTGTCCTGTGCTTTATTATTATTGTATGACCGCTCGGTAGAATTCCGGTGTAAATAAAATTTATCGAATCGCCAACCACTGTGCCGGGTATTTGAATAGTTGCAGTTGTGTCGAAATAGCCGGTATAAAATGTACTTATATATCCTCCCGGGGTAATAGCTCCATTTTCCGAGGCTAAATCTGAACTATTTGAAATCAATTCAAAATCTCCCCAGTCCCAGGTAACTAGCTGACATTCCCCGTAAAGTTGAGTGCTTCTTAATGTATCTGGATTGTTGGCAAGGTCGCCAATATGAAATGTAATTAGTTGTGTGAATGTATCAACAGTTGTGCACGTATCTGATATTGTTGCATTTCCAGATGAGAAGCCAGAATCCCAGCCCGTTCCCGGGCGATGAACATGATATTCTATTGTTTCTCCATATAAAAAATTCCAAATGCTGGTATCCGCGTGCCGATTTATATTACATTGACTATAGCAATATACTCGAATTGAATCAGGAATTGCTTCTGTAACCCGTAAAGTATCCGGAGGGCAATTAATACTAAATATCGAATTATTAGTCCCTACCACCCCGCCACTTGCCGTTGAATACTGCCCATAGATAGCATTTGGGAAGAGCTGCTGCATCATTTGCCACTGCAATTTAGAGCAGTAATCGCTATCAGTTTTATTGCTGGCTGCGCACGGGAACTCAGTATTATCTACACTTTGTTTTATAAAATAGGGTTGTGTGAGGAAACAGTTTGCCACGTTAAAAAAAGAATCTATAGAGGCATCTACATCAGATGGGTATATGGAGAGCGATTTATGAACATCGTATTTTGCGGGGCCTGCGCTAAAGAACCTTGTGGGGCCTGCATAGTTTAATGAAGAACTGCTAACTACGCCATCTGTTCCTAAAACGGTGTCTTGCTTTAGTACAACGGTTCCGCATTGGTCTGTTATATAGCAGTCGTAGTTGAATTTCACAGAGATGTACTGACCCGGGCAAGCGAGGTAGGGCGAAAAGTTTAGAAAGTATTGGAGGGAATCCGTTGCCTGTACCTCATTGTAATAACTGCAATCTTCTGTTCTTGTACCGGCAAGCGTGTCTATTACCTGGTTTGTAGAAGGATATAAAAGGTCTTGCTTGTAATATACGGGAGAATCTACAACGATAGGCGTAAGTGCATGGGTTGTGGGCAGCGGGCCATAACCTATCATAGACGAAGCTATTTGCCTGCCATGATAATCGGTAACGGACATAGATAGCTGTTGATTAGGATCCTGGGTAACCGTCATTCTATAGAAATTATCCCAGCCAATGTTTGGGCCAAATAAAGAATTAAGATCGGGCCGGCTGGGGCTTACATAGCTGTAGGCCACTGTATTTGAGTTTCCTATCTGCAGCGCCTTTCCTGCGCCGCTTTGCGCTGAAACCCTATCCAGGTAGCCTGGCTCATAAATAGTTTGTACCATTGGGTAACCTTCTGCATCGGGCACATATTGTTGGTATTTTTGCGTGTGGGTATTCTTTGATGAGTAGTAAATACTGGCTAAAGCGTTTGTGTCAAGTGGATGGATAACTGCATTATCAGGGCAGACAGATGATAAAGTGTCGAAATTGTTAGCTGAATATGGCTGGCCCGTTGAAATCAGATCCAGGTCGTGCAGATAAGAAAATGATGTATTGTTGACCGGGGCTGGCAATGTTTTGATGCATAGCCTTCCTTCAAAATCATAGACGTTATCTGTGGCAATAAGTTGATTTAAGTTTGTATTAAACCTGGTGATGCTTTGCCTGTTTTTCAATAGCCCGTCATAAAAGCTCATCACGTGTTTGAACTTTCCACCTTCTGCAAAATTTATGGTGTATTGCCAGTTTAAGCTGTCGTGCATATACGCTGGTATAGTATAAACTATGTCAGGTACATGTGTATTTACTGAATCAATAGGGCCGGAATCGGGGAGCAGATAAGACCAATCGCCATAGATGGGATACTTGTAGAGGTCGGAATCCGGCCTTATGCACCGTACCCTATATACCAGGTAGCCGGAAGGATAGGTGATGGGTATACGGTAGTAGTTTGTATCAAGGTATACACGAGTGCTGTTATTTTTAAAGTTATACGACAAATCCGCCATTGATAGAGGAGACAATATTCCTGCCGAAGCTGATGCGTTATAGTTGTCAGCATACGTCCATTCTAATTCATAACTAATGGGATTTACGGGTTTAGAGGATGGAAAATCCCAGGCAACGTCCAAGCAATTATTGGCAGCATCCGGCGTTTTGGTTATTAAAGGAGTTACTGCGCCTGCTCCGTAAGGTTCTTTATCGTAGTGCTGGGTAACGATGGAAGCTTCTACTTTAAAATTTTCAATGCCGGCGGCAGAGGGAAGCGAATTGATTGGTGATAAAAAACAGCCGGTGAGCACCACTACAATTTTATAAAAACCGCTGTACTTTTTTAAATTGATATTTTGGTAAGCGCCAGGTGTGCTACCATCGAAATTTATACTTAAAGTATCATTGATTTGTACGGGAGGATGTGTGGTATCAGACGGATTGGTATAACCGGAAATCGAATAGGTAATAATGGCACTGTAATTGGAAAGCGAGCTTAATAAAAAATTTTCGTCGACATAGAACTTAACAAATGCATTGACGCTTTTTATTTTTGTTCTCGCCGGCCATGTTGGCACAAATGCGAGCGTATCCCAATCATTACACCAAACGGTGAGTGTATAAGGAAAACCGTGCGCTTGTATATCCTGATCAGTTACTATTTCAGACCGCTCCGAAGGGTGGAAATTAAAGGTCTGAGCAGAAGTATGCCATGAACAAACTAAGAACAACAATAACATGCGTAGCAATAGCGCGCCAGAACGGAAATATTGTTTCATAAACCTGCTCATAAAATCAGTTTATATTTTTTCTGAAAGTTTATATTGATCATACTTCTTCAATTCGATCTTTCCTTTTTTACAGGTAAAGTAACTTTGCAAGTCGAGCGCGCCTTTATCTATGGTTTTGCTAAAATCCGAACATTCTACTTTTGCTTCAATAGATTGGATCCCTTTGGGCGATCTTTGCCATGGCTGCAATACAACCATTTTATAGCTTACAGGCAACTTGTTTTTTCGATCATAAATGATCTCAATGCTTTTTACGTTTTGAGAAGGTGGAAATTTAAGGCTGATATTTACGATATCGCCCTCTTGTTTATACTTCTTTACTATAGCGGTTTTCATTACCACGTTGTTCATAAAGGTTTCGAAAGCGCCATTTTTAAACAAGTCATTCTCTACTGCTTTTTTAAGTTTTTTGTTCTTCTCATTATCAAGGTTCACAATTGATAGTTCTTTATTTCTATGGTCGGCCTTGTAAAACCAGTGGCTGGTATACAGCATAGTGAAAGCATCACTGCTATCGAATAGAATTTTATCATCATTGCTTAGATGCATTTTGCCTATGACCCGATCCTTTTCTCCATTGGGGAATTCAATATTCTTAACGTAGCTGTAGCCTATGTTTTTAAGGCTTACAAACTCGGTTATCAATTTTCTTAACTCCAGCGTGGTATCAAAGGCTTGGCCAAAAGCCCTCGCAGGAAGTATCAGAAAAATAAAAAAAGACGTGGTTATTAAAATGCTCTGTTTCAATTCTATTATAATTTTGTGTTTCCGCTACGCGATTCTGATACTGTCATTACGCCTTTAGTAGTTTCTTTTTTCACCCTCACCAGCGTACCTTCCTGGTCATATTCATACATTGTAGCAAAATTATTTTCGTCTAAAGTTGCCACCAGTTTTTCATTGACCGGGTGATAAACAAACGCCTTCATGTTGGCATTTACAGGATATATGCGTATGTCATCTATATAACAAGCGGCAGGCAAGTAAACCGCAGCAGTGGTAGAACCACCAGGTACGGCGAAAGTCGCCTCCACCTGCTGCCAGCCATCTATAATAGTTGACGTTTTCTGCAGCGGAATAGTAGTACCACCCCCAATAGATATTCCGCTGCCACTGCCCAGGGAGTAGTCAATAGTATTGGCAGCAGTTACTGATTTTCTTATCCAATAAGACATGATATAATTTTCTCCTGGATTCAATTCAAAAGGCAAATATTCATTGGCTGAACTAAAGTTATAACCTCCACCTGGCGTGCATGGATAGTAAACGTTGTAGTAGTTGACCATCCCTGCATAATAGTTTGTGTTAACGGGAATATTTACCTGATAAGGCGCCCCACTATGCACATCGGGAACGTAAAGTGAGTTAAGGCCGGTATGTGCAAAACCCCTGGAAATGCTCAGCGCGCCGGTGGGGGCGAGATTCAGTATATCGTACCCGGTTATGCCCAGTGAACCTACACCGAAATTATTGAACGGTGAATAGATATAGTTCATTATGTTGCCTTCGTACTGAAGCAGGTTATAGTCTTCAAATCCGTCAGACAGTATCTCGCCTTGTTTTGAATTTGATGCCACCGCTACGGGAAGGTCCTGGTTGTAGCCAAATACCGCAGTAGAATAATTACCTATGGCGTCGATATTTTCTACTTCTTTGCCAAATGGGGAATACTTGGTAAAGGTGCGGCTTGTGTGCCAGTTGGGATCGCCGAAGTAAGGGGCAAAGTAGTTGTAAGGTGAAAGGAAACACGATGTAGGTAAACCTGTGGGCGGCTTATACATACTGGTAGCGCTGAATAGGCCGGCATTTCTGGCTGTAGTGCCCGTATAAGTCCGGTCCGCGACATAATTGTATTCCCTTGCAGTGCGCCATATACCTCTTTCGCCAATAGTAAAAGGATTAACGGTATCTGCATTGGCTATGTAGCGGTGCAGAATCATGGTGTTAGAGTCGGAGAAACTTGTAGCTTTAAGATTGATGAGGTCCGTTAATGAATAGCTTAAAAGATTGGTGGTGGCGTTTACCGGATTATCCATTGAGGAATAACTCTCGACATTTTCATTCAGCATATTGGTTTGCCCTGAGTTGATAACCTTGATGCTTACATTGCTTAATAGTGAACCAATGTCCCAGCCGGGCGTGTTTAGTGGAAAACGAGGAAGAATGTTGACTCCGGTGCACATGCCAACATCGAAGGTATTTCTTGTAGTGTCGTAGGTGGTATATAGGTAGGTATAATTATAGGTAGTATCGAAGGTGCTGTCGACCCCATATACCGGGTTAGGTGTAACATCAAAGTATATATTCCATAAAAGACCTAATGTATTTATGTTTCCATTAACTGCATGATTATGAAATTGTACTGTTGTTGTTACATCTTCAAAAAAAGTTGTATCAAAAAAACCTCTAAAACACTCATAATTAGAATCAATATAATGGAATTCATAGTTAGGGCAATGCACCGTTAAATTGTAAACAGAATCCGAACTATAAGAAGTGACGCACGTGTCGTTAACAAAACATCGCCCACTACTTGTAGCCCTGACCGGTGTCCGGATATATATGTCCGGATAATGGAAGCATTCATGTATATAGGTTGCGTCGCCATTCAGATTTACAGAATCCCTTTTAAAACAATAAACGGGAGCAAGGCCATAATGAAACTTCAAAGTATAACTGGTATCATAATGCCGATGTGGTGTCACTGCGATTAACGTATCTGTGCTACATAACGGCACCACACCCAGCACCCATGCAGCTATGTTATGCTTTTTGTTGTAAGGATCTGTATAAGACACCAACAGTTCATCACCGGCAGTTAACGGCGTAGTATTGGTAATATTGAGCGCTCCTACATGATGCGGACCTACGGAAATAGTTCCGGTGTCTTTATAATTAATGTTGTTGTAAGATGGCCCCATCCCTTTATATGCCCAGTATGCGGGAATATTTGTAGTATATTCTTTGTCCAGGTATTCATTGGTGACGGATGTAACAACAGGTTGCCCGGTATTAGGGTCGTACACTTCATTTTGCATTGTTGTAGTGGCACCCTCGTTAAAGGTTTGCACATTATCGAGTATGCCATATTGCTGCACTATCTTTGTAACCGCAGCAGATTGAAACTCGTTAATATATCCGTTACTCCAATCGAAACTTAATGACAACGGCACCGGGATTGGAAACGGACCGGCGGTTATAATAAAGAAATTCAGGTTGGCGTTTACAGTAGAGTTATGGGTTTCTTCCTTTTTGTCGCGGCAGTCCATTGTTATATCCGTTTCTATACCTAATTGCTGGGTTTGCAATTTCATGTTTGTTCCATCATTCACCAGGCATTTTACGTTATTGTCAAGTTTGCCCCCGTTTTGTTTGTAATTAAACACCTGGTAGCTTATAGGAGTTAGTGTATCGTTCGGATGCTTGTAAACACCATGCTCTATTTTTTTAGGCTTGCCATGCATGTCATTAAAAATGAGGCTATATCCCTGGGTCGCAGTTAGTGTGTTTCTTTGGGAAAAGAAATCATAATGATTCTCAGGGAGCGTCTTAATAGAAGTTGAGATCACCTGCGCTGGAAAGTCTTTTGCAGTATAAAATTCATACTTGTCACCGCCCTGCGAGGATTTCCCAATGCCAGCATTATAGCTCCGTACTGTAACAAGCCTATAACCAACCTGCCCCGGTGGAAACAGAGATTCCCCGATAGGTGTTTCCTGGTATAGGCCAACGGGATCATTGGGTGGCCAGGTACTTGCGGATTGTCCATTATAGGGCACAGGCGTTCTTAGTGGGTTTTCATCGCCGCCAATAAGGGGCTCATAACTGGCTACACCAGAGCTTATTTCGCCTAGCAACGGATCTTTAATAGTATAATCATATGTCTTTCCGTACTTCACTTCTGGCTCACTTCCTCCTGCAAGTATTTCCCAGTTATCCTCAAACTCTAATAAAGCAACCCGCTGACCGCCACCTTTTTTGCATAAGCCCACGCTTTGTAATCGTATAAAACTTTTGCCTAGGTTTACTTCTTTTCCATCACCATGCTTTACCATATACACAAGAGGGCTTTTAAACATACTGCCTATTTCGCCAAATGATTCTTTCAAACCGGCAAGTATTGCGTTAAGGTCGCTTTCATTTGGGTCAGAGCCGGGGTATATTATTTGAGGCAGGTAGTACCTACCTACATTAAGTGTTGTGTAGGTAACAGGGTTAAGATTGCCACCGCCACCTTGCGGATTAACAGGAACTAATTTTACATACCCATGCAATGTGTCATTACTGCAAATGCCTATTTCGGCGACTTTTGCATAACCTTTTATCTGCTCATATTTATCGTTGCCACCTGTAAGGCCTACGTTAAAACTGAAGTACATGCAGTTCTTACTGAAATCGAAATCCCCGCCGAGATAATTGCCGGCAAATGATAACGCGGGCAATTCACGCCCTGGCCTTCTAAGAAAATAAGTATACAAGTTGGGTGAATTATTATCTTTATACAGCTGACCGTCTTTTACAAAAGCAGGGCTATTCCCTATTCCCTGGATCTTAAACATTTCATTTACGGGCTTGTCCTGTACGTAGGCGTAGTCGTTAGAGCTATACTGAATCGTTATGCGCCCTCCTGAAGGCAACATCACCTCGCTTAAAGACCATGCAGACGCACTGGAATCAAATCCGGTATTAGTTTGATCTACGTATGGAAACTCATAGTTCGTCATATCCCCTGAGTTGGCTTTGTAATTTCCCCATCTATCTTTTTCTGATAGATTATACCCAGGGTTATTTCCATATTTAAATTGATATGGGCTGATCATGCTTTTTTTTGAATTACCGTAGCTAAAGAATATTTTAGTGAGGGTCAATTTACCGTTTGAATAACTGAGGCTATTGGGAATACCCGAACATAGTCCATACCCGTAAACAAAGAACACGCTTTTGATAGGGACAGCCGCGCGGCCATTAATATACCTGTCATGTTTGTTATACAGCTTTATTGAATCCAGCTTGTAGGAAATAGATGGTGAAGATTTAAGACTGTCAAAAATGGATTTCTCACCATTATTTAAAATGGCGGTCTGAATACCTCTGGCGTCATCTCTTTCCGAAGTATAAAACTCGGCTATGAAATTTTTTGTTTCTACAGATTTGATATACCATTGCTCTCTTGAACCACATACAAAACTTCCTTTATCATCCAGCGGGTCGCTCCAAAATCCGGGGTTATATTGAGCAGTGTCTAGTGACGGACCGTATGGTGCTACCCATCTGTAATCACTGTCAGTTCTTGTATAATTAAATTTAGTGAAACTACCAAGATCGTCATCTGACGCGCCGTTACCCGTTAGGTCGACGTAATCCGAGGAAAGTACGGATGTAAGCAAAAAGCTATGTGCATAAGATGGAGTAACAGTACTGTTATAGTAGTTGTCTCTACTTTTATTATTGTTCCTGGTGGCCTCCGTGCCTGAAACAGGCACAATTCCCCTGGCTATATAGCTTTGAGTTGAGGGTGGATCAATAGCGAAGGTTGCTTCTCTTTGCACATTATTCATAGCAGGTATTCCGTAAATATATTTTCTGCCATCTTTTTGAACCTGGACGATCTCTGATATCTGGTGCTTTTTTCGCTGAAAATTGCCGGTACCTATCCTGTTGATTATTTGGTCTGCCGGTACCTGACCGCCTTTGTAAACAAAGGGCGCGCTGTTGATAATTACCGGATTTGTTCCGATGCCGGTTACTGTATCTTCCTCTGCGGTGCGGTAATAAATTAGATTTGCACGAGCATCACGTTTTGCAGCCGAATTGTTTTTTATCGTTGGTAAAGCTTTTGCCTGATCTGGTGTAATGGCTCCGGTATTTCCAATCGAAGAAAAATAACCAGGGTCTACGGCGGTCAACTCGCCAGCTTGTTTGAAGTATACGTTTTCGTAAATACTTCCATTCACCGTGCTTGTAAATCCTTTTTGAGTACCAGACCGCTGATAACTAAGCCATGGGCCCGAACTTATTTCTGTGCCTGAGTGTGTATAATCGAGGCCATATTCATAAAGATCTCCTATACCCGTTTCTACTTTGCCTCCATTGCTCTTAGAACTGCTGGTAGTTAGCGGGTCATATACATTCCCAAAATCATTTCTGAAAGGCCTGAACATACCTCCTGTACCTTGTCCGCTAACATTGTAAACATCATAGGCCATTGCCGGAGGTGGCAGGAATTGCATACTTTTATTAAACATGCCGTCCTTATCTCGCGTGAAGTCCAGGATCGATTTATAATCCGTCCGTGCATTCTGCAGATACATATAACCATAGGCATCGCGTGAGGCATCGTTATTAAATTTAAGCTTATTGAAACTCGCGTTAACGGTAGCATAAGAAAATATCGAAACTGCCTCCAGTCCCAATTTTAAACGCCCATAAATTGAGCTCATGGTACTGCTATTGGTGATAACAGGCACATAATTATG
>JABDHF010000077.1 GCA_013285595.1 Bacteroidota bacterium
CAAAGTATCTCCTGCCTTCACACGGTCGTAGAGCCCTTTAGGTATGTCGGCACTGTCATTTAGGTAAGGGCTGCTGAGCGTATGCACATTATAGGCGATGTCTGATGCCAGTGTATCACCAGGACAGTATTCGGCAGACATGTCTACCATCATCACCAGTTTGCCGGCAGAGTCTTCGTAGAGCTTTTGTTCAGCGTAACTGAAATCAAAACCCGTTACTTTATAGTTATTCCCCAGTGAGTCGTGCGAGGTAAGGCCTTGCTTCATCAGGTTCACAAATTCCGCCTTTTGCAGGGGGCCTGCCTTTTTATCAGAATGCCCCAGGTATACGGATGGCATAAAGATCTTTTCGTTCCCTTTACCCTTGCCCTTTTGCTGTGCCGACAGATCCAGGCCATAAGCAACTATGAAGATCAGCAACAATATATATACAGTACGGCTCATAATCATTCAAAAATAAAAAAAATAACATCAATCCCGCATTTTTTAGAAGGAACTACGAATCGGTGACATTGCAGCTATAAATGGCTGGTTTATTGATTTTTACTTTTACTTTTGGCATAAGATCATAGTGTCCTTAAAATATCCCAGCTATTAATGAATCCGGAGATACTCAATTATATACCTCAGCGCGCGCCTTTTATAATGATAGGCGATGTAATAAGCGCAGATGAAACTGCAACACTAACTAGTCTGGAGATTACAGCAGACAACCTCTTCGTCTCCAATGGTGTTTTTACAGAGCCGGGGCTTATAGAAAATATGGCACAGACCGCGGGAGCGGGCACCGGCTATAGGGCTAAGAAAGAAGGTAAGCCGCAACCCAAAGGCTATATAGCCGCGCTGAAAAGTGTAAACATAATAGAGCTGCCTAAAGTAAATGACACCATAACAACAGAGACAACCTTTTTGCAAACCCTGCTCAGTTTTCATTTGGTAAGGGGTAAGGTAACGGTGGGCGATAAAGAAATTGCCAACTGTGAGTTTAAGATATTTGTTTACACAGACCAACCTGCACAATAGTTGATGCACCCGGTTTATGCTATAGCTGCTCATATTGTTTCTCCGTTAGGATTAGATACCCAATCGCACTGGCAGGCCGTGATGGCAGGGCGAACAGGCATAAAGCGATATGAAGATCAGGCACTAAGCAATACCCCATTCATGGCCTCAAAGCTCGACACGGGGCAATGGCATACGATACAAACACCAACCAATAAACAACAGCTGTCCCCATTTGAGCAACTTGCCACCTTCTCTGCACAAAAGGCAATAGATCAGTTGGAAGACTACATAGACCTTCAACAGACAGTATTCATACTAGCAACAACCAAGGGAAATATTGAGCTGCTGGGGCAGGTTCCTGATGAGCGCATGCTGCTACATCATCCCGCACATATTATTGCCGATCAGCTTGATATTCCTAATAAACCTGTAGTCATATCCCAGGCATGTGTCTCGGGTGTGGTAGCGCTGCAATATGGTATGCGCCTGTTGCAACAAGGCAGGTATAAGCATGCTGTAGTATGCGGTTGCGACAGGTTTTCCCGTTTTGTCCTCAGCGGTTTCCAGTCGTTCCAGGCCGTATCAGATGAGGCGTGCAGGCCATTCGATGCAGAGCGAAAAGGCATCACACTTGGAGAAGCAGCAGCAACAATAATATTATCTGTAGATAAGCCAACGAACACTTTAGGGCAATTAACAGGCGGCGCCACATCTAATGATGCCAACCACATTTCAGGTCCTTCGCGCACGGGTGAAGAACTGGCGGCAGCCATCTCTAGCGCTATTGACGAAGCTAATATTACACCTGCACAGATAGACATGATCTCTGCCCACGGCACTGCTACCATCTATAACGACGAGATGGAAGCAAAGGCCTTTGATGTGGCGGGCATCTCCAACGCTCCCCTGCATAGCTTTAAAGGCTATATAGGCCATACCCTCGGCGCCGCAGGCGTGCTGGAAAGTGCAATGATACTCGAAAGTATACGCCACCAGATATTAATACCATCCATCGGCTATAACACATCGGGAGTATCAAAAGACATTAATGTCACCCAGCAAGCACAAGCAGCAAATATCAATCATGTGCTGAAAACTGCTTCCGGCTTTGGGGGAAGCAATGCAGCCATTATATGGAAGAAGGTGTAGGGTGAAGTTTATCTCCTATTCACTAAAGCTAACTACCATATACCCTCAAGCATTTCAGCCTATTAAAATGGGCCCAGAGGGCAATGTCATTAAGTTAAGAAAGCCGGAAGAGCTCTATAATAGCTGGCTATCAAAAAGATGAATCTGGATTATTGAGCTAAATGATTTCGACGATGTATTCCCCGTGTGGCGTGGATTGTGTGCATGAGCGAAAGGGGCAAGGGGGGATGTCTTTTGGGTATTGCTAATGGCATTTCATTATTAATGTGAATAGCCACCGGTGAAGCCGGTGGAAAAATGGGCGAAAACACCAACTCCGAATGGAGTTGAACATAGTTTGGGACAAGTAATCCTTAACTTACTAGCATTGCCCCAGAGGGGCTGCCTGTTTGTAGAGATGATACATTACCGCGATATATGTCCCTGAGGGGCTATCCAACACACGAATTGGGTTGCTCGTAGCTACTAACGCCTGATTGCTTAGAAATAACAATTGTAGTAAACCATTGAGGATATTTTTTCGTGTTCACTTTTTCAAAAACCCATCGGCAACCAGCCTATAATTTTATCTAAACCGCTTTCGCTCAAAATCGAATCCAATAACTTTACATAAGATAATTCACAATGATAACCCCTTACAAAAATAATGTATCATGCCAAAACATTTACATCAGTCAGAAAACATTTCCGTAGCAGAAATAGAGCAGAAAAACATAGGGGTCCGCTCCCCCAAAAACGTGCTAAAACCCGCGTCCATAAAGCATTTCATTTTTTCACCCTCAAAACCAGGTATGGCAAGAAAACGAGATCATTTCGACATTTTTCTATGTATCAAATTATAAAATTTATAATATTAATTATACATGTCCATTAATAATTAATCATCTACAATTAGCCATTAAAAGCAGTGATCCGCTCCCCCAAAAACGCACTGAAACCCGTGCCTGCAAGGCGTTTCATTTTTCACCTCAAAATCTGGTAGAATACAAAAACACAACTGTTCCGTAGAGTAGAAAATTTAAGCCTATTATAAACCCGCCAGTTCATTCACTGCGCACCACGCCATCATGCCCATACCTGTTTTCAAGGCATTTTCATCAATGTCAAAGTGGGCATTATGTACCGGCGCGGTAAATTCAGTATTGCCTTTACTTGTACCTATGCGAAAGAAACAGCCCGGTACATGATGCGTGTAAAAGCTAAAGTCTTCCCCCGCCATGCGCATATCCAGGTGATGCACATTGTCTTCGCCTACATATCCTTTTGCCCAGTCCTTCGCCCTCTCTGTTAATATTGGGTCATTGAATAACGAAGGGTAACCTGCAGGTATTTCCACCGTAGCTTTGGCGCCATAAGCAGCGCAGGTATGCTCTGTAAATTCCTTTATCCAGCTATGTGCCTCATACCGCCATTGCTCGTCAAAGGTGCGGAAGGTACCGAGTATCTCTACCTTATCCGGCACCACATTGGTAGCAAAGCCGCCCTCTATCTTACCAAAAGTAAGCACCGACGGTACCAATGGATTTGCTTTACGGGATACTACTTGTTGCAAGCCGGTTATCACTAACGCGGAAATGGCAATGGGATCAATAATTTGGTGGGGCAATGCGGCATGGCCCCCTTTTCCCTCAATGGTTATATATACCTCATCAGCACTGGCCATATATTGCCCGGGCCTGAACCCTGTGGTACCAGACGGCAGATGAGGGTATACATGCAGTCCAAAGATGGCCGCAGGCGCAGGGTTATCAAGCACCCCTTCTTTGATCATAATGCTTGCACCGCCAGGGTGTGCCTCTTCTCCCGGCTGAAATATGAGCTTTACTGTACCTTCCCATTCATCGCGCAGGTCATGCAAAATATGTGCAGCGCCCAGCAGGCAGCTGGTATGCACATCGTGGCCACATGCATGCATCACGCCATTGTTCTTTGACTTATATGGTACCTCGTTCTTTTCCTGTATCGGCAACGCATCCATATCAGCACGTAAGGCTATACAACGCTTACCAGGATTCTTCCCCTCTATAAGCGCAACAATACCCGTGGTGGCTATACGCTGATATTTTATACCCATCCGCTCTAATTTTTCAGCAACAAAAGCAGAGGTTTTATGCTCCTGAAAGGAAAGCTCAGGGTGAGCATGTATATGATGACGTATTGCCTGTACTTCAGGAAAATACTGCGCTGCTTTTTCCTGTATTTTGTGTAATATCATTATGTCTTATTCAAAAATTTAAAGTAGATACCAGGGTAATATTATTCCGTTGTGGTAACGGTAATGATATCAGGCACTATCATGCTGGGGTTGTAAGTAGAGTTGGCTTCCCGCCACATTCCTTCGGCTTCCACGCGGCGTCGGTAGTCGCCCACCTTTACCCTGAAGCATGGCGATATATAGGAGAGATAAGTGCGCACACCGGGATTATTCCTGGCAAATTCATTTTTTACCGACATTGCCTTACTACGGTCTGTGCCCCTATATATCTGCACCCGGAATCCCTTGCCGGTGTAAATAGTACGCACATTGCGGTGCGATATCCATGGCGTAGGCGTAACAACAGGTTTGGCAGCCGGGGCAACGGGTGGCTTTGCGTTCGTACGCACAGCCATATCCCCGGTATGAGGTGCTGGTAATATTTCGGAAGAGTGTGAACTTATAGATTCTTCAGCTGGTACAGTACTAGTGGCTTTGTGCGAGCCTACTTTAACAGAGGATGCTATAGCCGGATGATTCTTTTTTAGCAGCAACGATAGTCGCGGATCCGAGTGCACCACCACATCGCCCTGCGCCCATCCCTTCACTGAGAAAAAAAGTAAAAAAACAGCAAGCAAAATATGGTGCGCCCTCTTCATTTTCGTAAACCCTTAACCGGATCCCAGGTAATTATTTGTTCTCCCGAAATTAGATATAAAATTCTGAATTTACACTTTTTCCAGCCTGCTTTCTTTCATAATGTGCATGCTTGCAGAGCAGCCTAATCTAGTGGCACCTGCATCAATGAGTTGCTTGGCAAAAGCATAAGATCGTATGCCGCCAGATGCTTTAATGCCTATACGCCGCGGCAGGTTTGCCCGCAACAATTTCACTGCAGCCAGCGACGCTCCATGATCTGCATAACCAGTTGACGTTTTTACATAATCAATTTCATGATCTCTATATATTTCACAGCACGCAAGGAGCTCGCTTTCAGTAAGAATTCCGCTTTCCACTATCACCTTGATCACCTTACCGGAAGAATATACTGGTTTCAGGCACGCTTTGATCTCGCCTTCCAGGTGCCGCCAGTCGCCGCTTTTCAATGCACACAAGTCTATGACCATGTCCAACTCATCAACGCCCATTTCCAATGCTTCTTCTATCTCTCTCACTTTAATATCGGTACCACCAAAGCCTAATGGAAAGCCTACTACAGTGCATACTTTCACGCGCGATCCGTCGAGCAGTTTCTTTGCATCTGGTACATATTTTGGTGGTATACATACGGCAACAAAATTTTCCAGCGATGCATCGAGGCATACTTTGTCTACTTCCGATATCGTTGTTGTCTGCTTCAATATAGTGTGGTCAATATAAGAAGCAAGGTTGATGGACATAATGTTGGAATTAATGGCTCAAATTTAAGTTAAATTTATTTTATATTTTAGTGCCTATCTTAATATTTTATAATGAGCCGATTATACTATAATCTATTAATAATTCATTAACGATTAGGCATTAAATTTTCATGCTCTTAACGATCTCTACGGCAAATTCGCTTGTTTTCAGCAAGGTAGCATCGTGCATCAGGTTATAAAAATCTATGGTCACCCGCTTACGCTTAATAGTTGTTGCCAGCGCCTCTTCAATGCATTGCGCCGCCTCATGCCAGCCCATATATTCCAGCATCATTACACCGCTCAACAGTAAAGAAGATGGATTCATAGTGTTGGTATTTGCAAATCTTGGCGCAGTGCCATGTGTTGCTTCAAACACCGCATGCCCTGTAAGATAGTTAATATTAGCTCCCGGAGCTATACCAATACCCCCTACCGATGCAGCTGCCGCATCTGATATGTAATCACCATTAAGATTAAGCGTTGCTACCACCGAATAGTCTTTGGGAGAAAGCAGCAATTGCTGTAGAAAGTTGTCAGCGATCACATCTTTGATGATCAGTTTTCCCTGGGCTTCTGCTTTTTTCATCTTTGCGTTGGCTACATCTTCCCCTTGCGTTTTCTTAGCATTTTCCCATTGTCCCCATGTATATACATGGTCGGCAAATTCGCGCTCGGCCAGTTCATAGCCCCATATCTTAAATGCGCCTTCCGTATACTTCATGATATTGCCCTTGTGTACAAGAGTTACAGAAGGCAACTTGTGTTCCAGCGCATATTTTATTGCTGCACGTATCAGCCTTTCCGAGCCATCTTTTGATACTGGCTTTATGCCAAATGCAGTTGATTCAGGAAACCTTATCTTCTTACCTGCACCTAACTCATCTGTAAGAAAGCGGAGTAGTTTTTCAGCTTCCGGAGTATTGTACCCAAACTCTATCCCTGCATATATATCCTCAGTGTTCTCCCTGAAAATCACCATGTTCGTATTCTCCGGATGTACTACCGGTGATGGAACACCTTTATACCACTTTACCGGGCGAAGGCAAACATATAGGTCAAGCTCCTGCCTCAGCGCTACATTCAGCGAACGAATACCGCCACCTACAGGCGTGGTCAAAGGGCCTTTGATAGACACCAGGTATTCACGTGCTATATCAAGGCTTTCGGCTGGCAACCATTCGCCTGTTTTGTTAAAAGCCTTTTCGCCTGCCAGTATTTCTTTCCATTCTATTTTTCGTTTGCCACCGTACACCAGTTCAATAGCAGCATCGAGCACATGCTTGCTGGCACTCCACACGTCTGGCCCTATTCCATCCCCTTCTATAAATGGTATAATGGGATGATCTGGTATATTAAGGCCTGCGGGGCCCATAGTTATTTTCTGAGCAGTCATTATTTTCAATTTTAGCGGGCGAAGTTAATGGTTGTAGCGCACGATGCAAAAACAACACAGATGCTTTTAATACTTTGTACAACAGCCGCTGCTAATTATTATTTTATTATTAAAATTTGTTCCAAATTGTATACTAACGTTCCACAACAATATGGAACACTTTGTATTCACTGCCTGTTCTTACGCTAAGCAGGTACATACCATTTGACAACGCATTGCCAGGCGTTACGCTTATATTTATCTTACCGCCCTGCGTTACTACCTTGTCTTTATAAACAACCTGCCCAAGCAAGTCTGTAATTTCCAATATCGCTTCATCACCAGCACTACTTCCAAACGTTCCTTTTATAACAAATGAACCTCTGTTAGGATTTGGCAAAACAGATATTTCTCCACCTTGTTCTACCGACGTAACACCCTCACCGCTGTTATCATTGATAGTAATAATAACAGATCCTGAACCTGCCAAATTGCAAAATCCAGCACTTGTTATCATACAGCTTATAGAGTCGCCATTGGCAAAATTATTATAACTGTATGTAGATGTGGTGGCACCTGGTATTTGCATGTTGTTTACCACCCACTGATACGTTAAGAATGCACTGCCATTTGTTACATCAACAGAAAAAGACACGTTATCACCTGCTTTAATTGTGGTGCCGGGTGTAGCGGTAACACTCACTACTAAAGCCGGAGGTGTAACTACCGTCATCACAATATCACTAACAGCAGTATCAGGAGCCGCACAACTAGCGCTGCTATGCAGGTGAACAGTTACAGCATCGTTATCAACCGGCGTGTAACTGAACGTATTGCTTACCGAATCTGTCATAGTGCCGCTAACACTCCATTGATATAAAGGCGCCGGGCCTCCGTTAACTGACAACGCAGTAAAAGTAACCGGCAGGCCTGCACAAACAATATCGCCAACACTGGAATTAAGCAATACCGATGGTGTGATCGTAGGTGTAATAGCTACGGTTGCGCCGCCCGGCATGTTGCTTGCGCAATTAGTTATTGTACTTGTTGCTATCACTGTATAAGTTCCCGCCGCTGCCTGCAGCCCAAAGTCTGCAGTTGCTCCGGTACCACTGATAGCAACCACTGGTACACCCCCATTATATAGACGATAACCAACTCCTATATTAGAACCACTCAACCCAATGTGTACGCCGGCACCACCATCGCAATAGCTGCCGCCACCGGTGACAGTATAAGGCGCAGGTAATGGATTGACCGTGATCAGCCTGGTGACAGAACAGGAAGAAGCCAACGAGTAAGTAATAGTTGTAACGCCGGCGTTTCCTGCATTAACGACACCAGCACTTGTTATTGATGCAATTAAGATATTGCTGCTGCTCCATGAGCCACCCCCCACCGTATCGGTCAGTGTTATTGTTGCAGCCGCGCATACATTCGAAGACCCTGCAATGGCTGAAGGATGTGGATATACAGTTATCGTTTCGGCACTATTGCACCCAGTTGCTATTGTATAACTAAGCGTAGCAGTACCGGGCAACAATGTGGTTACAAAACCACCGGTACTAACCGGGGCTACAGCGCTATTGCTGCTGCTCCAGGAGCCACCAGATGTGGTATCGCTCACGGTCATGATCTGTCCTGCACAAAGATGAGAAACCCCCACAACCGGGCCAGGAGTAGGATTGACAGTGAAGGTGGATGATGTGAAGCAACCGGAGCTTAACGTATAGGTGACGGTAGCTATGCCCGCAGCATATGCAGTAACAATACCTGTAGAAGAAATACTGGCTGATGTACTTGTCCATACCCCACCCGGGAGCGAGTCGTAAACGATCTGTGGCACCCCATATGCACACATGTTGGTCATTCCCAGTATGGCTGGTACTACTATTACTGTTACCACTCTTGTATTATAACATCCATGACTATTGGTATAACTGATAGTTGCCGGCCCACCTGATAAACCGGTAACAACACCACCCGAAGAAACAGGAGCTATTGCGGAGCTACTGCTGCTCCATATACCACCGCCACTTGCATCACTTAATACCGAAGTATAATTAAGGCACACGTCAGGTATGCCCGTAACGGGAGCCGGCAGCGCATCAACGGTCACTATGGCTGTTACAGAACATCCAACCCCAAGCGAATAAGTAACAGAGGTAAAACCTGCCGCCTCACCGGTAACCAAGCCGGACCCTTCGTTAATAATGGCAACACCAGGCAAGCTACTGCTCCAGCTGCCGCCAGAAGGCACATCAGTAAGCGCTGTTGTTGCCCCCACGCATACGCGGGCAATGCCTGATATAGCCGCCGGTAAAGAATTAACTGTTATTACAGCGGTAGCGGCACAACCACTGACCGTATAACTGATTGTTGATGTACCTATAGCCATGCCTGCTATATTTCCCGCGCTACTTACTGCAGCAACAGAGGAATTACTACTTTCCCAAAAACCGCCGCTTACTGCATCGCTAAGATCAGTGGCAGCAGTCACGCACATACTGGTGCTTCCTGAAATTGGTGGAGGTGTGGCATTAATGGTTACGATCCTTATTGCCTGGCAACCTGTAGTTAACGTATATGTGATAACGGAAGTACCCGGCGCAATGCCACTGACGGTACCTATGGAGGCATCGGCAGTAGCGATGCCTGCACTACCGCTGGCCCATGTGCCGCCGCTTGTGGCATCACTTAGCGCAAGCGTAGTGCCGGCACATAAACTGAAAGTACCGGTTATCGGTTGAGGCAAAGGATTTACGGTTACCGGAACGGCTACGGAACATCCTGTGGTAAGCAGATAGGTGATACCAGATGTGCCGGCAGCCAGCCCTAAAACAGTGCCGGCTGATGCGTTTATGGTAGCTATGGATGAAGCCGAGCTACTCCATACCCCACCTGTAGTAATAGTATTTAAAGTTGTACCCGCTCCTGCACACACCCGCAGTACTCCTGTTATGGCTGCGGGTAATGGGTTAACTGTTATCACCGTTGATGCTACACAGCCAAAACCTAATGAGTACGTAATAGTAGCAGTGCCAGGAAGCGTACCGCAAACAAGGCCGCTACCTGCATCAACTGTAGCTATAGAACTACTGCTGCTCCATACTCCACCACCCGCCACATTAGCCAGTGGTGTGCAGGACCCTGCACAAACATGCATTGTCCCGGTAATTGACGAGGGAGCAGTATTCACTGTAACGATAACAGTGGCAGTACAACCCAGCGCCGTTGTATAAGTTATAGCCGATGTACCTGGCGACACACCATGTACAACACCTGCAGCGCTGATAGTGGCCACAGCAGTGTTGCCGCTATGCCATGTGCCACCAGCCGTGCCATTAGTCAAGGTTGTTGTTGCACCTACACATATGCCGCTACTGCCAGATATTGAAGAGACCGGATTTACAGTGATCCCTTTTGTAACTATGCAAGCGCCGCCGAGTGAATATGATATAGTGGCAATGCCTCCCGGAGCAACGCCCCATATCCCGCCAGCGCCGTCGGCAGTAGCCACAGCGGTATTGCTGCTGGTCCATATACCGCCGCCCGAGATGTTGCTAAAGGCTGTCACACTTCCGGTACATACGCTCGTTGCCCCTGCAATAGCGCCAGGAGCAGGATTTACCGTCATTAATAATGATGTGGTACAGCCCCCTAGTGAATAAATGATCGTTGCAGTGCCTACCGACAAACCGGTTATTGTTCCTGTACTGTTAACCGATGCTATACCGGTCGCGCTGCTGCTCCAGGCCCCACCCGGTGATGCCTCGCCTAGCAAGTTTGCTGCACCAAGGCACAGACCCGTAGGGCCGGTAATAGGAGAAGGTCCGGCAGTTACAGTTATTATCCTTGTGGCCGAACAACCAGCGCCAAGTGAATAAGTAATAGTCGCCGTGCCGAAAGATCCACCTGTAAGCACACCTGAAGCAGGATTGATAGTGGCGACCGATGTTGAGCTGCTTACCCACGAACCTCCTGTTATTACATCTGTTTCCGTTACTGCCAGGCCGGCACATACCACTGAAGGGCCGGCAATAGCAGCGGGAGCGGTATTGACAGTAACGATAGCCGACGATGAACATCCGCCGGAAGTATAGCTAATAGTTGTTGTGCCCGGTGATACCCCCCATGCTGTACCAGCGCCGGAAACAGTGGCAACATCTGTATTGCCGCTGCTCCATGCTCCACCCAATGTTGCATCAGCCAGCGCTGAGCTCGTTCCCGAACACAATATCATGGCGCCCGTTATTGCTGCAGGGGATGCGGTGACCGTGGTTAGCTTGGTTACAGTGCAGCCTGAGCCAAGTGAATATGTTATAATAACGGGGCCCGTAGCTACGCCATACACAAATCCTGTAAGAGCTACCGTGGCGATCGCAGTATTACTGCTTGACCATGAGCCACCTGATATGATGTCGGAATCTTTTACAGACGATCCCTGGCAAACAACAGATGGGCCAATAACAGGCCCGGGAGAAGAACTGACCGTTACTATTGCTGTACCGGTGCAACCTGCAACCGAAGTAAATGTTATAGTTGAGGTAGCGCCTGTGAGCACACCATATACAATCCCTGAAGCTGAACCAACAGTAGCAACCGACGTTGTACTGCTGCTCCAGGAACCCGTGAATCCCGGTGCAGTCTCCGCAAGAGACGCGCCTACACATACGGCCGTGGGCCCAGCAACAACTGGCAAAGGATTTACCGCCACAGTTGCACTTCCAGCCATAGGCCTGGCACAGGTCGTTGCGGTGTTTGCAGCGATCACTGTATATGTACCGGCTGCTGGCGCGGGGCCAAAATTAAGGGCGCTCCCGGTGCCTGCAACAGGCGTACCGGCGGCAGCCGGCCCATTAAATAACTGGTAGTTAACTCCTGTAGCAGAAGATGACAAAGTTACGTGTGGGGCAGTTCCTCCGGAACAGTAAGCCCCTCCGCCTGATACAGTGAAAGAAGCTGGTAATGGATTAATAGCTATTGCCGCGCCGCCAGACATGATAGATGTGCAGCCTGTGGCTGAATTAGTGGCAATTACTGCATAGGTTCCTGCACTGGAAATAGCACCAAAGTCAAGAGCGCTGCCAGTGCCGGCAATACCGCTGCCTGAAATTATTCCACCTGCATATAGCTGGTAAGTTATACCGGGATCTGAATCACTGAGCCCGATATGAACACCTGTGCCTCCTGCGCAAAAACTTCCTCCGCCGGTAATATTATATATCGCTGGCAATGAGTTGATATTTACTGTAGCGCTTCCGGCCATATTCCTGCTACACCCGGTAACTGTGTTGGTAGCTACTACTATATATATACCGGTTGCCGCCTGTAATCCGAAATCAATAGTAGAACCAGTACCTGCCATCGGGCTGCCTATAGGTATGCCGCCTGAATATAACTGATAACTAACAAGCCCAGCGGACGAACCGCAAAATACATGTATTCCTGCACCACCGGCACAATAGCTGCCGCCACCTGATACGGTAGACAAAGGAGGTAGTGAATTTATTGTAACAACAATTGCTGATACGCAAGTTCCGCCAAGGGAGTACGTCACTGTTGCAGTGCCTGCAGATGCACCCGTAACTATTCCTGAACTTAATCCTATAGTAGCAACACCAAGGCTGCTGCTGGCCCAGGTGCCGCCGCCAGCGTCACTTAACAATGTTGTAGCGCCAATGCATGCAGCCAGAGTTCCGGTAATTATCCCGGAGCAATAATTGACTTGCAGGATGTAGATCCAACAGGCACCTGGACAAGCAGCAATGTGGCTATCGCCTCTATAGGTGCTGTAACTGGTATTGTAACCGGCGGGATAGTTACATTCCCGAATACGGCCGTAATGACTTATACATTGCCAACGGGTTGCTCGATAGATTATGGAGTAACGGTATATCCTTTGCCACCACCCATTAGCGGGATATTGCATATTTGTGTAGGCCAATCTGTTTTTTTGAATGATGCTTTAGGCG
>JABDHF010000078.1 GCA_013285595.1 Bacteroidota bacterium
GTGGGATTACCAGGAATCTTTGATGCAGGCAAACCTGCGCATCAAAGCAGAACGGTATAACAGCCAGGGCACAAGTGCTGATGCCGAAGGCACTACCGATCATTTACTTTTTTGCGAACACCCTCATGTATATACACTGGGTAAAAGCGGCCATATAGAAAACCTGCTGATAAATGATAATCGCCTGAAAGAACTGAATGTTTCTTTTTTTAATACCAACAGGGGGGGGGATATTACTTACCATGGCCCGGGCCAGGTTGTTGGTTACCCCATCATAGATCTGGAACATTATGTTACGGATCTTGGCCGCTACATGAGAAATCTTGAAGAGGTTATTATTCGTACATTAGCTTACTACGGTATAGAAGCAGGGCGATTGGCAGGCGCTACGGGTGTATGGCTGGATGCGGATGTGAAAAGTAAGGCGCGCAAAATATGTGCTATGGGTGTGCGGTGCAGCAGGTGGGTGACAATGCATGGCTTTGCGCTTAATGTAAATACCGACCTGAAATATTTTGACCACATAGTGCCTTGCGGGATAACGGATAAAACAGTAACTTCAATGCAGCGCGAACTGGGCAGGGCGGTGGATGAGCAGGAAGTAAAAGACCGGTTAAAGCAGGAATTTGGTATAGTATTTGATGCAAATGTGATAACAGCAGAACAAACGGTAACAGTGATCTAAAAACGCATATTATTTGGTATAAATTTACTCAGCGGTTAATTGGCAAAACGTAACATCACATATTATTGGGGCGACCGCAGTCTGCTCATCACTTTGGGCAACCGTACTCACGTACGTATTCGCGCTTTGTACCTTATAGAGTTCCTCTTTACATCGGGCATGGCTACCGTTTTTTTGCTGCAGTGCATGCCGTTCAGGCATACATTTATACAGTGGGTGGCTTGTATGGGTTCTTCCGTTTTATACATACTTGCGGCGCACCGGTTTTTGGCGCGTATGTTTTTTACAGAGAAGCTGCTGCTCGACCAGCAGTCACTCACCATCGTTAAGAAGACCATCTTTTCCCAGCATGTGAAGCGCTACGACTGGCGCTACATAGGCGCTCTTCATTACGAAGGCAAAGGTGTGAAAACAGACCATCCGCTTAAAGGTAAGTCGTACGACTACTTTGGGTTTGAAACACATGAACATCTTATTCAGAGCCTGCACCACGATGGCAATATGTATTTCGACACTATCGACGGCCGTGTATACTTTGCATCGGGCGTCTACTCCTGGAATGCCGAAGAAATGGTGCAGATCATGAAGTTGTATATAGGCTCATCCCTTCTTCTTGGCCCTGAGTGGAAAGAGATGCTGCAGGAGCAGGAATTTGATGAACAGTAACTGATTAGCTGACGTGATGATTAGCTTATTAGCTGATGGAGCGAATGAGTTTCGCAAGTCCCGGTCCCTCATTATTTTCTTTAAGTTCTCCTGAGTCTTATTTCCTTATTTTTATTGCAGCTTACAGCAACGCTATGGATAAAGACATTGCATCCAGGTTTATGAAGCCGGGCAAGGCTTTGGCTGGCTATGTAGATAGCTTCTGGATGGTGGAAAACCTTTCTGATGAATATAAAGACATCGTGATAGTGCCTGATGGGCGTGTAGACTTGTTCTTTTCTTACTCCGGCACGGAGCCTTATCATGTAACGCTCATGGGTATAGAAAGTGAGCCTACTCAAACAAAATTTCCACCTAAAACAGTGATCTATGCAGTGAGCTTTAAACTACAGGGTGTGGAGTATATACTGCAAACACGCATTGCCGATATCGTAGACAAGGGCCGCTTTTTACCAGACGATTTCTGGGGAATAACCAAAGATGACATCAATGACTTTGACCACTTTTGCCGGAAGGTAACGGCTAAAATGGAAGGATTGTTGCCCACAAACATTGATGACAGAAAGCAAAGGCTGTTTGACCTTATCTATTCATCAAGCGGTTCTCTTACAGTAAAGGAGATCTCAGAAAAAGTGTACTGGAGCAGCAGGCAGATAAACCGTTATTTTACGGAGTGGTACGGTATTTCGCTCAAGGCTTATTGCACCATTTTACGCTTCAGGGCGTCGTTTCAGCACATAGCTGAGGGCAAGCTTTTCCCCGAGCAGAACTTTGCCGACCAGGCGCATTTCATAAAAGAGGTTAAAAAGCTATCTGGCGTAAATCCTAAAGAATTGTTTAAGAACCCAAACGACCGATTTCTACAATTTTCAGCCTTGAAACGTGACTAGTTTTGCCGGACAAAACTAATTGACGATGCTGATAGACGACAAAAGGATAGCCATAGTGGGCGGTGGGCCCGGCGGGCTGACACTAGCAAGGCTCTTGCAGATAAAGGGTGCAGACGTAAAGGTATACGAGCGCGACCTCAATAAAGACGTGCGGGTGCAGGGCGCGACGCTGGACCTGCATACAGAGTCGGGGCTAAAGGCGCTGGAGATGGCTGGGCTGCTCGACGCCTTTAAAGAAAACTACAGACCCGGCGCTGATAAGATACGTGTGGTGGATAACAATGGCGTCATATTCTTCGACGAGCACATACAGGAAAAAGAAGGGGACTTTGGGGATGACTACTTCAGGCCGGAAATAGACCGTGGGCCGCTGCGGCACATATTGCTCGGTTCTTTGCAGCCGGGCACGGTGGTGTGGGATAGCCAGTTCCTTACCATGTCGCCGGTGGGCGGTGGCTGGCAGCTGGGGTTTAAGAATGGCACTACGGCTATGGCCGATATAGTGACAGCTGCCGATGGCGCTAACTCTAAGATACGCCCGTTCATCACGCCGATAATGCCATTTTATACGGGTGTAACCGCACTGGAAGGCAGTGTGTATGATGCGGCAACTGCTGTACCCCGCATCAATGAGCTTTTAAAAGGTGGGAAGATATTTGCCTTTGGTGGTGGCAAATGCCTGATCGTAAGCGCGAAGGGCGATGGCAGCCTGGCTTTCTATACCAGCCGCATGAAAGAAGAAGGGTGGGTTAAGGATAGTGGCATAGACTTTACCGACAAAGCGCAGGTGCTTAACTGGTTCAGGCAAGACTTTGCGGAGTGGGGTAGCTTGTGGAATGAGCTGTTTGAACAGGCGCAGGTTCCTTTTGTGCCGAGGCCTATATACAGTATGCCACTGAACCAGGCATGGAGCGCCCAGCCCAACCTCACCATGCTGGGTGATGCAGCGCACCTGATGCCGCCATTTGCCGGTGAAGGGGTGAACATGGCCATGCTCGATGCGCTGGAGCTTAGTGAATGCCTAACTGATGAGCAGTTTTTAAATGTACGGTCGGCTATAGCTGCTTATGAAGAGCGGATGCGGGTGAGGGCAGCAGAGGCTGCACGGGAGTCGCTGGAGAATGGGGAGTGGATGCATGCGGAGGGCGCAATGGGGAGGATGGTGGAAATGCCGGGGCAGTCGTGAGTCATAAGTCGTAAGTCGTGAGGTGAATTAAGTGTAAATTATTATATATAAATATAAAAACCGAAACCCTTGCCAGGCTTGGATTATAGGTCTTTTTTCGGGGAGGACTCGCTATGTTTTTCATGCCGTGCTTTTCGTTTGCGTTTCGTCTACATTTCGTACCGTGGGTTTCACCCACGGCTATTCATATTCAACCCTTTTAGGGTTGCCCTTGTTATTCACCTTGCTTTTTCCGTAGCGTGCCCTGAAAATGAAACCCTTGCCAGGCTTGGATTAGAGGTCGTTTTTCGGGGAGGAGTTGCTATGTTTTTCATGTGCTCTGGGTTGTCTGAACTCGAATTTTTGGAATTAAAGAATTTTTAGAATTTGGGGTGAGATGTTTAGGGCGTATGTTTGGGTTTGTAAAAATGAAATCCTTTGCCAGGCTTGCATTAGAGGTCGTTTTTCGGGGAGGAGTGGCTATGTTTTTCATGTGCTCTGATGCTACGAGAATTAGGGATTTAGGTGTTGGAAGGCTGGATGATAGTTGCTGCATGATAGGCCGGTGTTTTTTGCAGATGAAAATTACTGATATTAAATTAGAGTGGGCACTGCGGTGGTGTTTAGCTTCATCACTCTGATGCTGCCGGGTTCCGTAAAAAAAAACCTGGTGGGACAGGAAGTTTGGCGGTTGCAATAAATTTGGTATTTTTCTCCAAAAGAGAAAAATGAGTCCAAATACCTTTTACACTTTGGCTTATTGCTGTCAGGTAATTGCGGCAATATCAACCCTTAGTTTTATAACTGATAGATTAAGAACTAAAAAGCAGAAAGGGTGCGTGTTTGCGATAGTAATTATATTCCTTTTTGCTGGAGTGTATTTAAGCTATGAAGGGAAAGATATGGAAGTTAATGATGCGACAAAAGGTTCAAAACAAATAATAATAGAATTAAGAGACATAAAAAAGTCAATGCTCGATGGTGGTCTCTTTTACGATTCAACTAATAAGAAGATAGAGCGAATAGATAAATCCGATAACTCAGTCCAAATGTCTAACCCAACCCTTAATGCTCCATCTCAAAATGGAGGGAATCACAATACGCAAAACAATAAATAAGGTGATATTTATAAACATTAGTGCCATGAAACAGATACTTGCAACTGTTATATTTTTGAATGGTTTTTCTGTCTTTGCTCAATCAGGGGTTTATATGCAAAATCCAGTTTTCAATGCCCCATCTCAAAATGGCGGCACCGGCAATGTTCAAAACAACTATTATCAACCACATTTATCCAATGGTGACAGAGCATTTATCGATAGTCAATTAAACGAAATTCATAAACAACATAAATCCGCTAAGAAAACCTATAAAACTTATGTTGAAAACGGCAGTAACGCCGGGGCAATACAAGTCGAATTAGAAAGCTACTTAAAAACAAAAGGGTATAATAGAATTAGCAGAAGCAGCGGGGGGAGCAGCAGTGAATCATGGAACGGGGTGCATATTTACTATGGATATGTAGGCAGTGAACAGCCGGGAGAGGATAGTTCTATAATCGTACATTACGGTATTATACAATAACTTTATACAATGGCAAAGACCATGAGGCGTTAATTGAGAAAGTACGGACAGCATGAGGCTCCCGACTTTCAGCCCATGATTAATACGCTGCTTAAAACACAGAACCAAAGGCTCAGCTAAGGTGGTGGAGTGTTAAAACAGTGTTTAATCTACCATATATATATGTATATGGTAGATTAACGGTGTTCTTCTCGAAAAAGACTCTTAAACCCAATACTGGCAAGTATTTTAATTTATTAAAATAATATAAAAATATTTTAATGCAAGATTCGATATTCAAGGGGAACTGTATAAACCTTCTACCTTTGCCGCTATAACTTAACAAGCGATGACCACCATATCCACCGGTAATAACTTCCTTACGCTCATCAATATATTTAAAGTAGAACCGGCAAACCAACAGCGATTGATAGAACTGCTAACACTGGCTACTAGCGAGAGTGTGCGGCGTGTACCGGGCTTTGTTTCGGCGAGCCTGCACCGTGGGCTTGATGGGACTAAGGTGACCATGTATGCCCAGTGGCGGAGTATGGAGGATTATCAGAATATGCGCGCCAACCCCACAGCTTCGCCCTACCTGGAGCAGGCGCTGGAGATAGCGGTCTTTGAGCCGGGTATGTACGAGGTGGTGGAGCGTTTTATGCCTGCCGGGTAATCCTGCCAACCGTAGTTCAATGTCAAAATTGGGCACTATACTATAATGCTAAATAGAGATTTAAAAAAGCAAGTGTCGAATTGGTTGCGAACCTACGGCTCGCATGTGTGTTGTTGGTGGGGGTAGGGCTACAAAGCTTTAGCCCCTACGGGGCATGGCATACGGGGGAGATATTGGAAGAATAGGCGCCGAATTGGTTGCGAACCTACGGCTCGCATGTGTGTTGTTGGTGGGGGTAGGGCTACAAAGCTTTAGCCCCTACGGGGCATGGCATACGGGGGGAGATATTGGAAGAATAGGCGCCGAATTGGTTGCGAACCTACGGCTCGTATGTGTTTGATGGTGTGGATGGGGCTACAAAGCTTGAGCCCTTACGGGGCATGGCATACGGGGGAGATATTGGAAGAATAGGCGCCGAATTGGTTGCGAACCTACGGCTCGTATGTGTTTGATGGTGTGGATGGGGCTACAAAGCTTTAGCCCCTACGGGGCATAGCATACGGGGGGAAGATATTGGAAGAGTAGGCGCCGAATTGGTTGCGAACCTACGGCTCGTGTGTGTTGATGGTGTGACGGGGCTGCAAAACTTTAGCCTACGGGCAAGGTATGCGGGAGTAGATACAGAAAGATATAGGCTCTCTACGGGTTCGGCACTATGTACACGTAGCCGGTTTCCAGTTCCAGGCCGTCCCTGTGTATTTTGAATTTGTAAGTGCCGCGGCGCTGGAAGTTCCGCTTGTCTATGATGATCTTGGGGGCATTGATCTTTGGCACTTCGGTGATCATGGTGTTTTTGTCGTCGAAAAATTTTATGGAGTAGTGGTGGGTGGCTACATCCGCAGGCAGGTTCATGATCACATGGCCTGTAACTGCATCGGCCGATATAAACCGGGACTTTACCAGCTGCGATGAGTTTTCATCAGCGTCTTCAAAGGAGAGCACTATTTTTTTGCCTTGCGGCGCGGGTACAGCATTTTGGACTGACCGGGCTGTATCGCCCCGGTAGGAGACCGAGACTTTAGGTGGTATCGCCGACTTGGAGCTGGTGTATTTTTGTGCGCTTTCCAGCGGCTCGTCGGTACTGTCGGCGTCGTCTTGCTCAGCATTCAAGGCGCTTTTCTTTTGCCACGAAGGGCTTGCACCGCCGGGGTGTTTGGCAGGGACATCTTGTGTCACAATAAGGCTTTGAATAGAATCGTTTGACGGCAGGCCGGAGGATAATGCCGATGTGTTCTTATCGATAGTGAAACAGTTACTGTTGCTGCTCCATTTAAGGCCTGAACTAAAAGAGATGCCCAGCTTATAACAGTTCTTCCCTGGCAGTGGGTGGCCATCTACAAATACCTGCAGTCCCTTGTCCACGTTTGCCACATAGCCGATGGTGGAATAACCAGATAAACCATCGGCTGAGCGCAGTATGGCTATTGACTTAACTCCCTTATACTGGCAATTCCATGATAGCACGATGACGCCTTTGTCTACACTGCCTGCAAAATCGGGTAGGGCCGGCTGTGCCATGGCGCTGATGCCATACAGAACAAGGGCGAAAAGAAATACAATGCTTATGGCAGGGTATCTTGAAACCATTTATCAAACCTAATGTAAAGTCAATACAATATTAAAAGCCGGGGCCTAAAAAAATGAAGATAGCATCAACTTTTTAATTAATAATTTTAGTTATCCACATTAGGCGGGCCAATGGGTTTTCCGGCTTTCCGGGGGGGATATTAGTAATCAACAATTTAGTTATCTTAGCCTTTTACACAATTGTTATCCATGGGTATATTCACAAAAAAACCAATACACAAGCTAATACTTGATTCGTCGGACGGGGAAAAGAGCCTGAAGCGCACACTGACAGCAGGCAACCTTATAGCGCTGGGCATAGGCGCTATAATAGGTGCGGGGCTTTTTGTGCGTACGGCTGCTGCTGCGGCCAACAATGCAGGGCCTTCGGTAACGCTTGGTTTTGTGGTGGCTGCGGTGGGCTGTGCGCTGGCTGGTTTGTGCTATGCAGAGTTTGCCTCTATGATACCTATTGCAGGCAGTGCGTATACTTATTCTTATGCTACCATGGGTGAGCTGGTGGCCTGGATAATAGGGTGGGACCTGGTGCTGGAATATGCAGTGGGCGCTGCTACCGTAGGGATAGCATGGAGTGAATATTTAAATAAGCTTTTGGAGATGTTCGGGTTGCGGGTGCCGTATGAGTGGTCGCACTCGCCCTTTGAGGTGCTGAAAGATGCATCAGGTGCGGTGCTACATCACGGCATCATGAATGTACCTGCGCTGTTTATTATCTTCATGATTACGATGTTGCTGATAAGGGGTACTAAAGAATCGGCGGTTGTGAATGGTATTATAGTGATCTCGAAGGTGTCGATAGTGATATTGTTTATTGTATTGGGCTGGGGCTATATGAACCCTGTAAATCATACGCCATACATACCCGCGCCATCTATATACACAGACAGCCAGGGCGTGAACCATAACTATGGGGGTATATGGGGCATACTGGGCGCTGCGGGTGTGGTGTTCTTTGCCTTTATTGGTTTTGATGCCGTATCTACGGCGGCGCAGGAAGCTAAGAATCCTAAGAAAGATATGCCCATAGGCATACTAGGGTCGTTGGTCATTTGTACTATTTTGTACATTCTCTTTGCGCATGTGCTTACTGGCGTAGCTAATGTAAATGACTTCCGCACAGCAGGGAAGGAGGCGTCTGTGGCTTATGCCATCAAGACGTATATGACCGGCTATAACTGGCTGGCTAACCTGGTGACAGTTGCTATCCTCTTCGGCTTTTCTTCGGTGATACTGGTAATGCTGATGGGACAGTCGCGGGTGTTTTACTCTATGAGCAGGGATGGGCTGGTGCCAAAGATATTCTCTCACCTGCACCCAAAGTATAGCACGCCACATAAGTCGAACATGGTGTTCCTGGTGCTGGTGGGGGCTTTTGCGGCATTTGTGCCCGGCGATATTGTGGGCGATATGACGAGCATAGGTACGCTGTTTGCCTTTATGCTGGTGTGTGCTGGTGTATGGATACTGCGGGTAACCAACCCTGAGATACCCCGCCAGTTCAGGGTGCCGTTCGTTCCGGTGGTTTCTATACTGGGCATAGTGGTATGTGGTGCTATGATAGCTGGCCTTGGCTGGACCAACTGGGCGCGCCTGATAGGCTGGCTGATAATAGGGCTGGTCATTTACTTCAGCTATAGCCGGAAGCATAGCAAGCTGAAATAGACATCATTTTGTGCTGCGCATTAAACTTATTATGAACCAATGAGTCTTATTATGGCATGGCGCAGTTGCTGCCATTGCCGGAGTAGTTTCATTTTGGGTTTTAAATAACGGGGCGGGAATTATTTCCTGCCTTTATTTTATTGATAATGCTTAAATTGCATTATTAACCGAGAACAACAAAAAAACGTATGGATACTCCGAAACAAAATGAACCTGCCGCAGATAAGAAACCAGCAGCTGCAAAAAAAGGCCCAACAAAATTGCCATCGAAGCAAATATCATTCTCAAGCCAGCCAACTAAGAAAGGTGGCAAGCAGGCTAAGGCCAACATTAATTCGGGAAAGAAGGGTGGGGTGAACCTGATGAGGAAGCTGTCGGGAATGTAATAGAAAGTGAATTACTTTTCGAAGTCAAGGTTGGTAGGCCCCTGCAAACTGCTGGTGGTCACGGGTGTTTCATTTCCCACTACCTCGAATTGTATGCGATCAAACCATATTTGCCCGGTGCCGGCTAGCAATGCACCATATGCAATATTAGCCGCGCTGTCGGGCACATCTAATACTATTTCACATTTTGTATAGTCAACAGTTCCCTTGATAGCCCTGTTGAACATGTTATCAAGGAAGATCGTTTTTGTTCTTCTTTTGCCATCAGGCAGGGTTTCTTTATCGCCGTCTATCCGCATCCATAATCCAGCCCAGCTATCCACCTCTTTAGCTTTAAGGTAGCCGGTTAGCTTTAGTCGCTTACCCTTGTATTTATCTGCGGCAAAATTTTGCATCAAAGTGCCAAACCCTTTTATTTCCTTTTTTATACTCCGTATAGTGGCGGCGTTTTTACCATTATGGCCAGAACCATAATCTATACCCATTTCATAATAGTCGGGTTTGCTGCCCGCTATCACCCAGCCTTTTGGTACATCATAAGACGTAAATACAATCGTAAATAAAGCTAACGCGACCGTTTTTAATGCGAAGGATCTCATACAATACATTTTACCCTTTCAAATGTACAAATGATATTAATAATGCAGGCAGTATTTTTCAGGAAAGCCTCAGCATCTCGTTATCTATTGACTGAAAAAAGTCGTGTGGCTGAAAGGTGCGCCAGTTGGGGCTTTCCAGCAGCTTTACGTAATAGTCTATGTGAGAGCGATGAAAGTCGTACTGAGTTTGCTCTGGCATATTTATGGCTACCGCCCAGCCGCCTTTATCTTCGGTGTCTTCGCTCCATTCCTGGTAGTAGTCGGTATCGCTGCTGTGGAAGTTCAGCACATTTTCGGTTATGAGTATAAACTTGTAGATGCCCTTTGCCACCATGGGGTCTATCACTGATCGTTTCAGCTGCATGATGTCGTTTTCCACGGCATCGTTCCACTCACCTATCATTTCTATAATAGCGTAGTTATACTCGTAGTCGGCAAAGAGAACTTTCAGGTACAGGGTACGTGAGCCGAACTCATCCCACTGGGGGTGTATGTAGTAGTTATAAACGGTGTTTGAATATTCAAATTCACTATGCTCTACACCGTAAAATGGAGAAAGCTCATCTTCCTCGGCAATGTATAAGTGGCGCCAGTTAAAAAAAGGTTCTATTTCGTGCATCCTGCTCCTTTGTCGTTGCCATTAAATTATTGTCCGAATTTCTGTTGCCATGCAAGTGTGCCACCGGCTACATTTACTACGTTGGTAAAGCCCACCTGCTCCAGGAACAAGCATGCCTGCATGCTGCGGCTACCTGCTTTGCAATGTATAAATACCTCTTCGTTTTTCAGGTCTTCCAGCTCATCGAGCTGCATGCCCATGATCTGGCCTAATGGAACCAGTTTGCCACCAAGATTAAATTCAGCATACTCATACGGTTCGCGCACGTCTATCAGGTTTATCTTTTCGCCTGCATCCATCTTGCTTTTCAGTTCCTCTACGGTTATGTTTCTCATCGATTATTTTTTGTATAAATTTTACAGTTTGATTATTTTTTGCGGAGCAGCATCTAGCTTTTCAGAAACAAGGCTTACAAAATATATGCCGGGTGTGAGCGCAGATATATCTACGCTTTTGCCGCTGGCTGCGGTTCCTTTCTGTACTTCCTGGCCTTGTATGTCTGTTATATAATAAACGGCCTGGTTATCTCCGTCAAACTCAAATTGCAGCAGGTCTTTTGCCGGGTTTGGTGTTACCTGCCATTTTTGGCCCTTTACCTGCACGTTAGTTACCGACGTGCCCGGCACATATTGGCCCAGCAGGGGCCGTATCATCAGTGCACCGCTCACCAGCGATGGTTCCCAGAAGCCGGTAACATTGAAGTAAGCATGATTGCCACCTATACGGTTTACATCGAGACCTATGTAGAGGCTGTCGCTGCCGCTTTGCGCGGGTTGTAAGATGCCTGCATAGAAGGTGCCGGTGGGCAGCAGCAATGGCTTATTCATCCGGTATACCCAAAAGTGGTTAATTGTATCTGCATAGCCGGGCGAAAGGAGTTCTACAGAATCGAGCTTTACATCGAAAGGCGCACCATTGATGCCAGCCAGGGCGCTGTATATATATATGGAGAACAGCTTGTAGCTGGCAAACGGTATCTGCCTGCCAAAATATATGGCCATGCCACGTAGCGTATCTGGCTGGTTAAGGTGATATTCTACTGCTATTTTGCCCGGTAGGGTGGGGTATAAGTTCAGGTAGTAGCTTTTCTCGGCAGTACCATCGTCATAAGCAAGATAATTATCGAATATTTGGTCTTTTACAATGGTGTCGTTGCCGGGAGGGTCGGTAGGCGATACCTGGCGTATGAAGTAAGTATTCTCGAAAACCACGCGGGCCTCAGGATCTGGTGGCGATATGGTAAGCGCATAAGAAGTATAAGTAAGCTGCTGGGTGGTGTAAGGTAACATAGTAGAAGTAGCTGCTGTAGGGAATTGCAGTATAGCGCCGGTATTGAGCGCCAGCGCGGAGTAGCCGTAGTTAATGGTTTGGGCTGTATTGTAATTGTTGTGTATGCTATCGGAATATTGTGGCGCCGTCTCTGCGGGTGCTGCAGCATAGAATTGCCGGTACGGCATAGATGTATAATCGTTGAGCAAAAAAGTAGGGTCGGTAGTAAATCCAACATCATTAATGATGGTATCAGCAGCCGACCTGTTTTTATCCAGCTTTATATAGTCTATGTTCCAGTTGGCATCGGCCCAGTTAAGCGAGGCGATATTTACAAACCTGAACTGGAAGGAGTTGTGCAAATAAAGTGTGTCGGTAATAGGGATCATCACCTGCTGAAACGGATATGGTGCGCTGGCATTTGGGCCGGGTATAGCCCAGACCAGGATAAACTGGCCATATTTATCTTTAAAATAGAGCATCAGCGAGTCGGCAATGGTGGGGTAGAATCCATTGCCCTGTGGCTGATAGAAGAAACTAAGGTATACGCTGTCTGATGCCGAGTCGCCGCTTATATCTATGGCTTGAGAAGTGAGGCTGTCGGCATAAATAGGTGATGTGTTGCTGAAGGAGTCGTAGGGGGTGCCATTGCTATTCAGCGCATCGAATGTGGCCACGCCCCTGCTTATGGGGCTGAGGCACATGGTATTGTTGATATATACCTCCTCATCTGTCCACCGGGTGCTGTCGGGGTAAAGGCCATAGCCGGTAAAATCTTCAAAAAAAGGAAGGGTGAGCGTATGTATGGTGGTGCGCGCAGCCGCTTTATGATGTTGCCGGGCATGCAGGAACGGGTTGTAGCGAATAGGGCCTACCTGCTCCTGGCCGTAGCTATGGAGGCTAAGAAAAACGGTATACGCTAAAAATAAAAATACAACTAACCGGTTCACTTTGTCTTGCTTGTTTTATCACTTCCATTAACGTTTTGGGAGGTGCTTATATTGTTATCATGTATTTCGTCTCTTGACGGATTCTGAGCTATTTTCAGGTTAATGATATCGCTTTCTTTAATACGGTTAGTACCGCCCATGGCATTTTTGTCTTCCGGTTCCTGGTCTACTACAATAGCGGAGGCCGTATCTGTGATGGATGATAACGGGTCGCTAGGTACTAACACCACCTGCAGGTTGTACTGGTTCAGGATGGTCATTGCCTCATCCACACTCAGGCCGGTAACAGGGGGCACATCAAATTCGGTGTTGCCAAGGCCGTCGCCTATTACTAAGT
>JABDHF010000079.1:0-9502 GCA_013285595.1 Bacteroidota bacterium
GCATGGTGCAGCTAAGCCCCGATAATGGCACAGAAGGGTGGGACTGGTGCAGCGGCTATAATTATGGCGACTCTATGATAGCTGGCTTTAGCCACACGCACCTCAGCGGCACCGGCTGCGGCGACTGGTGCGATATATCCGTTATGCCAAACACAGCCATGTTTGCAGATACCGCAAACCATTTCCGTGTGAAGTTCAGCCATGCCAACGAAATAAAGACTCCAGGCTATTACAGTGTATTGCTGGATAACGGTATTAAAGTATCACTAACCGCAACAGAACGGTGCGGCTTTCATAAATATACTTTCCCCAAAGGCAGCACACCAGTCCTCAGGTTCAATATGGGTTTTATGATCAACTACGACAGCACTACAGAGGCAGTTGTGCGCCGCGTAGATGATTCTACAATAGTGGGTTACCGCTGCTCCCGCGGCTGGGCAAGGGTGCAGCGCGTGTATTTTGCCGCACGCACATCCATTCCTTCCGACAAGCTGTATACCTATAGCGATGCACATTTCAAAAATGAACAGGGCGGAATGGGTAAAGTGATAAACGGCCAGCTGATCTTCAAACACCTCAATGGCCAGCCACTGCTGATGAAGGTGGCACTGTCTACAGTAAGCACAGATAAAGCCCTGCTGACACTGAAAGAAATAAAAGGTTGGAATTTTGACGGTGTTGTAAAGAGCGCCGCCGCAAAATGGGAACTGGAAATGGATAAGATACAAGTGACAACCAGTGACGACAGGCTGAAGCGCATCTTCTACTCTGCACTGTACCACACCTGCATGGCGCCGGTACTGTACTCTGATGCTGATGGGCAATATAAAAATGCAAAAGGCGAAGTGCAGAAAATGAAGAAGGGACAACGCTACACTGTATTCTCTTTGTGGGACACCTTCAGGGGACTGAATCCGCTATTTACGCTCACCCAGCCCGAACGGAATACGGACATACTTAACAGCATGCTGGCATTTGCCGACGAGAACGGCGAACTGCCTGTATGGGATTTGAGCACGTACGAAACCAACTGTATGAGCGGCTACCACGCAGTACCGGTGTTAGCCGATGCAATATTGAAAAACACACCCGGCCTCGACCCTGTAAGGGCGTATGGTGCCATGAAGAAGAGCGCATTCCAAACTATAAGAGGCACACCAGACTATATAAAATACGGCTATCTGCCGCAAGACAAAGCAGGCTATAGCGTTACCATAACCCTTGAATATGCCTTCGATGACTGGTGCATAGCGCAGGTAGCTAAAAAGCTCGGCAAAAAAGATGATTACGACATATTCATGAACAGGAGCGAAGCTTACAAGCTCTTGTTTGACAAGTCAACGGGATTCATCCGTGCTAAAAACGCTGATGGAAAATGGACAGTGCCATTCGATCCATTCTTTACGTCTACCGAAGAAGGCCAGGCTATGTATGAAGAGGGCAACGCATGGCAATACACCTTCTTTGTACCGCATGATGTAAGGGGGCTTGCGAATGAGTTTGGCAGCAATGATAACTTCACGAGGAAGCTCGATTCCTTATTCACCATATCATCACAACTGAACGGGAAGGATGCCCCGCCCGATGTAAGCGGGCTCATAGGCCAGTATGCGCATGGCAATGAGCCTAGCCACCACATTGCATACATGTATTCATTTGTAGGTGAGCCATGGAAAACACAGGAGCGGGTACGGTTTATCCTCGACTCCATGTATCACGATGCGCCAGATGGCTATGCCGGCAATGAAGATTGCGGCCAGATGAGCGCCTGGGCCATATGGAGCATGATGGGCCTGTATCCTGCCAATCCTGCGAGCGGCGAATATATATTTTGCGCCCCAACGTTTCAGGAGGTAACAATAAAGCTGCCTGCTGGTAAGCACATGGTCATAAAAACAAAGAATGGGGCAAGGGCTAATCGCTATATCCAGGGCGTAACCCTTGATGGTAAGCCGTACACTAAAACATTCATTACCCATGCAGCCATAATGAAGGGCGGCGTGCTGGAGTTTGTAATGGGTAGTTTGCCCAATAAAAAATGGGGCGCAGACGCGGCCTCATGGCCATCATCGGCGAGTAATTAGTAATGCTGGTTGCGTTTGCTGAAGGAGTAGTATCTTAGTACCAGCAAAAAGTTTGGGGAAGATCTGTTATCAACCAATCCTGTAAAAATGAAAAAACTACTGTTCCTGTTATTATTAGTTGTTGCTACCGATGTATTCGCTAAGGGCGATGATCCGTATATGGGCATCATACCTGCACCGGTATCTATAAAAAAGTTCAAAGGCGAATTTAAGCTGACCTCTGAAACACTTGTACTCACCGATTCGGGCGAGCATAAGGCTATTAAATTCTTTGCCCGCTATCTTAAAAAAACCGGGCTGGGCGGCAGTATTACCGACATCAATGTATTTGATAAAAACCACCGCAATATCAAGAATTCCATAACTGTAGTTACCAATTTTACAGGCGACCTGCCACCAGAGGGCTATGAGCTTACCGTAGATGGCGACCATGTAGTGCTGCATGGCAGAGGCCCGGGGTTATTTTACGGTATACAGACGCTGGTACAACTGATACAATACAAACCCGGTGCAAGCAGCGCTGCTATACCATTCGTAGCTATAATGGATTATCCGCGTTTTGGTTACAGAGGCATGCACCTGGATGTGGCGCGTCATTTCTTTGATGTCGACTTCGTGAAGAAGTACCTGGACCTGATGGCTGCATACAAGCTCAATACTTTTCACTGGCACCTTTCCGACGACCAGGGCTGGCGCATAGAGATAAAGAAATATCCAAAGCTTACAGAAGTAGGCAGCATGCGCGCACAGACCAAGATAGGCCGTGCGGGCATAGATACAGGGCTTTACGACAATACACCATACGGCGGATTTTACACACAGGAGCAGATACAGGAAGTGGTAGCTTATGCCAGTGAGCGGTACATTACTGTGGTGCCGGAAATAGATATGCCGGGCCACTCTATGGCAGCCATTGCCGCTTATCCTGAGCTTAGTTGCGACCCCACTAAGTCTTATAAAGTGGCGGAGACATGGGGCGGCTTCACAGACAATGTGCTATGCCCTACCGAAGAGAACTTTAAGATGATAGATGAGATACTGCAGGAGGTGCTGGGCCTGTTCCCCGGCAAGTATATGCATGTAGGTGGCGATGAATGCAATAAGACGGCATGGAAAGCATCGGAGTTTTGCAGGCAGCTGATCATAGACAGAGAGTTGAAAGATGAGAACGGCTTGCAAAGCTATTTTATAAGCCGGATAGAGCGGTTTGTAAACTCCCAGGGCCACAGCATTATAGGCTGGGATGAGATACTGGAAGGTGGCCTGGCGCCGAATGCTACGGTAATGAGCTGGCGAGGCGAGGCTGGCGGTATAGCTGCAGCCAAGCAGGGCCACGATGTCATCATGTCGCCGGGAACCGCCGGTATGTACTTCGACCATGCACAATCTAAGTCTACGCAGGAGCCGCTTTCTATAGGTGGGTTTGCACCTCTGGCAAAAACCTATAAGTACGATCCGGTGCCATCTGAGCTAAGCAGGGATGAGCAAAAACACATAATAGGCGTACAGGGCAACCTGTGGACCGAATATATAGCCACACCCGAAAAGGCCGAGTACATGCTGCTGCCACGTATGCTGGCGCTGGCAGAAGTAGCCTGGACGCCAACCGCGAATAAAAACTACAAAAACTTCTCGGAAGAGCGGGTGCCGCACAACCTTGCCCGGCTTGAGGTGCAGGGGTATAACTTCCGGGTGCCCGTAGCTATAGGTGCGGAAGATACCGTGATCAGCAAGGCCAAATACAACGCAGACCTGCAACCATCTGTAGAAGGGGCTACTATACACTATACCATAGATGGCTATGCCCCGCGCGAAACCGATGTGCCTTATATAGCGCCCCTGGAGATCGTAGTTCCGGATAAAAAGACGATTGACTTTAAGACCATTGTGGTCACCCCATCGGGCAAGCGCAGCATAGTTACTGATACCAAAATAGAAAATTAAGAACACCTATACGAAATATTCCTGGAAAACAGTACCGTTGTTTAACGGTATTAAAAACCGGTTTTTACCCGTACTGCAGGTCAAATTGAAGGGCTACATTTGTTGCGATGTTAGTTTTGATTTAAAGGGGAACATGTAGTAAACGGACTTCTTGCACGCGGTAATATCCTTGGGGGATCTTTTCTTTTCTGCTATCCGGTTGCTCATGTTCCTTTTTTTATTTCCTCCTCTTTTAGCTTTTTCTATAGCGGACATGCGCGAGTCGCAACGGTCTTCATTGTAATACTGTTTTTGACATTTGAATTGTATTACATGTAATTACCCTGTTTTTAACTATGCCAATGGAATGGAGATAGGGTAGTCATGCATTAGAAAAACCCTAAATTGCACCTCTATTTTAAACTAACAACCGAATGAGTTTTATTGAAGCTGTGCTGCAGAAGGTATCTGTGCATTATATAGGTAATAAAGGTAACGGGCAAGAACTGGCAACGTCAAAAAAACCACTGAACCTTGGCGATGACGATAAGGAGATAATCAAGAACGCCTTCCTCGGCAACTTCAACCTGGAGTCAGATAAGTATGCTTTTCATCATCTGTCGTCGCTGGATTATAACGAGGTATACAACTACTGCCTGGAAACACTGGCCGAAGGCGCTACCTTTCAGCAGAACGCTGTGAACATAGCCAAACACTTATACGAAAGCACTACCCATCCTAAGATCAAGGCCGGCGAGCTGTACGTATGTTATTTTGAGAACTGCTTTGTAAACGGCGCATTTATAGATGCCATAGGGCTTTACAAAACTGAGACAAAAAGCAATTTCATTGACCTGAACAATGACGATAATGAATTCTCACTGGTACTGAGGGCAGGGGTCGAAGTATCTAAGTTTGATAAGGCCTGCCTGGTGTTCCCCACCAATGCCGAAAATGGCTTTGATGTGCTGATCTACGACAGTAACAGGGGAGACGAAGCAGTATTCTGGCGGGAAGCTTTTTTGAACGTAGTGCCCCAGGCTAATGAATACTTCCAGACCAATCAGTTCATGAACCTCACCAAAGAGTTTATAGCCAAACAGTTGCCGCAGGAATATGAAATTGCAAAAACCGACCAGATAGACCTGCTCAATAAATCGGTAGAATACTTTAGGGCAAATGAAGCTTTTGATAAAAAGAAGTTTGAAAAAGAGGTTTTTGACGATAGCGGCATGATCAATGCATTTCGGAAATTTGAGACCAGCTACACCGAAATGAATGACCTGGAGTTCCCCGACAAGTTTGACATAAGCACACAAGCCGTTAAAAAGCAGGCACGGGTATTTAAAAGCGTTCTAAAGCTGGATAAGAACTTTCACGTGTATATTCATGGAGATAAAAGCCTCATTGAAAAAGGCTATGACGATAAAGTAGGCAAGAGTTATTACAAGATCTATTTCGACGAGGAAACGTAACGGCTTCTATACATTAAGCTACGAGGTGTATTTCTCCGCGCTGTTTGACCTGCTGATGACTTCTTCAATGATCTTTACTATAAGGGTAGGATTCCACTGCACACTAAAGTGATAGTAATTATCATTCTCAATGTGCATATCGTCAACGGCATGTAATTCCAGCAGATTTTCATCACAACCCAGTTTGTTGCCATAGCCGCTGTAGCAGTGCCGGATATCAAACAGGAATTTCAGCTTTTCATTGTCAGAAGCTTCGTAGTCCAGTATCTCGCTTGAATATTTGCCTATCTTTTTGATCACAATACTGTCCAGCAGATCTCTCCTGCGCTTTGGGCCTATGATGGTGTTGATGAAGTAGTAGAAGCTATTTTTTAGCGCATACACATCGTTGATGCTTTGATAAACGATGGTATAGTCCATAGGGAACACATCAGATTTCCTGGTTACGAATGTGTTTGGGTCCAGGTCCAGTTTCTCAGTCACTTGCGAAAAGATATTGCCCCAATTTGCAGGGTAGCGGCCTATAACATCGAAACAGGTAAGCAGCAGGTAAAGCCTCAGTCCCTGGTAGTCCCTGCTGGGGCGCGCCCACCATTTGTCATTGATCTTTATAAGTGCATTGGTATCTTCAGCGTAATAATCTTTTGAGCCTAATTTGTTTACCATATTAATGCGGTTAAGCACTAATGCCTTCGGTTCTTTATATATAGGAGCAGTTGCTATTTTTTTCATACAGGTGTGGTTGCTTCGGGGGAATAATGTTTAACCTGTATGAATAATCATGCCAACACGATTAGCGTAATGGGATATGTATAACCCATTTTAAGTAAGCTGGTAACGCAGGATAGTTTGTTTTATTTTTGAAAGGCACAACTTCACGCTTCTTCGGGAACCAGGAAATGCGGAACCATCCCGTGTTTGGCTAACCCTCCAGGGCTATTTACTCCTCTCTGTTTAACACCTCTTCTAAAATAGCTATGATTATCGCCGGCTGCGACTGCATGTGTATATAATAATCGTTACAGGCGGCAGAAGATTCTCTGTTGTCTGTAGCTGCATATCTGCCACCCACTTCTTCTGTTGTTATCTCTTTGCGCATGTAGGAGCACCTGAGGGCAAAAAGAAAACGCAGCTTCTCGTCGTCATTTGCTTTGGAGAATAATATGGAACCTGTCAGCTGGTTCTTTTTTACCAGGTTTATACTGTCGAGTAACTGCCGTTTGCGCAATGGGCTTATTACCTCGTTTATGAAACAATAAAAATTGTTACGTACCGCAAGGTCAAGGCAATGGCCATCATAATGGTCATCAGCCAGGGATTCGGTTTTAGGCAATCTGCCCAACAGATCGAAACAGGTAAGCAGCATATAACACCTGAGGCCCTGGTAGTCTTTGCCGGGGAGCGCATACCATTTACCATCTGCATTAACGAGTTCATCCATTTTATTGTCTTCCTTTTCCTGTGCAGTATTTAACTTATTAATAAAGGATATCCTGCGGCTTACAAGGCTTTTTAAGTCGTTAACAGAGATGGTGGCAATGGTTGTTCTCATAAAGTATATCGTTTTTTTAACAGGGGAAGGTGTACTCTTTTAGTTTTCAATTGTGTTTTCGTGATATGTGATCCAGAGGGGCTGTACCGCAAAGTTTTTAAAAAAAGGGACACTGATAAAGGAAGCCGTAGATAAAAAAATTCCCCAAAATTTTCACAGACGCTGTCCATTACTTCGTGTCCCGTGTCTCAACTAACATCAAAACAAAAGTAGAAGCGCCCATTGGAATAAAACACGGGTAAAACACTGAGTTTTGCTATTTTTTTTATGCTATATTGGAAATTTCCACTGCCGTACCAGGCAATAGCCCAAAAATGAGATTCCACTGGTGGCAAATGCCACTTAACCGTCATACTTTTTATGTATTCCATTACACGGTTACAGTATGGTTATATTTGCTTTTTACTGCTATTTATGCGGTTATTTTTGATTAAATTTGACCGTTAAACAGTGCTTATTTTTTGCGAGCCAACCTTTGTTGTAAAAGGCTGGTCTGTGTGTATACTATCCTGAACCGATCATTATGAGGTATTTCTTTGCTGCTATAATCTTACTCTATCTTTTTACGCCTCTGAATAGCATTAAGCTGTATGGCCAGCGATCTGTGGTGCAGCCGAAAAACGGCATGACGGCAGAGCCTGCCAACTATACTTATTTCACAGCCCCGGCAATAAATAAAAGTGCAGAAGCTGTGCAAAATAATACTGGCTTTGAAAGCCACCCCGAGCTGGGCGAACTTTATGCAGAAGCGCCATGCGATAATTGCTATGAACTGATAGGCAGGCGCACAGAAACATCAAAGACTTTTATTAAAGAAGGCACAGGCAGCGGCGCTATGATGCAGCAAACCTCAAATGCGGCCATGCACTACCGGGATGCTGGTGGCAATTGGCGAACCATACACACACAATTGCAGCCGGTAGCTGACAAGGCAGGCGTATATGCCGCTGCTGAACAACCTGTGCCGGTAAGTATAAACACGGCAGAAGGCTTTTCATCGCTGGGCAAGGTGGGTGAAAACTTTGAATTCAACCACAACCTGGAATTGATCTATGTAAAACCAAATGGCAGCCGGCAATCGCTGGGGGCTGCAACCATGGCCAGCCATACCGCCGGCGACGAGGGTGTATATGTAAAGAATGCATGGCCGGGCATAGACATAGAAATGCACACCATACGCGGCGCTGTGAAAACCAACTTCTGGATCAATAAAGCAATGCCTGAATATGCAGACGGACAGCTGCTGGTAAGAGACCACCTGGTAACCGAAAGCGGATGGACCGTATATGCACAAGGGCAGGCAACCTATACAGGCAACCTGGAGATAAGAAATACAGCCGGCGAAAAGATATATGCTATATCTGCTGCCTCGGCGTTTGAG
Source organism: Bacteroidota bacterium (assembly GCA_013285595.1). Lineage (GTDB taxonomy): Bacteria > Bacteroidota > Bacteroidia > Chitinophagales > Chitinophagaceae > Nemorincola. The sequence continues at coordinate 8,416 of JABDHF010000079.1, forward strand.
CGGAACAATATAAAAGGGTCGCTGCAAATGCTGCCATACATTATAGATGGCAATACACTGGACATCGCATTGCCCGGCAATTTTCTTAACCGCCCGGCATCTGCTTACCCGGTTATCATAGACCCGCTTGTATCTATAGCTACACCCTCTACAGTAAATGGCAGCACCTACAGCCCGGCATGGACGGTGGGGTGTGTGTATACCAATCCTGCGACGGTACCTGCAAAAGTCACCGTTACCGATATCCAGTTCAACTTCCAGTATGTAACGAGTGGTGGCGCTGTGCTGAATAACGGCGCCTTTGATTTTTACCTGGGCGCCTGCCGGAGCCCCACACCATCGGGGCTGTACTGGAACTGCAATAGCCTGCTTACCGGAACCTGTACCGGAACCGCGGCGTCTATATTGCCGTCATTCAGCGGGTGCATGCCGGGGCCGTCGTGCTCATCGTACAACCTGAACCTTACGATGGATTTTTATCAAAACTACCTTACTACACCACCCTGCAGCAATACATATATCACGGCAAGCTCTCCGCTTACCATTACGGTATTCGGGAGAACCATAGAAACGAGCGCCATAACAGCGAGCGCATCAACTATATGCACAGGCCAGTCGGCAAATCTCAGCGCTACTTCATCTTATGGGGTGCCGCCGTATACATTTGTATGGACACCGGGTGGGTTAACTGGCTCGTCAGTGACGGAGAGCCCAACCGGAACCACCACCTATACAGTAACATCTACCGACATATGCGGCAATGTATCGTCGGCATCAACAACTATTACGGTAAATTCATCTGCGCCGATAACCGGTAATACCGTTATGTGCCCCGGCGGAACAACTACCCTTAGCAATACAACTCCGGGCGGTACATGGAGCAGCAGCAATACTGCCGTAGCCACTGTTAATGCTTCTGGCGGGGTATCTGGCCTCACAGTAGGTACCTCTGTCATCACTTACAATACAACCACAGGTTGCGCACTAACAACAATTGTGACAGTGAACCCACCCGTAGGGCCTATAATGGGGATACTCAGAGATTGCGAAGCCAGCTCCATAACCCTTAGCAATGGTACTGGCGGTG
>JABDHF010000079.1:9512-12718 GCA_013285595.1 Bacteroidota bacterium
CGCCAATTGCCACCAGCATCCCGGTAGTGCATGGCCGCATTTGAGGTTTGCTGCAAGTGGCGTGGTGATAGGCGTTTCTGCCGGTACCACAACTATTACTTATAGCACAGGGGGCGCGGGCTGCTTTACTGTAGCCACCATGTCTATAGATCCACTGTCGCCTATTAGTGGCCCTTCAACAGTTTGCCTTGGTGGCACAGCCACACTGAGCGATGTGATTTCGGGTGGCGCATGGGTGAGTACTAATTCATCCATTGTAGCCATAGGCAGTTCCAGCGGCATTGTGAGCGGCACAAATGTTGGTTCCGCAACCATCGTTTATACTACTCCTACAGGGTGCTCTGCTACCACGGCAATAACCGTGGTTGTGCCAACTCCAATAACAGGCACATTGGCAATATGCCCGGGAGCAACTACTGCGCTGAGCGATGCCGCTACCGGCGGCGCATGGAGCAGCGGTAACACAACTGTAGCAAACGTAGGGGTTGGCAACGGAATAGTTACCGGTGTAGCCGGCGGCACAGCGGTGATCTCTTACAGCGCCCCGGGCGGATGCGCTGCAACTGTTATAGTAACTGTAAATGCTGCCGCGCCAATAACAGGAACAACGACGGTGTGCCTGGGCGGTACAACGGTGCTCCATGATGCCACGGCGGGTGGCACGTGGAGCAGCGGCAACACAGCCGTTGCTACGGCAGGCCCGGCATCGGGGGTTATTACCGGCGCAGCTACGGGTAGCGTATTGATCACGTATACAACTATGGCTGGCTGCACCGCCAGCACTGCAGTAACAGTGGTTGCCCCTACACCAATAGCCGGAACCAGGAATATATGCCAGGGTGGTATAACTACGCTTAGCGATGCAGTTGCAGGGGGCTTATGGAGCAGCAGCAATACTGCCGTAGCCACGGTAACCACAACAGGCACGGTAACAGCAGTAGCAGCAGGAACATCTGTAATATCATACGCAGTACCAGGCGGATGTACGATGACTGCGGTGGTAACTGTAAATGCGGTTACTGCTATATCCGGTACTACCACCATATGTGTGGGCAGCAGTGTAGCACTAAATTATGCCGGTACCGGTGGCACATGGACCAGCAGTAATACCAGTGTTGCCATTATCGTTTCCGCTACAGGAATGATAACCGGCATGGCCGTAGGTACTTCGGCGATCACCTATACAACATCGGCAGGCTGTACGGCAACAACGGTTGTTACAGTTAATTTGCCCACGCCTGTTATTGGCACTGCCACAGTATGCCAGGGAAACACGACTACGCTAAGCAATATTACCACCGGCGGCACATGGACAAGCAGTAATACCGGCATAGCCTCCGTGGGGTTCACTACAGGCGTTGCCGGCGGAATAACTACGGGTACGGCTACTATCGCCTACACTACGCCGGGCGGCTGTTCTTCTACCATTGTTGTTAGTGTAAACGCACAAGCACCTATAACCGGCACACCATCTATGTGCCAGGGTAGCTCTGTTACTTTAAGCAATACCGTAAGTGGCGGCGCCTGGAGCAGCACAAATACTGCTGTAGCCTCAGTAACAGATATCGGAGTTGTGAACGGGTTATTACCCGGCACTGCAACCATTAAATACACTACCGGCAACGGCTGCGTCTCTTCGTTTATTGTCACTGTATACGCGCAGCCTGGGCCTATATCAGGTGCTGCCGTGGTATGCAGTACTACTTCACTCAGTGATGCACTCACTGGTGGCATCTGGACCAGCAGTAATACCGCGATAGCAACAGTGGGCGCAGGCACAGGTATAGTAACCGCGGCAAGCGCGGGCGTAGTCACCATTTTATACGCTATGCCCGGCGGCTGTTTTGCCACCATAGTTTTAACAGTCGACCCCGTGCAGCCTATAGCAGGCAGTCCGTCGGTATGCCAGGGGAGCGCTACTGCATTGAGCTATGCTGTTTCTGGTGGGACCTGGAGCAGCCTTAATACCTCTGTAGCTACTGTAAACATAACAACAGGTGTGGTAACCGGAGTATCAGGTGGCAACACATCTATCAGCTATACTACGGCCATGGGGTGCATTGCTACAATTGTGGCCACTGTAAATGTTTTATTCCCGGTTGCCGGTGTTACTGTTTTGTGCCAGGGCAGCAATACAGTTCTTAGCGATGCTGCTGGTGCGGGTACCTGGAGCAGCGCAAATACTTCGGTTGCGCCTGTTAGCCTTACAGCAGGCATAGTGATCGGGCTCTCGGCAGGTACGGCAACCATTTCTTATACTTCAGCGGCCGGTTGCATTGCTTCCACAATACTTACTGTAGATCCGCTTTTGCCTGTCGTTGGCATTGCGTCTTTGTGTGCCGGCAATACATCTGCCATGAGCGATGCTGTAACCGGCGGCGCCTGGAGCAGTGTAAATACCGCTATAGCCACAGTAGATGCCGCCACAGGACTGGTGATCGGGACATCGGCAGGTGTCACTACTATTAAATACACTACAGTAGAAGGTTGTATAGCTACTATCGCAGTTACCATCCATCCTGTACCTTCTGATATTATTGGTGTGGCGCCGCTATGTGTAGGGAATACCGAGGTGCTTAGCGATCTGCTTACCGGCGGCGTGTGGGTAAGTGGTAACACCGCCATCGCCACGGTTGCAGGTGCATCGGGGATAGTGAGTGGCGTATCTGCAGGCACAGCAGGTGTTACCTACACTACCACTGGCGGATGCTCGGTGGCCGCAATAATAACCGTAAACCCGTTGCCCGAAACAATAACAGGCATAGCATCTATTTGCCAGGGAGGAACAACTAATTTATTCGATGTGACCACGGCCGGCAACTGGAGCAGCCTTAATACAATCATCGCCACTATCAATACCACCTCTGGCTTTGTTTCGGGGCTGGCAGCCGGCACAGCAACCATAAGGTTTACAACACCCGCAGGTTGCTTTGTTATCGCTGTAGTAACGGTGAACCCGCTTCCCGCAGGTATTACCGGCACTACTACTGTTTGCCAGGGGGCATCTGCAACATTGCACAATTCGCTTGCCGGCGGCGCCTGGGCCAGCAGCAATACCACGGTAGCCACCATAGTGCCATCAACAGGTACATTCACTGGCGTAGCAGCTGGTACCGCTACCATAAGCTATACCACCCCCTTTGGCTGTTTTGCAGTTACGGATATACAAGTCAATCCTACGCCGGTCATCACGGGAACAACTACAT
>JABDHF010000080.1:67-908 GCA_013285595.1 Bacteroidota bacterium
ATCGCAGGTCATATTTATCTGCCGCCAGCAGGCATCTTCACTTACTACTGCTTCCAGTTCGCTTATATCTTCCAGCCATTTATCAAGAGCCGCCTTATCATTTATCGCTCTTGTTTTTAGCTCTTCAAAATAAGGCAGCAGATTTTCCCAATCAGTAACTTTGAAATCAGCGGGCAGAAATTTTCTTTCTTTTTGTATTAATGGTGCAAATGTTCTGTTCATAAAAATATTTTCAGGATGCAAAATACACTTAGTATACATAATCAATGGTTGTTACCTTTCATTTTAACTAATCATATATAATCCATAAATTGATACTTTGGCTATAAATCTTATTTTGTTTAATTTATATAGATATTATTGAATTAAAAATTAACAAAAGCTATTCAAATAAATAATTTACGACATTAAAATCTATTGATTTCCAAAGCAAAGACCCGATTGAATGTGACTAAACGTTATATCTATAAAAGTGATTGGAAGCCATTATAATTCCATTTTTTTCCTACGCTGCACCGCATTACATTTGTGTCAAGTTGTGAATTTAATGGGTTAGTAAGTGAGAGCTGCCGGATTCCTCCAGCGGCTCTTTTTGTTTTTATCCCTGGCCTCTAAACGTACTTTCTCTTGTTGCGACATTTTATCAAGTACATTTATCGGCAATCTTCTTAGTGTATTCAATTTCTAATTTTCATTTAGTACTCAGTCATTAATTTATGGCGAAAATAAAAACGGCTTTCTTCTGCCAGCAATGCGGATATGAAACTCCGAAGTGGACGGGTAAGTGTCCATCGTGTGGGTCATGGAATTCTTTTGTGGAAGAAGTAGTGCAGCGCGATGA
>JABDHF010000080.1:918-12592 GCA_013285595.1 Bacteroidota bacterium
AGTGGGATGATGATGAAAATAACAAAGACCACAGGAAAGCACACAAGCTGGATGAAGTAATACAAACACAGGAGGCGAGGATGATGGCGCCCGATAGTGAACTGAACCGTGTGCTGGGCGGCGGTATGGTACCGGGCTCTGTGATACTGATAGCAGGCGACCCCGGCATAGGAAAGAGCACACTGTTCCTGCAATGTGCGCTGCAATGGAAAAGCATTACTACACTATATGTATCTGGGGAGGAAAGTGCGCAGCAGATAAAGTTACGCGCCGACCGTATAGGTATAAAGAACAACAACCTGTACCTGCTTACAGCTACAGATACCAATACACTCTTCCAGGAAGTGAAGAAGGTGCGGCCGCAGTTGCTGATCATAGATTCTATACAAACGCTGGAGTCGCCATACGTGGAGTCTGCTGCGGGGAGTGTATCACAGGTACGCGAGTGCGCTGCAGAGTTGCAGCGGTTTGCTAAGGCTACGAATATACCGGTGTGTATCATTGGCCACATTACTAAGGATGGCGCTATTGCGGGGCCTAAGGTGTTAGAGCACATGGTGGACACTGTTTTACAGTTCGAAGGTGACCGGCACTATGCTTACCGCATACTGCGCACTTTGAAGAATCGTTTTGGCTCTACATCAGAGCTGGGTATATATGAAATGGTGACACAGGGTATGCGCCCGGTGAGTAACCCATCTGAAATACTGCTTTCCCAGCACGATGAGCCGCTGAGCGGCATAGCCATTGCGGCAACCATGGAAGCATCGCGCCCGCTGATGATAGAAGTGCAGGCGCTGGTGACGCAGGCGGTGTATGGCACACCGCAACGCACAGTGAGCGGCCTGGACCTCAGACGACTCCAGTTGCTCCTTGCCGTATTAGAAAAACGCGGCGGGTTCCATTTTGGATCTAAAGATGTATTTGTGAACATTGCCGGTGGATTAAAAATTGAAGACCCATCTATAGAGCTTGCCCTGGTGTGCTCCCTACTGTCTTCTTACGAAGACAAGGCATTGCCATCTAATATTTGCCTGGTGGGCGAGATAGGCCTCTCAGGCGAGATACGTGCGGTAAACCGGATAGACCAGCGCATAGCCGAAGCTGATAAGCTGGGTATGGATGTGATCTTCATTCCCAAAGCCAACGCCAAGGGCCTGCACGCTAACAACTATAACATAAAGATCAAGATGGTGAATAAGGTGGAGGATGTGTATAAGATGCTGTTTTGAATAAAACAGCCTAAAGACGTAATTGCGTTTATGTTAATGATTTATCACGTTTTACAACTCGTTTTTTAAGCGTAGGCTTTAATTGTTTTATCTTTTTAGATCTGATGTAATCACTTATCGCTTTCTCTTCTTCTTTTGTCAATGGCTCTTCTCCGCCAATAAATCGACATCGAGTTCGTTCTTTTTATTGTATCTCATGATATTTGACTTTTAAAATATTTATCAATAAGCACCAGTGCCGCTTGTTTATCAATTATCATTACACGACCTCCAAAATGAAATGCGCCTAAAATTTTAATGTAGTGATCAACAAGTTGTGACTTTGATAAAAATGAAACATTTCCTTCAAACCCTCTTTGAAAAGATAAACGGGATGAGAATGCGACTAAGTTTCCCGAGACTCCTGCATATACTTTCGCTTTGTCTTTGATCAATTATTTATCTGACTAAAGTTACGAAAAATATGCTTTCACTTTTTATAGTCACTGCAAACACATAATCTTAAATTTTCTACAGCTCTTTTCCCGGCGCTCTCCTCATCTCCTTCTTCAGCGACTCTTTCTTTTTACTATCGAGGCGTTTTTCTGCTGCCGCTTTCGACGGCTTGGTTGCTTTGCGTTTTTTAGGTTTTACCAGGCTCTTCGCTACCAGGTCTTCCAGCTTCTTTTGGGCTATTTGTTTGTTTTCAAGTTGCGAGCGGGTCTCGCTGCTTTTTGCGTGCAGGTAGCCATCCTTATTTATTTTGGTAGCCAGTTTGGTTTGTATCAGCTCTTTTTCTTCATCAGAAAAAAAACGCGATTCAGCCACCAGCCATAGCGCTTCCGCCATGGTTTCTACCTTGTTCACATTCTGGCCGCCACTGCCACCGCTGCGGGCTGTTTTAAAAAATATTTCGGAAGAAAAATCATTCACGCTGCAAAAGTACACCCGCTAAATTGCAAGGGCAAATACAATATGCTGCATACTTAGTTAATTTTGTTGTTCTCATTAGGGTATAGGATTTTATGACATCATTCAGAACGGCGATCATTACATCCATTCGGCAGGAAACACCGGGCGTAAAGACCTTTAGTATAGCGTATGAAGATGGTAGCCAGATACCATATACAGCCGGTCAGTTCGTTACGTTCGTATTTACGCATCATGGCAGGGAAGAGCGGCGGTCATTTTCCATATCGTCGTGTGCAGTGCTTGACGAACCACTTTCGTTTACGGTGAAGCGGGTAGACAACGGCGCTTATTCGCGCCTGTTGATAGACCGTGCCGTAGTGGGTGATAAGTTATATACAACCGGTGCAGCGGGGCTTTTTACCTTGCCTGAAAGCTTTGTTAGCTACAAGCAAGTATTTTTCTTTGCAGCAGGTATCGGAATTACACCTGTGTTTTCGTTGATCAAGACATTGCTGCATACCCCACCGGATAAACAGATAGTGCTCATTTACAGCAACAGGTCGAAAGAAGAGGTCGTATTTTATAACGAGCTGAACAAGCACGCTGCACAATTTCCAGACAACTTTAAGATCGACTTTTTATATAGTTCATCTTTCGACCTATCACGGGCAAGGCTAAGCAAGGCGCTATTAAAGACTTTGCTTAATGAGTATGCTACGGTGCCAAAAGAAGAACTGCTCTTTTACTTGTGCGGGCCATTTACATATATGCGCATGGCCATCTTTGCGCTTGAAGAACTAGGCATACATGATGAGCAGATAAGGAAGGAGAACTTCAATACCAACGACCGGCAAATAAGAGTTGTAGAGCCGCCAGACAAATCTTCACATACCGCAAAGCTGATACTGGATGGCAAAGCGCATTCGATACTGGTAAATTATCCCGACACTATTTTGCAGGCAACCAAAAAACAGGGCATTTCTTTGCCATACAGTTGCGAGGTGGGGCGGTGTGGTAGTTGTGCGGCGATTTGTACTGAGGGGAAAGTATGGCTGTCGTATAACGAAGTACTGATGGATAGTGAACTGAAAAAAGGTAGGATACTGACCTGTGTAGGGCATCCCATAGGTGGCGATGTGACGATTGAGATTTGACAACTTTTAAAAAGTTGTCAAATCTGGTATTAATCCTGGTCTACGTTCTTCTTATTCCAGTCTACCGTTTTCCATTGGCTGCCTACGGAATATAAAAGCAGGTATTGATCTGCCGGTTTCTTTAAAGTAAGCTCATACATGTGGCCGGCATCGACGAGGTTGAGCTTGTAGTCGTTATTTTCATAGCTGAAGCCTCCCTTTCCGGCAAACCACCACCAGGTACCCCATTGATTGAGCGTTACCCTTACCATGCTGTCATTGAGCACTGTAGCATGTGCGCCATCTTCGGGGGTATTCATATTGTAAGACAGTACATCGTAGACCGTATTGCTTATTTGCCTGCCGGGTAGCAGCAGGTTGTGCATATACGTATACTCACTTTCCCGGTCTGAGCCTATCATGGGTATGCCTTTTATATTTTCTGGCAGGTTGAGCAGGATTACCGTCCTGCTACCTACAGGCGGGAAATTGTTTATTAACCCTGCATCTACTTTATTCGCCTTGCCCCAAAACCTGCTTACCTGTATAGTAAACCTCAGGTTTACCAGCAAGTATATGGCTATAACCGCTAACCTTACATATCGCATGGTGATGAAACTCACCAGCACTGCTACCAGCATATAGAAAAATGCGGCCGAAAAATAATTGTACCGATCAAAAATGACCAGCTGCATATTGCCAAACCATAAGGGTGTAAGCAAAGCAAGCGCTATCATGCTCCAGGTAAATAACAGGCTGGCTATTTTTCCTTTACCACCCATACGGTGAAGCCGTACAATAATATAAATGGCGATGATACCTATAATACTATAAAACAAAATAAGCCCTTTTGATGAATCGCAAAAGGCATACACCTGTGCCCGTAACGTATCCGGGAAAAACCTGCCGAGGAACAATTGATGAAAAAGATATTTGGCTGGCTTGCCAAAGTTTTCTGCGTGTATGCCAGATACTGCCGCTGCGGTGCCTATACGCGACACCCATTCGCCATAGGCAGCCTTATATACCACCAGGCGCAGTAAAAACAATAACAGCATGGGCAAGAAAAAGTATAGCGATAGCTTCTTAACGCTGCCTTTATTCGTTGCGGGAATTGTACTGTAAAATATAGCGAGGGTTAGCACCAGCCAGGGAGTTATATAAAAGATCTCCAGTGAAAATGTGGAGAGGAAATAAACAAGCAGCGCCCACCTTATGTAGTTGCCCTTTTCTGTATGCACATACTTGCGGACAAACGTGAGTATCAGCAGTATCATCAGTAACCCCTGCAAATAGTGGAAAGATGGTTCCCACACAATTACCTCTGACATATAGGGCGATATGCAGAATAGCAATGCGCCACTAAAAGCAATAGCCCGCGCATTGGCCACACCGGCATCTTCCATAAAGCCAGAGATGAGCACAAAGAGCAAGTAAACACTGAGCGCATGCAGGGTGATGAACAGCATGTGCCATAGCCACGCATTAATACCAAACAGCTTGTAGAACACCCAGGTATTAAACTGGGTGACCTGGTACATGCTTTTTGCCTGGAAGTTGGTGCGGTTGATGTGCTCCCAGAAGGTGTGGTTCTTTACCTGGTCGAGCCAGCCGGTGAAGTCTGTGACAAAGCCGGCCTTTGACGCCGGATAGTACAGCACAAACAATAGGCACCAGAACAGCCAGAACAGGATGGCCGTATTGCCTGTGGGCCTGTCGGGCTGCGCGCTTGCGTTGTTAAAGAATTTTGTGGGTGACAATTTGCTGGTTGTTAAAACAAATATACCTATTATAAAGGCACCTGTTAAAAAATTGTAGGTGTCGATCCAACAAATAAATTAAAAGAATAATTCTTAGTAATTTTGCCATGGAAACCCTTGCCAGTAAAGAGTAACAAGTTTTGCACAGTTGTGTATTACTTTGCCGTTGCAGGTTAATAATGTGCACTAATTTCGATAGTGAAAAGAAAAAGCAGAAAGTATGGATATCGAACAACTGATGCCGCATGTAGAGGCCCTGATATTTGCCAGTGAGCGCCCGCTTACCCAAATAGAAATGACAGAAGTGCTGGGCCAGGCGCTGGAAACCGTGATAGAAGGAGACCGCATAGCTACCTGCGTGGAAGCTATACGTGAGAAATATGATGCAGATTATTACCCCTTTCAGCTGAAAGAAATAGGTGGCGGCTTCCAGTTCCTTACCAAGAAGGCTTTTCATAAAACGGTATTGCAGCTTAATGGCGACAAGCATATAAAGAAGCTGTCGACGGCGGCTATGGAGACCCTGTCGATCATTGCTTATAAGCAGCCGATAACCAAGAGCGAGATAGAATATATACGCGGTGTAAGTGCCGATTACAGCATACAGAAGCTGCTGGAAAAAGAGCTGATAGTAATAGCAGGCCGTAACGAAGAAATGGTGGGCAAGCCACTGATCTATAATACTTCTAAGAGCTTTATGGACTACCTGGGCATTAACTCGCCCGCACAGCTACCGCAACTAAAAGACATTACCGACGCCCAGATAGTAATGCCTACCAATGCCGAAGATGCAGCGCCTGCTGACACTCCGGGGCTAATAATAGTAAATCAGCAAGGCGCCCTTAAACAGGCTTCTTAAAACGTGATTATAAATTCGCAGCCCGGCCGCTTCCTTATGGAGCGGCTTTTTTTCGGCCCTGATCTTTAGGATTAGCCGATGTTAAGATCGTTTGGGTAGAGGTATACCTGAATATACGTTTGCATTAAATATTTTATATATTTGAATTGAGACCCTTGCCAGTAGCGCTTTTGGAGCTGATTATTGGGGAGGAAAGGGCATGTTTTTCTTGTTTTTTAATGCTTCGGATCTGAGGGACAAGAGCCTGCTGCTGGCATATAAACAAATGAGTGGGAAGTTAGGATGTTAAATGTGAGTGGGAACATTTCTGTTAATAATGTTGATCTTCAGCTAATAAATTTTAGTAGGTTTAGCCTATTGTTTTCATCAACCCCTTCGGTTGCTTTTGTTATATTTGCACAAATACGGTTATGAGCCCGCGCATTATTACGCTGTTTTGTTTATTAGTAGCGATCTCGCCGTGGCAGGAGGCCTTTGCGCAAAAAAAAGCCGACCGTAAAGTAGCCAAACAACTACAGACCGACATCAGCTACCTGGCATCGGAAGAGCTGGAGGGCAGGCGTACCAGCTCTGAGGGTGAACGCAAAGCAGCAGACTACATAGAAAGAAGATACCAGCAGGAAGAGATACCACCTTATAAAGGTGTATATCGCTACCCATTCCATTTTACCTATGGAAAAGAAATTGCAGCAGCTACCCTGATAAAGGTAAATAATGTGGAGATGCGGCTGAACAAGGAAGCATTCCCCATGCCCTTTAGTGCCAGTAAACATGTATATAGCGAGATATTCCCCGATGTAATGGAGCAGGGCAGTATATGGATGCTGCCGCTTTACAAAGACTCTGACCAGGCAAACGACCCGCACTTCGACTATGAGAAGTATATGTATGAACATGCTAAAGAAGCCGAGAAGCAAGGTGCTACAGGCGTGGTTTTTTACGACGGCTACAATGGCAAATGGACACCCACTTTTAACAGGCATTCGGAATATGATACGCTGGGTATACCTGTAGCCTTTGTGACCACCGTAGTTTTTAAGAAGTTTACTGCAGTAGCGGGCTATGAGAAAGCCGGCGTGCCTATAAACCTGGATATAGACCTGAAGAAGGCTGAGCGCACTGGCAATAATATAGCTGCATACATTGACAACAAAGCGCCCTACACTGTGGTAATAGGCGCGCACTACGATCACCTGGGTTATGGCGAGGATGGCAACAGCCTGTTTGCCAATGCCGTGAAAGAACACCGGGTGCACCATGGCGCCGATGATAATGCCAGCGGCACAGCAGCGCTGCTGGAGGTGGCTAAGTGGATAAAACACCAAAAGCTTACCCATTTCAACTATTTGTTCATCAACTTTTCAGGGGAAGAGTTGGGGCTGTATGGATCGAAGGCGTTTATTAAAGACCAGCACATAGACAGCTCCCATATTGCCTATATGATCAATATGGACATGGTGGGCAGGCTGAATGACAGCACTCACCTGCTGGAGCTGGGTGGCGTAGGCACATCACCCGCATGGGTGAATGTGCAGGCACTGGCAGGCACTGATTTTAAATTGTCGATAGATAGCTCCGGTGTAGGGCCGTCGGACCATACAAGCTTTTATAATGCAGGGATACCGGTATTATTTTTCTTTACGGGGTCACACAAAGATTACCATAAGCCAAGTGATATGCCCAACCTTATCAACTACACCGGTGAAACGATGGTGATCAATTACGTAGACAAAATAGTAGCGTCGATGGACGAGGCAAATATGAAACCTATGTTTACCGCTACCAAACAAAAATCGATGGGCAGAACAGCGTTTAAAGTGACGCTGGGTATAATGCCCGATTACACTTATGAGACAGGTGGAGTACGCGTGGACGGAGTAAGCGACGACCGCCCTGCTATGAAGGCCGGTATAAAGCAAGGCGATGTAATAATACAACTCGGCGACATAAAGATAAACGGGATGCAAACCTATATGGAAGCGCTAAGCAAATTTACCCCCGGAGATAAGACAAAGGTGAAGGTGACGAGAGATGGAAAGGAGATAACTATGCCGATAGAGCTAAGTAAGTAACCCGCGTAAACGATCTCTATTGAGTTAATAAAAAAATCCCGGAGCTTTCGGCTCCGGGATTTTGTATTTTATGTTCTGAAGAAACCTTTAGCTATTAAAGCGTCCTCTTCACTTCTACTTCTTCAAAGCCTTCAATGATATCACCTACGCGCACATCGTTGTAGTTCTTCACTGATAAGCCGCACTCATAGCCTGCGTTCACTTCCTTCACATCATCCTTGAAGCGTTTCAGTGAGCCGAGTTCGCCGGTGTATACTACTATACCATCGCGGATAAGGTTCAGCTTGGTTTGGCGGGTCATCTTGCCATCAAGCACATAGCAGCCGGCAATAGTGCCCACACCAGTGATCTTGAAAGTTTCGCGCACTTCTATGTTGCTCACGGTCTTCTTTTCCACCTTTGGTTCCAGCAGGCCTTCCATTGCGCTCTTTATCTCTTCTATAGCATCGTAGATGATAGAGTAAGTACGTATTTCTATGTTCTCCTGCTCTGCCAGCTTGCCAGCCTGCAATGACGGACGCACCTGGAAGCCAATGATAATAGCATCGGACGCTGTGGCAAGCAATACATCGCTCTCCGTGATCTGGCCCACGCCTTTGTGTACCACATTGATAGCCACTTCTTCAGTAGACAGTTTCTGCAGCGAATCGCTCAGCGCTTCTACAGAACCATCGAAGTCGCCCTTGATGATAACACCCAGTTCCTTGAAGTTTCCAAGTGCAAGGCGACGGCCGATCTCATCGAGCGTAATGTGCTTGCGGGCACGTATACCCTGCTCACGCATGATCTGCGCTCTATGGTTAGCGAGGTCTTTAGCCTCATCTTCGTTCTCGTATACACGGAATTTTTCACCCGCCTGTGGCGCACCGTTAAGGCCTAACACCTGTACCGGCGCTGATGGCCCTGCCGATGACACACGCTGGCCACGCTCGTTGAACATTGCTTTGATCTTGCCATAGTGCTGTCCGCAGGCTATCATATCGCCCTGGTTCAGGGTACCGTTCTGTACCAATATGGTAGACTGGTAGCCACGGCCCTTATCCAGCGATGCTTCAATAACGCTACCTGTAGCATTCCGATCAGGGTTGGCTTTCAGTTCCAGCAATTCAGCTTCCAGGCCTATTTTTTCCAGCAGCAGGTCAATGTTCAAGCCTTTCTTGGCCGATATTTCCTGGCTCTGGTATTTACCACCCCAGTCTTCTACCAGTATGTTCATACCGGCAAGCTGTTCTTTTATCTTTTCCGGATTAGCTCCTTCTTTATCTATCTTATTTATAGCGAAGATCATAGGGAGGTTCGCAGCCTGGGCGTGCGATATGGCCTCCTTGGTCTGCGGCATTATGGCATCATCGGCAGCTACCACTATCACGGCTACGTCGGCTACCTTGGCGCCACGCGCACGCATAGCGGTAAACGCTTCATGGCCCGGCGTATCCAGGAAGGTGATCTTCTTGCCAGTACTGGTTGTAACCTGGTAGGCGCCTATATGCTGTGTGATACCACCGGCCTCACCAGCTACCACATTGGCGCTGCGCACATAGTCGAGGAGCGATGTTTTACCATGGTCTACGTGGCCCATGATGGTAACAATAGGGGCACGCGGCTCCAGGTCACCCTCTTCATCTATATCTTCTATTACTTCTTCAGCTTCCTGCTCCAGGTTGATGAATTCAACCTCGTAGCCAAACTCGCTCGATACTAGCTCTATCACCTCAGCATCAAGGCGCTGATTGATAGACACCATGATACCCAGGCTCATACACTTGCTGATAACATCGGCAAAGCTTACATCCAGCAGGTTAGCCAGCTCACTTACTGAGATAAACTCGGTAACCTGTATCACATTGCCTTGCTCTGCGTTTTCAGCAGCGGCGCGCTTGTCGGCCATTTCATCGCGCTTGTTACGGCGGTATTTGGCTTTCAGGTTTTTGCTGCGGGTAGAGCCCGTAAGCTTGGCCTGTGTTTCGCGTATCTTATCCTGTATTGCTTTAGTATCTATTTCCTGCTGCTGTGCATTTACCGGCAAGCCACGTGGTGCGCCACGACGATCGCCGCCACCGCCACCCGGCCTGAAGTTGCCGCCGCCACCGGTGCCGCCACTGCGCTGGCCACCGGTATACCCCGGTGTAGTTTGCGGCCCTGAAGGGCGACGCTCACGGTTAAATGCAGGGTTTGGCGTTCTTGGCGCAAATGCGCCGCCACCTTGTCCCGGAGGTGCATTCCTGTCCCTGTTATTCGGGTCGCCTGGCTTATGCGTTTCCGGCTTCTTTTCTACCGGTATGCGCTTGCGCTTGCGCTTTTCGCCATCACGGTTTGCATCGCCACGCCTGCTATCCAGCCTGTTGCCACTGCCACCTGGCTGTGACACAGGCAGTTCTATTCTACCAATGATCTTCGGGCCTTCCAGTTTGGGGGCCTTCATTTCTATATGTTCCGGCTTGTTGCTGTCTTCCGTTTCCTCCGCAGCTTTTTCAACAGCAGGTGGCTGAGGTGCAGCAACTTCGGCCACTACCTCATTTTTAGGCTTTGCAACAGGCTTGTCTGTTTCTTCTTCCTCTTTTTTAGCAGCTTCTGGTTTTGTTGCTACTGGCTTCTTCGCGGCAGCTCCCTTTTTAGGGCGCGACGCAAGGTTCATATCTTCCAGGTTTATCTTCCCCAGTATATTCGGGCCTTCTATCTTTGGCGCTTTTACATCCAGGTGTTCCGGGGCCTCTGCTTCAGGTTCTTTTGCCGCTACAGGTGGCTTTTGTTCTGCTTTAGGGGCCGTTTCTTTTTCTTCTTTGGCTACCGGCTCTTCTTTAGCCACCACTGGTTTCTTCACCTCTTCGGCAGGTGCTGGCACAGGTGTTACCGCAACTTTAGGCGCTATTTCGGCCTTTACTTCCGCTGGCTTTGCTTTTTCCGGCTCTTTAGGTGCTTCTGTTTTGGGCTTCGGCGCCACTGCAGGCTCTTCTTTCTTTACTGCAACTGGTTCTTCCTTCTTCTTATGGGCATCTAACAATGAACCCTTGGGCAATGCGATCTCTTCGCTCCTGCGTTTGGCCAGTTTGTCTTGGGCAAACTCCACCTGCAGGGCGTTGTACATTTTTTCTGTTAACTTGGTTGCCGGGCTGCTGGATATTTCAAAGCCTTTATCGGTAAGAAACGCTACGAGTGTTTCCCTGCCGATGTTAAATTCTTTTGCAGCTTCCAGTAACCTGGGTGTTTTATTTGTCGTTGTTATCATTCTTCTATTTACTGATCATTTAATTTGCCCATGCCGCCCATAGCACAAACAGTATACAAACCTACGCCATTTTAACTACAAATAGCCTGCCCTTACGCCCCTGTCAGTCGTATTCTTATAAAATAACAAGCTTTTTATAAAAGCTCCTTATTCGTTGCTGAATTCTGCCTCCAGTATTTTACGCACATCATTCACCGTTTCTTCTTCCAGGTCTGTGCGGCGTACCAGTTCTTCAGCCGATAAGTTCAATACGCTGAGCGCCGTATCGCAACCTATCCGGGCCTCAGTAATTGGTGTAGGCGCCACGGCCTGCAAAGCCTTTATAAACTCCCCCCTGGTAATAGCCCCCGTCTCAAACTTATCGAACAGAGACGACTGCTGCAGCTGCGAATATAGCGCCGGAAACTCCGTGATACCGGCATCAATAAATGCCTGCTCCGTAAGCTTATAGTCGATATTCAATATCACCCCACCTAAGTCGAAAATTATATGTTTGATGCC
>JABDHF010000081.1 GCA_013285595.1 Bacteroidota bacterium
TTGTGGCAAACGTAGTAGCTCCGGCATTTCCTGTTAAAGAGAGTGTATCGTGAGATAAATTGACCAGCCTGATCTTGATCATTCCTGAGGCGGGAGCAGTAAGATCATCGGTGATCAGCAACGACGGCGAATTGTTAACCAACCCACCCAGGAAGAAAGAGTAATGCTGGGTGGCGGCAAGAGTTGCTGTTCCGCTAATTAAAGGGGTGCCTGTGCTGGTAAGAATAAAAGCGCCAAGTTCGTTGCAATAGCATTACCATTATCGGTAACATTGATATTATTTGTTCCTGCGCAGCCGTTGACAAACATTACGCTTGCCGTAGTGACTGGGCCTGGATTACTATCCTTTTTTTTGCATGAGGCAAATGCTATAACAACTGCGATAATCGAAAACGATACAAATAAATTTTTCATAGTTTCAGTGGATGTTTTGTTAGTTCAAAAATAAGTAAATAATACTATTGCGAATGCTAATACTATGTTACAACAACCATGCCTTACTTAAACGGGGACGGAAACAGGCCGCTAAGTTTTTTTCTGAGTTCTTACGGAGAAGAAGAATGTAGACCCCTGATTCAGCTCACTTTCTACCCAAAGGTCTCCCCCGTTTTGCAGCGCAAATTCTTTGCACAGCATTAGGCCTATGCCATTTCCTTTTTCGTGGGCAGTACCTTCGCTGCTCACCAGCGGTTTAAATAGCTGAGACTGTGTTTCTTTGCTCATACCTATTCCATTATCTTTTACTGAAAACACAGTGAAGCCGGGCCTGCTGTTGCTCTCTGCATCTACTTCTATCCGGCCCTTTTGGTAAGTATATTTTAATGCATTTGCCAGCAGGTTCCTGATAACGAAATCGAAATGTGTGAGGTCGGCATATACGTAAAGATCTGGCGGGGTGTTATCTACCACGGTGATCTCTTTTTCGGCTGCCTTCATTTTTCTTAGTTCAATGCTTTCTGTGATCAATCCTTTTGGATTCATTTTTACCTGGTGCAGGCGAATTCCTTTTACCAGCGATAAACCCCAATACAGGAGCTTATCAAAAGTCTCGAGTGAGGCTTTGGTATGCTCTTTGAGATTGGTAAGCAGAAACTTTTTTTCTTCCTCATCGGTGCTTTCATCTTCGTAAATGTCGAGTATTGCGGGTATCCTTGCTATGGGCCCCCGCAGATCGTGCCCAATTACAGAAAACAGCTTGTCCTTCATAGAGTTAAGCTCTTTAAGCTCCTTCTCATGCTTGGCCATTTTCCGGTTCATCTTCATTGTTTTTACATAAAATGAGAGGAGCACTATGAGCATCAGTAAAAAAGCGCAGGCTATGGCAATGATAATTTTGCGCTGATCTGCGTTTTTACTATTTATCTGTTCTAACTGGTTAATTCTCTGCTCTGACTCAAGCCCCCCCGCCGAGCCCAGCATGGCGGTTTCTCTACCGGCATCTGTATCATAAAGGCTGTCTGTAAGGCTTTGTGCGCGCTCAGATGCCACCAGGGCCTCTTTATACTTATTCAGCCGCTTATCCAGGTCAGCGATCTGCTTATATATGAGGATGAGCGACTTGGTATGTCTGCGGATGTCTTGTGCGTTGTTGCTGCTGCTTTTTCTTCCTTCGGAGTATTGTATCGCCTGCTGGGAATAGTATAAAGCGGAGTCGGGATTAGCATGGCTGTAATGCCTGATAATGCGGTGATAAGCTACTATCTTTTCTGAATCATTTGCTGCGTTATTTAATGGGCCAGACAAATCGTTTGGGCCTTCCTGGGCAAACAAGACAAATGGTAACAGCAGGCAATAGAGTAGAAAATATATAATTTTCATGGTACTATGGAAATCGCTTTGACAAAGTGATGACAATATACTAACTATCCATTAAAAAATACTTTTTATCAAATATTCTTTTTATTTTCAAAAGTAAAGAAAAAATCCGTGTACGAACAGGTAATTAGCCAAAACGAAAGTGTGAAACAAGAAATGAAACGCCAAAAAATTTTAAATACTCCGAAAAATCAGATAGTTTCGCCTATTAAATCATTCATACATGAGCGAAATTCGTCATGACTGGACAAAAGAGGAGATCAGGGATATATACGAGCGTCCATTATTGTCGTTAGTACTTGATGCTGCTATTGTGCATAAAGAGGAGCATGTTTTTGGGGAGGTTCAGATCAGCAGCCTGTTGTCTATAAAAACGGGCGGATGCTCTGAAGATTGTGCTTACTGCCCACAGGCAGCACGGTATAATACCGGCGTGAAGGTGCAAGCCCTGATGAAGGTAGACGACGTGGTGCGGTCTGCAGAAAATGCAAAGGCAGGTGGCGCATCGCGTTTCTGCATGGGGGCAGCATGGCGGGAGGTAAGAGATAACAGCGACTTTGACCGTGTGATAGATATGGTAAAGGCGGTAAACCAGCTGGATATGGAAGTATGCTGCACACTGGGCATGCTTACACCTTACCAGGCCGAACGCCTTGCCGACGCAGGCTTGTATGCTTATAACCATAATGTAGATACATCGGAAGAGCACTATAGCGAAGTGATCACTACGCGCACTTATGATGACCGCCTGAATACCCTATCGAACGTGAGGAAGGCAGGCATATCGGTATGTAGCGGTGGCATTATAGGGCTTGGCGAAACTGATACAGACCGCGTAGGGATGCTGCTGACGCTTGCAAACCTGCCACAGCACCCGGAATCAGTACCAATAAACACCTTGGTACCTGTAGCCGGTACGCCACTGGGCGATAATAATAGAGTGCCTTTTGATGAGCTGGTACGCATGATAGCTACCGCAAGGATCGTAATGCCAAAATCGGCAGTGCGGTTATCAGCGGGCAGGTTATCGCTATCTGTGTCGGAGCAGGCTATGTGCTTTATGGCTGGCGCCAATTCTATATTTGCCGGAGATAAACTGCTGACAACGCCTAACCCGGAATTTAATACGGACATGGATATGTTCCAGACACTGGGGTTGAAGCCAAAGGCAGCATTTGCAGATGGCCAGCCAAAAAATAAACAGAACGCCATGCAGCATGAACCATGTTGAGCAATACCTGGCAGATAAACTAAAAGAAAGAACACTGGCAGGCAACCTTCGCCAGCTAACAACACATAGAGCACCGGTAGACTTTTTCTCGAACGACTACCTGGGGCTGGTAACAACGGGTGCACTGGCTTCGCTAATGCACCCGTTGCTTAATGATACCACCGGGTCTACCGGGTCGAGATTACTCTCGGGAAATACAGCCGAAACAGAAGCGCTTGAACATACGATAGCGGCCTTTCACAAGGCTGAAGCGGCATTGCTATTTAACTCTGGTTATGACGCTAATGTAGGGCTCATCTCTTCTATTACCAATCGCAGCACTACTATCTTATCTGATGAACTGTGCCATGCCAGTATTATAGATGGCATAAGGCTGAGCCAGTGCAACCGGAAGTATAAGTTTGCCCATAACGATGCACATGACCTCGCTGATAAACTAAAAAAGTATAAAGACTTGGGGCTTGTAATAGTAGTTGTAGAGTCGATATACTCAATGGACGGGGATATGGCGCCACTGAGCGAGATCGTTCAATTGTGCGAAGAACATGGTGCACAGCTAGTAGTAGATGAAGCCCATGCAACAGGGGTAATAGGGAAAAATGGGGAGGGGGCGGTGTGTGCGTTAGGGTTACAGAACAGGGTTTTTGCGCGGGTACACACTTTTGGAAAGGCGCTTGGCTGCCATGGGGCTGTTGTTGTTGGTAGCGCTTTGCTGAAACAATATCTTATAAATTTCGCACGGCCATTTATTTATACCACGGCTTTGCCTGGCCATTCGGTACACGCTATCCGCTGTGCATACGAATATTTGTCGGCCCATAGCTTTAGTAATGAACCGCTGCACCAGTTAATTTCCTTTTTTAGGATGCGAATAAATGAAACAAACGTTAAGGGCTGGAAAGACAGCCAAAGCAGCATACAGGCGTTAGTAGTGGGCGACAATGAGCAATGCAAGCTGCTTGCTGGCAAACTGCAACAGGCCGGGCTACAGATAAATGCCATCTTGCACCCTACGGTGCCGCTGGGAATGGAGCGGCTGCGAATATGCCTGCATACTTATAATACTATGGAGCAGGTGGATGTACTATTTGATTGTCTGAACCGGAATTTATAGAATTAAAGAATTCATAGAATTTGGGTTGCCACCCTAATTGCTAGCTTAGATAATACATGTCGATATCGCCTTTATTTTTTGCCATTATTTTGCCGCGGTATACGCAGGCATATTTATCTTTCACCAACTGATAGGTGGTGTCTGATATATTGATCTTGCCTTCTTCACTGTTCTGCTCCATGCGGGCCGCTATGTTTACGGTGTCGCCCCATATATCGTAAGAGAACTTTCGTACACCTACAATACCAGCCACTACGTTACCACTGTTTATACCTATTCTTACGCCGAAGGTACCGTTGCCCAGTTCTATCTTTCTTTTCGCCATAAAGTCCCTTATCTCTATTGCTGCTGATGCAATATCACTGGCGTGATTAGGATTAGAAACCGGAAGGCCGGAAACAGCAAGATAAGCATCACCAACGGTTTTGATCTTTTCGATGTGGTACTTACCGAGGATCATGTCGAAAGCCTTAAAGCATACATGCAGCTCGCCAACAAGCTTTTCTGGCGTCATTGTTTCTGCCACCGTTGTAAAATTGACAAAGTCAGTAAATAATACGGTAACGTCATAAAAATGCTTGGCATCCGTGAAGCCCTTTCTCATCAACTCTCCAGCCACTTCTTCGGGAAGGATATTGAGCAGCAGCTCTTCAGAGCGCTTCTTCTCATTAAGTACGGCAATGTTAGCCTTTTTCTGTATTTTATTACTCCGATAGATCAATACTGAGAATGCCAGCAATATCAGTATGCCTATGATGTATAGATAGCGTTCTTTCCTGCGCTCCTCCAGCGCCTTATCTTTCATGTCCAGCTGATCTTGGGCCAACAATAACTTGCTTTGCTGTAGCTGCAGGTTGGCAGTCTGTAGTGCGGCATTTGCTTCGGCTTGCGTTAATTCACGTGTTTTTTCTTCTGAATTGCTTTTTTCCTGTGTAAGGTCAGACTGTGTTTTTTGCAGTGCATTCCGAGCATCTTCTTTTTCTTTTTGTGTAGCGGTCAATGATTGATTGGAGGCCTGCAATTGCTGTTGTTGCTGCGTGAGCTGCTGTGATTGTTCGTTCACCTTTTGCGCCTGCTCTTTTGCGCGCGCTTCAGTGATCTGCTGCTGGCGGCGCATAGAATCTTCACGCTTACTAAATTCATATTGCAGTTGCTTGCGTTCCATTTCTTTTGCAAGCGTCGGGTTTAATATCGCGTGTTTCAGCGCCAGTATTTTGGTATAGGTAGCTGCGGCGTCTTTTACATAGCCCGCAGCTTTTTGCGCAGTATACAGATCAGAATAAGAGGTTTTCAATTGCTCCTTGTACCCTATCTCATCGCTGATGGTAACGGCTTTGTTCAGGTATTCAATAGCTTTATCGAGGTTTGCTTTTTTATCGGTATTAAGGCCAAATTCTTTTATAACATCAGCATCCTGTTTTGAGATACCTATGTAAACAGCGCCGAGTGTACCCAGCGCATGTGCTTCTCCTTTCTTGTCGCCCTGGCCCTGCGCAGTTTTCAATGACCTGTTCTCAGACTCCATAGACCTTGCGAGATCCTGCATTTCTGATTCAGCGCTTTTTCCCTGTGCATTAACGAGTGCTGGTATGAACAAAAGGATAAATAATAGTAACTTATTCACGTGTGATGATTTTTTTGCGATTAAACTATTCCGTTGGGCTAAATAATGTCTGTTAATAAAATTCACAACCTGCCAGTCCCGAAAAGGGAGTTGACTTGCAAGCAAAAATTTGTGCGATTTTGGTATTAAAGATTATCATTTTTGGGCACATTGTCAAATAACAGTTAATATCATAAGTTAACTGCATGCGAAAAATATGATTATCAAATAGTTGCATACAGGTGTAATGGAGTATTAGTTTTGCCAAATGAATAATTCTATAGCCATTGCGGGCATACACACCGGCATAGGAAAAACAATAGCATCAGCGGTAATAGCGGAGGCTATTGGTGCGGACTACTGGAAACCAGTGCAGGCTGGCACTGAAGAAAGAGATGCGCTGACGGTAAAACAACTGCTTATGAACGGGGCGGAAAGGGTGCATCCCGAAGCACTGATCTTAACTCAGCCAATGTCTCCTCATGCGGCGGCTGATATAGATGGTGTGCGGGTAGATTTTACGGCATTTAAATGGCCAGTAACAAATAAGACCCTGCTGGTAGAAACGGCAGGTGGCTTATTGTCACCTATGTCGGCAACAACTACGATGACTGATTTTATTACGCATTATCAATTGCCGACGATACTAATTGCGCAGAATTACCTGGGCAGTATCAATCATACTTTGATGAGTATTGAAGTGTTAAAGAGCCGGGGTATACAACTATTAGGCATTGTAATGAACGGGGATGAAAATAAGTACTCTGAATCGTTTATTGAGCAGTACGGTAAAGTACCAATCATAGCGCGAATACCACAATTTGGTGTGCTGAATAATGAGGCTGTCAGGAAATGTGCAGCGGAGATACGACAATCGCTACTTGGTTTTGTTAGGCCTAACTATCCAATTTGATTTTATCTTTGACCCATAATGAAAACAATTAAAGAACGCGACCGGGAAGTGATCTGGCACCCTTATACGCCTATGAAGATATGGCCGGAGGCTATAGCCATAGTAAAAGGCGAGGGCGTATATCTTATTGATGAAGATGGCGACCGCTATATAGATGCGATCTCGTCGTGGTGGGTGACGCTGCATGGGCATTCGCACCCTTACATTGGGCAGAAGGTGAGTGAGCAGCTGGCAGTGCTGGAACATAGCATATTCGCGGGTTTTACCCATGAGCCTGCGGTGGCGCTGGCAGAGCGGCTGCTGGAGATACTGCCGAAAGGCATGAAGAAAATATTCTATTCCGACAATGGCTCAACTGCCATAGAGGTTGCAATAAAAATGGCGCTGCAATACTGGAATAATAAAGGTGCTGGCAAGAAGAAATTAGTGGCGATAGAGAATGCCTATCATGGCGATACTTTTGGGGCGATGGCGGTGAGTGGCAGGAGTATTTTTACCGATGCCTTTACTGACTTCCTGTTTGATGTTTCATTCATTCCATTTCCGGGGAAAGGTAGAGAAGAGGAGAGCTTAAAGGCTTTGGAACAGCTCTTACAGCAAGGAGAGGTGGCTGCGTTTATTATGGAACCGTTAGTGCAGGGGTCTGCGGGTATGTGTATGTACAGGCCCAAAGTGCTGGAGCAATATTTCCAGCTATGCAAAAAGTATGATGCGCTTATTATTGATGATGAAGTAATGACGGGCTTTGGACGAACAGGACCGTTGTTTGCCTGCGATCATATAACCACATCGCCGGATATTGTTTGCCTGTCTAAAGGGCTTACAGGCGGATCGATGCCCATGGGTATTACTGCTACTACCCAAAAGATCTTTGATGCGTTTTATGATGACGACCGTATGAAAACGTTGTATCATGGGCATTCTTTTACCGGCAACCCTACTATATGTGCTGCAGCGCTTGCCAGCCTTGACCTTTTGTTGCTGGAAAGCTGCACTGAGAGCAGGAACAGGATAGCTACAGCCCATACTGCATTTGCCACAACTATCAACGACCACCCCCTAATAGCAGAGGTACGGCAAACGGGCACCATTATAGCTATTGAGTTGCGGACAGACGTGCCATCTTACCATAATGCTATGCGGGATGTGATGTACCGGTTTTTCCTGGAGAAGAAGATAATCATGCGACCGCTAGGCAATATCATATACCTGATACCCCCTTATTGTATCAGTGATGCTGATCTGAATTATATATATGACTGTATACGGGAATTACTGAACCAGCTCCGTGCTTAAATACCTTTGTGCCGAAAAGCGCTAAATTTGCCGCAAATGAAACAACCGGAACAATTACAAAAGATAGTAAATAAAATAGTACAGTCGGACGACGTGCACTCCAAGTGGCTGAATAGCCTGTCGATGATGGAAAATACCGGGGCCCGGAAGATATCGAAGTACGAACACCCCGTGCATACGAATATCATAGTGCTGAAACATGCTGCTGAAGAGGCCCGGCATGCCTACTACTTGAAAAAACAAATAAGTAAGCTGGCAAAAGAAGCTTGCCCTGACTATTCTTATCCTTATCTGCTTGCCCCTATAGAAAGCTACCATTACCTGAACATGCTGGATGTGGAAGCCTGCCGCTATATAAAAAAAGAGCTAAAACTGGAAGGCCGGGATATGAAACATGGAGCCTACCTGCTGGTAACCTACGCCATAGAAGTACGCGCAGATATGCTCTATGGTATATACCAGGAAGCGCTGACGAAATACTCATCGAAAGTAAACGTAAAATCTATTATTGCGGAGGAAGAAGGCCACCTGGAAGAGATGCAGCGCATGCTGGAGGTATTTCATCCTGAGTGGGAAAGGCTGGCTGGCGATATGTGCAAAGTAGAAAATAAGCTGTTTGAACGATGGGTAACGGCCATTGGCAAAGTGCTGGAGAGTAACTAATACAACGCTGGTAAGGCAATTCTTAATCACTTAGCATGATTTTTGCATTGATGTCAATAGAAAAATTGCATCGTGCTAATCCTCTTTTGATTATAATTGTCTAAAAGAATGTATTGCGTTATACCAGGCTGCTCATATTATCCTTCCTGCTTTGCCGGTTAATGCCGGTAACGGTTGCATCGGGGCAAATATTGAGCAGGTCTGACAGTATCAACTTTAGCAAGCTGCATTTTACTCATAACAAGTTTGTTAATAATATTTTTCAGCAGGCTGTTAACTCCGTGAAGAGAACGCCAGACTCGGGGCCAGATAACAGCTACCTGAACGGCAAGAGCGAAGACCCTTACATGCCATACGAAGGTAAGATCATACGACATATTGATGTTAAGACCATCAACTTCGACAGGTCGTTTGACGATACTACGCACAGGGATAATGGCCTAGGTGCCAGGATCGGGAACCGCCTGCATAAAAGCACTCGTAAATTCGTGATTAGGGATAACCTTTTTATAGACGAAAATAAGCCCCTGAACGCCTACAAGATAGCGGATAATGAAAGGTACATCCGCTCACTGGAATATATCAACGATGTGCGCATAGTTATAGATACGCTCGCTGATAATCCCGACTCTGTAGACATTACCGTTTATACAAAAGACTTGTTTAGCATAGCCGGGGGCG
Source organism: Bacteroidota bacterium (assembly GCA_013285595.1). Classification (GTDB taxonomy): domain Bacteria; phylum Bacteroidota; class Bacteroidia; order Chitinophagales; family Chitinophagaceae; genus Nemorincola. The sequence continues at coordinate 9,317 of JABDHF010000081.1, forward strand.
GTGCGTCCAGCGGATTAAATCATATCAATGTTGACGTGTATGATGCAAATCTTGTGGGTATGGGCCAACGGCTGGAAGTGACCGGCCTGTACGACTATAATCGCAACCCTGCATGGGCTTATGGCGGCCTTTACCGGAAAAACAATGTAATGCACTCATTCATAGATGCCACTGTAGGGTACAGCGTTATGAATATAAGCTCATATACTCACCAGGAACAGTCGACAGAATATGTAACGCTGAACAGGCAACTGGTATCTCCATACTCCCGCTTTGCAGGAGCGCTAACAATAAGCCACAACCAGGCATATAATGCTTACAGTATTGACCCTGCCATATTCCGCGGATATGAGTATAGCTTGTTTGATGCATGGGCTGGTTATAACATCGGCATTAAAAAACTGACCGCTACTAATAACACTATCCGTGACAGGCGATTTTTTGCGGTGCGCTATTACAACCGTGATTTTGCGAAAACGCCTTTGCAGGTAGGCACCAATATTGATCCGATCTACAACAGCGCACAAGCGGTGCTGGGACAGTTCACCTTCTTTAGGCAAGACTATTATAAGACGCAGTATATCTATGGTTTCGGTACCACGGAAGATCTTCCTTATGGATATAACATTGCGGTAACCGCAGGCTGGCACAAGCAACTGGCGCTGGAGCGGCCTTACGCAGGGGTAAATGCCACAGATTATGTAGCCACAAGCCGCGGCGATTTTATACAGCTATTCCTGAAAACCGGAGGATTCCTATATAAGAATAAGATACAGGATGGCAGCTTCCTGATAGGCGCTACTGGGTACAGCCGCATATTTTTCCTTAACAGCACCAAGATCAGGCAGTTCATCAATTTGAATTACACAATGCTCTCCAACAGGGTAACTTATGCCCCGCTCAGCCTGAACAGCGCTTATGGCCTTCGCGGGTTCATTTCTGATTCTGTCTTCGGCACCCAAAGGCTTAGCTTGCAGCTGGAGACGGATTTTTTCCTCAGATTTAAATTCCTTGGTTTCAAATTCTGCCCATTTCCTTATGGGGACCTTTCGTTAATAACACCTGAGAATCAGCCATTTTCACAGTCTGCATTATATACCAGCCTTGGTGGTGGCTTAAGGGCTAGAAATGAAAACCTCGTATTTGAGACCATAGAGATGAGGGCTTATTTCTTCCCGGTGGCACCCAGCAATATGAAGGGTTTTAAAGTAGTGGTTAATGCTAATGTACGCTTCCGCTATTCCAGCAACTATATTACCGCGCCGGATGTGGTGCAGCTTAATTAGCGACGTGTTTACATTGGGAATTGTTTAACGATAGCGACACAATATCTGTAAGTAATTTTGGGTTGTTAGTGCACTTGTTTGCTATGAACTTCAAATCAAGGCTCTTCCTTCTTCAAGTCTTCCTGCTTATCCTCTCTACATCAATTGGGTGCAAACAAAAAATGGCGCCACAAGTAGATGCGCGGTGCGATCCTTTTCCGAACAGCCCATTTCATGTGGAGGTCCCAGCTCCTTTTACCATTGTTACTAAAGAGCTATGCAAAAGGTATGACCTAGCTGATTTTTTTAAAGGCAAGTTAGATGCAGATGATTCAGTAGGTGATTTTGGCATACTGGACAGCACAAAGCAGCGACTGCAGGTGTTCATTTCATCAGTAAAGAGAGATACCGCTGAAAAACGGATGTATTATGTAGCCGGAGCTACGCGGGTGAGAAAAGTTGTCCGGTCTTTTAATGGCTATATCCGGGTAGACACGGCTAAAATGTATGACAGGGATTATTGGTTTTCAAAAGACACCTGCGAGTTTTCGTCCTACAAAGACTTTGCGGAATTTAAGCGACACCAGTTTGATGAAAGAAATATTGAATGCAGCGCATCGTTTGTTTTCAGGGAAGACAGCCTTGGGCAAGACAATGGCATTTTTAAAGGGATGCTGCATTTTTACCTGAGCCTGGACAGTAACCTGCGCCTTGTGGACAATGTAGAATTTTATGAAGGAGCCATTGGGGTCAGAAACTTTACGTATGAGGGAAGCTATACTAAATACGGCACAGGTAAAGCACACTACATTAAATGGTCTATCTACGCTATTGACGAATTGATGGGCGGATGCGGTGGTGGCGCTTACTCGTGGCTGCCTTTGTGCAATGAGCCGGATATGGTAAAGGCCGGCTGGGAGACCAATGACGACCTGAAGCTGGTAGATAACCCAAAGCTGTGGTGGGTAAGGCGATAAAGAATATTTGCTAATATGCATATCGCTATATATTTTTATGCATATTACTTTAACGATGCATAAATACCTATTCTTTGTTTTTATAATGGCACGGCCTTTGTTTGGCATTGCACAACCCTCTTATTTTGAAGACATGACTGACTACAGGCAGCAGTATAAAGAAAGCCTGCTGAATGGCCGACATGGGCTAAAGCCCGAAGATACTGGCTACCTGAGATTTTACGATATTGACCCTAATTACCAGGTGCGCGCAGTATTTGAACCTGT
>JABDHF010000082.1 GCA_013285595.1 Bacteroidota bacterium
GAAATAAAGAAAGCCCCCAATAAATGGAAGCAGTATATAGATGTGGCTATGGCGGGTAAAAATATGACCGTGCAGAAACAAGTATTCGACGGCATAAGGGGCTTCCAGGAAGCGCAGGGCCGTAAGGCTGATATAACAGGTGACGACCTGGACGAAGTAATACAGGATGCCGATATAGCTATGGACCTGCACCCTGAGAAATACGGCATTAAGCGTATGCTAAAAGGGATGGAAAATGTAAATGGCAGCAATGCCTATGTAATAGATATGGTAAATGCCAAGGGCAAGAAAACTGTAGAATATTACGATGTAAACAGCGGCCTGCTGGTAAGGAAAATACAGGGAGAAGGCGAAAAAATGCAAACTTCTGAATACTCCGACTACCGCGAAGTGCCGGGAACAAGCGGTTATAAAGTGCCTTATAAAGTTACCGAGTCAGGCGCAGGCAATCCTACTATAACTGAAGATGTGCAGACTGTGGAGGTAAATAAAGGGATTGGTGACACGGAATTTAACTAACGAAGTCAAAGTTAAAACCAAAAGGTTAGTGCCGCCCAAAAAAGGACGGCACTAACTTTTTTAGGCTATACCTATTTATGCCTTTAGTTTGCCTTCTATTGAGTCATCGAGGGTTTGGCCGGTGATAGCGCCAGCGATCATCTTGGCAAAGGCTACCATGGTACCGTGCTTAGTATCCCAATAATAGCCATCTTCTGGAGCTACTTTTATTACGGTAATGCGCGGATCATCTATGCCTTCGGTAAACCATACTTTTACCAGTGGTTGCCACAGCTCTTTTATCTTTTCCCTGTCTTTACTAATGGTGGCTTTCCCATATAGACTCATAAAGTCGCTGTTCTGGCTACCCTGGAACAATAGCTGCACATTAGGGTCGGCAGTTAGCTCGGCATTTTTGTGGCTGTCTACCGCACTCAGGAACCAAATATTGCCTTGCTCATCTACTTTTTGTGCCGACATGGGGCGTGTGGCAAACTGCTTGCCAGCTGTAATATTGGTACAGAAAAAGCACGTTTGAGCTTTCTCTGCAAGCTCCTTTATTTTCTCTGCGGCTTCTTTACCACCAAGGTCTTTCTTATTTTCTTCTGGTTGTTGTTTGTTTATGCTGTCCATACAGTGTTTTTTGCTGTATGGTTATATAAATCATGCCAGATAGGTGTTGTCTACTCTCCCACTAGTTCCAAAAATTCCTGCTCTGTAAGTATAGCTACTGTTCCCAGCTTTTTTGCTTTTTCCAGTTTTGAGCCTGCGTCTTCGCCTGTCACCAGGTAGTTGAGCTTGCTGCTTACACCGCCTAGTATTGCACCGCCCTTTTCCTCTACTATGGCTTCTGCATCGCTTCTTTTAAAATGGCTGAGGGTGCCGGTAAATAGGAATGTTTTGCCGGCAAGTGCGCCGTCGGTCTTCATCTGGCCTTTGTTTTCGTTTGCCAGGTTCACTCCTGCCGCGCCCAGCATATCTATAATGCGCCTGTTCTCTTTACGGGCAAAGAAATCTATGACCGAGGTAGCTACTTTAGGGCCAATATCCTGTAGCATAGATAGCTTTTCTATGTTCCAATCATAGAACTCACTGATGTGAGAGACTGCTGATGCCAGTGTTTTGGCCGTAGTCTCGCCCACATGTCTTATGCCTAACCCGTAGATGACCCGGTATAGCGGTTGTTTTTTCGACTGTTCTATAGCCTGCTGCAGGTTGGTTACCGATTTTTCGCCAAAGCCGCCCAGTTGTTTTACTTTATCCCAGTCTATATGATATATGCCGGGAATATCGGGCAGCAGGCCAAGCTCGTAGAACTTCTGCACGTTTGCGCTGCCCAGGCTGCGTATATCCATAGCGTCTTTACTGGCAAAGTGTATCATGCGTTCCACTACCTGCACCGGGCAGTTGATGTTGATGCAGCGCCATGCGGCTTCGTCCTGCTGTTTTTCAAGTTCACTATTGCATGCCGGGCAGTGTGTCGGGAACTTTATCTCTACCTCATCGCCTGTGCGCAGCTCCGTAAGTGGCTTTACAATATAAGGTATTACATCGCCCGCACGCTCTACCAATACAGTGTCTCCTATTCGAACATCCTTTTCACGCACCACATCTTCATTGAATAGGGAAACGGAGGTAACCGTTACCCCACCTATAGGCACCGGCTCTATCTTAGCAACAGGCGTTATACTCCCTGTACGCCCCACCTGGAATTCCACCTTTAATAGCCTGCTGGTAGCCTGGCGCGCTTTAAATTTAAACGCCACAGCCCAGCGCGGATGATGTGAGGTCATACCCATCATATCCTGCAAAGCAAAGTCATTAACCTTAATAACAAGCCCATCTACTTCAAAAGGCAGCTCATCGCGGTGCCCTTCAAATTCGTGGCAATATTTGATCACATCATCAATATGCTTAAACACCTTCATTTCCTTTGCCGGTGTTGGGAAGCCAAGATCATACAGCCATTGCAGAGAGCCGTAGTGGGTACTTAATTGTTCAGGGCGCTGCGCACCTTCCATTAAGGTATAGTCGCTGATATGATACAATATAGCATTGAGGCCACGTTTCCGTACTTCAGCGGAATCTAGTATGCGCAGTGTGCCAGAGGCAGCATTGCGCGGGTTTGCCAATGGCGACAGTCCTTCAGATACCCGTTGCTTATTATACGCTTCGAACACATTTTTATGTATCACTATCTCCCCGCGAATCTCTATTTGCTGAATACCTTGTTTTACAAGGGACGCTGATAATGGTATTGCCTTGATCTGGCGGATATTTGCGGTTACGTCTTCCCCCATCACCCCATCGCCGCGTGTAGCGCCGCGCGCTAATGCGCCATTCTCATAAATGAGCGAAATGCTGGCACCATCGTACTTCGGCTCTACACAATACTCTATTTCTTCCACGCCTGCAAAGTCACGACACCGGCGGTCCCAATCTGTAAGGTCTTCGGCATTATAAGTATTGTCGAGGCTGAGCATGGGCACCAGGTGGCTTACGGTGGGGAAGCGTTCGCTCAGGCCCTGCGCTACCCTTTGTGTAGGTGAGTCTGCTGTTACCAGCTCCGGATACTTTTCTTCCTCCTGTTTTAGCTTTTTATACAGTCCATCATATTCACTGTCTGACAGTGTAGGATCATTCTGCACATAATATTGCCAGTCGGCATAATTTATTACCTCGCGCAGTTGTGCAATTGTGTCTTCTGCGCTTTTCAGATCGTGCTGCAATAAGTATTTTGCCTGCTCATACAAGCGCTTCTCATCCTGTGGGGTATACATAGTGCAAAGTAAATAGCAATAAAATTACTAACCGAATAGGATAAAATATTTATTTTGCCACAAATGAAAAAACAGCTTAAGTCCTATATTTCCTTTAGCCGCACAGAGCGTGCCGGGCTTATAGGGCTTTGCGCAGTGTTGATCATATTAATAGCCATAAGGGCTACCATGCATTTATGGGTGCATCCTGCGGAAGGTGTGAGTAAGAACACAAAGCTCGAAGCGGCATGGCAAAAATTCAAAAATGAGCATCCCGCAAATAGTAAGAATGAAGATGATAGTTCTGGCAATAATACAGTTGACAAAATCAGCATTGCCTATCATAACATTGATACAAACCCTATTGTGAAAAAGAAGTCACGCGACTACGAAGATGCGCTTGATGATAATGAAACGCCAATGCCGGACATTATAAATATCAATACTGCAGACTCCACAACACTTGTGCGGCTGAAGGGTATAGGCCCCGCAACAGCAGCAAAAATTATAGCTCGCAGAAAGGAACAAGGTCCGTTCACAAACGTTGACCAGTTGCTGAAAGTACGCCACATACCCGATGCCACATTTAAAATATTAAGACAACATCTTACCGTTAACAGTTCCTTAAACAGATAAATTTATTTGTGTGATTACCTTTGTACATCTTTCACACACAGTTCATAATTTATCTGCTATGAAGTATCCACTTAACCTCATTGATTTTCACAATGACTGGGTAAGGCTGGTAGGAAAAGCCGTAACCAGTTATGAACAATTGCAGCCTGAAGAACGCACCTGGTATAATATACAGGCACTGATAGATGCAGTGAACAAAGGTGGTGTTATTAGCTACTACAGCAACCCGGGGGCTGACCACCTTTTTGAAACAATGGCAGATCTTAAAGTTGTAGGCGCTACCCAGGCAGTGGAGATATTAAGCAAAATGAATGCGCTTTTCCCCGGCGGTATACCCTCGCCTGATATTGATGAGCGAAATAGAGCCATATTGTCGTGGAATGATGATACTGTTTGTGACCTGCTTGATAACCTGGATATTGATTTTTACAAATATTGCCCCATACTTGAAAACACACTGATGGAACATATTCTTGCACATAGCCTTACCATGGCTATTTAGGTTGCATAGAAACTCCCTTAATTTAGAACATAAACTATACTACGGCAACACGGCTATACAGTAGTGTAGTTGCCTTCAAAAAAATGTTGTAAAATTGTGGCAGATTACAATTGCACATAAATATGGATTTTAGCTATACTGATACCCAGAAGTCTATTGCGGAAATGATCCGTGATTTTGCTAATAAGCACATTCGGCCGGATATGATGGAATGGGATGAAACTCAAAAATTCCCTATCGAGGTTTTTCATAAATTGGGGGAACTGGGGTTGATGGGCGTTTTGGTACCTACTGAATATGGAGGCTCAGGGCTTGGCTATTTTGAATATGTAACCGTGATCAGCGAAATAGCTAAGGTTTGCGGGTCTATAGGTTTATCAGTGGCAGCACATAATTCGTTATGTACGGGCCACATATTGTACTTCGGTAGTGAGGAGCAAAAGCGCAAATACCTGCCAAAACTTGCCACTGGCGAATGGATAGGCGCATGGGGCCTAACAGAAGCTAATACCGGCAGTGACTCTGGCAATATGCGCTGCACAGCTACAAAAGATGGCGATGGGTGGATATTGAATGGCACTAAAAACTGGATAACCCACGGCATCAGCGGTAATGTGGCTGTTGTGCTTGCGCGCACAGGTGAGCCCAGAGCAAAAAATAACAGCACAGCTTTTATTATAGAAAAAGGCACTCCAGGCTTCTCGGCTGGAAAGAAGGAAAACAAACTGGGTATGCGTGCCAGTGAAACTGCCGAACTTGTTTTTGATAACTGTCGCGTATCAGATAGCCAGAGAATGGGGCCTGTTGGCGACGGTTTTAAGCAAGCAATGAAGATTCTTGATGGCGGACGTATCTCTATCGCAGCTTTGGCATTAGGTATTGCCAAGGGCGCTTACGAGGCCTCGCTAAAATATTCCAAAGAGCGCCACCAGTTCGACCAACCGATCTCTAATTTCCAGGCAATAGCCTTCAAACTGGCAGATATGGCAACCCAGATCGAAGCCAGCGAATTATTGATATACCAGGCAGCCGATATGAAGAATCGTGGCGAGAAAATGAGTAAGGAATCTGCTATGGCCAAATATTATGCATCGGAGGTATCGGTACGCGTAGCTACCGATGCTGTGCAGATATTTGGTGGCTATGGCTATACAAAAGACTTCCCGGTAGAGAAATATTACCGCGACAGCAAGTTATGCACAATAGGTGAAGGCACCTCAGAAATACAGAAGCTGGTAATATCCAGGGAGATATTAAAAGGGTAAGCTATTCTTATTTAACGTAATAATACGATGCAAGGCCAAACTGCGTATTTGCACTAAGTTGCAGGTCGTGCGAGGAAACTGCAGTTATTGCGTACGTAACCGTATCGTTTGCCCGGTAAGCCACCCAAACAGAATCGCCGCCTACTATTTTCCAAACAAACTTAAGTGGCACTGAGGTTACTCCGTTGCTTACTGTGGTTTCCTGGCCTGTCTCTTCGTTTGTAAAAAATATTTCATCGTCAAGCGTAGAGGGCACCAGGTGTATTTCGCTGCCTTCTATTCTGCCATTGTTATTGTCATCGGTAGCATATTTTACCTTTCGCCAATTGCCCTGTATACGGGTAAACGGCGTATCAGGCGCCTTCTTTTTAGTGCAGGAGATCAGTCCTGCAAGAAGAAACAGGAAGGACAGCGATAAAATAATGGCTACTTTCTTTTTCATGACAATAATATAAGCTATACATCACATAAACCGTGCCTGAATTACGTAAAGCGAATTTACCATTTACTAACGTATAATCATCATTAATTGTATGGATAGCCCTTGTTAAATTATTGCTGAGTTAGGGCAGCTTAGTAGCGGTCGATCCGTATCCGTTCAACCTAAGCTTGATTTTGACCGGAAATAATCTTACTATTACTGCGTTTATCACGTATGCGGCACTCTTTACTGAATAAAGCTATACTGCTAATTACTATCTGCCTGGCATCAGTTTTATTTTATTCTTATAGCGCCAAAAATTATTATATCCATGGCGATGCATTAGGATATTATCTTTATCTTCCATCTACATTCATTTATCATAATCTTAAACATACAGAAAATCTACCTCAAGACAAAGGGATCAACCCCGGATTGATCGAGGATCTGAAGCAAAGCGCTAGCCATAAAACCCCGATAGGCTATACTCTACTCCAATACACTTACGGCGTAGCTTTAATGGAATCGCCATTCTTTTTTATTACTCACGGATACGAAAAGTGGTTTGGGAAACACCCTACCGGATATTCTGACCCTTATAACCTGATGCTGATCATTGCATCGCTTACTTATGCAATTCTTGGCTTGTTCATAGTTTATAAAATACTTAGGAATTACTTTACAGATACACAGTCTTTGCTTGGCGTACTGCTTATTTTCTGGGCCACCAATATGCTTTGGTTTTCAATGTTCCAGGGCGGCATGGCGCATATACCACTGTTCTTTTTGTACGCATCGTTGATGCTGCTTACTATCAAACTATACCGAAAGCCAGGGGCTGTTCTATTTTTTGGTGTGGGGTTTGTTGCCGGGCTAATTACCATCATCCGCCCGGTAGATATACTGTGCCTCATTATTCCGTTGTTCTATAACGTTTATAATAAAAATACTTTACTGCAAAGAATACAATTTATTAAGGAGTACCGGTATAAAATGCTATTGGCAATTGTGGCTTTTTTTGTTCCTATTGTACCTCAGCTTTTGGTTTGGAAAGAACTTGCAGGAAGCTATATATTTTACAGTTATGGCGATCAGTCGTTCAACTGGGGCCACCCAAAGATCATAGAAGGGCTGTTTTATTTTTCAAACGGCTGGCTGCCCTATGCACCTGTAATGGTTTTTGCTATCGTGGGAATATTTATCCGTCACCGCAGGAAAGAATGGGTGCTAACCTTATTTGTTCTTCTCCCTCTCTACATTTACGTTATCTACTGCTGGTATTGCTACAATTATATCAACGGGCTGGGCTCGCGGCCTATGATCCATATGTACCCGCTGCTGGCAATTCCTCTTTGTGCATTTATGAGCTACCTGGCTGGACGTAAATTGTATATCAAGGTTGCCTTCGCAACGGTGTGTTTATTTTTTGTGGCAATGAATATTGGCTACTGCATACAAAAGAGCTTGCGGATACTTGACAGTGAGCAGTCTAATATGGCTTATAACCTTGAAATGCTCTTTAAGTTCCGGGTAAACTATAATGACCTGGTGGTTAATGATGTGGCAGAATGGCAACCAGATACTAATAAAATAACCCGGATAGCCATTTTAGGATGCGAACTTTTTGATGATTCGGTATCGGCGCATTTTGTACCATTTTCTTCATTTGGCGGTAAATATGCATACCATATTACCGACGAAGAACACTCTCCTCACCTTAAAATAAAATATAACAAAGAGCAATTTAAAGATGCAAAATGGCTAAAATGCAGTGGCAGATTTCTGAATACAAGCGCACCTGATTATTTCAAACATTTACTGGTAGTAAGCAGCGGCGACAAACTATGGAAGGCTGTAAGAATAGAAAATAAGATAGCTTATGTGGCAAATAGCAGCACCAGGGAAATTGCTATTGAAGATTATGAGCTGATTACATGGGGGTATGTATATTTTTATATAAGGGTGCCGCATAACCTGAAAGATGGCGACGATATAGACCTATATGTATGGAATACCGGCAAGCGCGAGCTGTACCTGGATGACCTTTGCATGGAGCTTTATAAGTAGTTGAAGCCTTCCTAATCGCTATGTTAAGATTTAGGTTGATTTATTTCGGGTACTTCGAAGGCCTGGTTCAGTTCATCTATATATGCCAGTATCTCTTTACGACCCAGGAATTTCACAGCGCTGGTAATAAAGCTGCGGGGAATAAACTCCCATTCCTTTTTCATGGCTTCAATAAACTGACGGGCGTGTTTGGCAGCCTCGCGTTGGGTGCTTTTGTCTGCCTTTGTAAATATCACGTTGAAAGGCACGCCCCAATCTCCCAGCTTTCGGAGAAAAGCCAGATCTATATTCTGGGGCTCGTGGCGGCTGTCGATAAGCACAAATACGGTTACGAGGTTGGTACGTTGCTTCAGGTAATTGTCTATCATTTTCTCCCAGGTAGCGCGTGTATTTTGAGACACTTTTGCAAAACCATAGCCTGGCAGATCGACGATATAAAACGAGTTATTGATCAGGAAGTGATTAATAAGCTGGGTTTTTCCCGGCGTATTAGAGGTTTTGGCCAGTTTCGACTGGTTGGTAAGCATATTTATTAGCGACGACTTGCCTACGTTCGAGCGGCCGATGAAGGCATATTCCGCCCTGTCGGGTTTCGGGCAACCATCTACCGTAGGGCTGCTGATCAAATATGTAGCTTTTGTTATTTCCATTGATTGGTGTTGGTTATGTACTTTTGCAGCAATGCAATCAGTATCCAGTAGCAACCCGGCAGCTAAAATAGTACCGGACGCGGCATCAAATTTAAGCAAGAAAGACCAAGTAGCGGAGATGTTCAATAATATAGCCGGCCGCTACGACTTTTTGAACCACTTTTTGTCGATGGGCATAGATAAGGGCTGGCGCAAAAAAGCTATAGCAGAGGTGGCCCAGATACAGCCTAAAAGCATACTTGATGTAGCCACAGGCACAGGCGACATGGCTATAGCCGCCGCCCGGAAAATACAACCTCAAAAAATAACCGGGGTAGATATTGCTGACCAGATGCTGGCGGTAGGGCGAAAGAAAATAGCTGACAAAAACCTGGCTGGCATCATTACCCTGCAAACCGGTGACAGCGAAGCCATGCCTTTCGCCACCGGGGAGTTTGACGCGGTGATGTGTGCCTACGGGGTCCGCAACTTTGAGCACCTGGAAGCGGGCCTGAAGGAAATGAGCCGGGTGCTTCGCCCAGGCGGCAAGGTAGTGATACTGGAATTCTCCCACCCTATCCGGTTTCCCGTGAAACAATTATATAAGTTCTACTTCCGTTATATATTACCTACACTTGGTAAAATAGTATCTAAGCATAGCAAAGCATACACTTATTTGCCCGAGTCGGTAATGGCTTTCCCTGAAGGGAAAAGGTTTTGTGAGATTCTTGGTGAATGTGGCTTTAAAAATGCTGTTGCCAGACCACTAACGTTTGGGATAACTACGCTATATACAGCAAATAAAAGCTCCTCTAAAAACATCAACTTTAGCCTTAGTTCCTTAATAGACAAATTAAATAACAAAGAAATATTTATAGATTGGACACTAAGTTACAAGGAGGTTTCAAACAATGTTTACAAAGTGGAGCTTATTGACAAATACGGAAGACAAGCATCCTATGTAGACTCTAATCTAGAAAATGCAATTGATACGTCTATTGGCTATGCATTTGACATTCAAAAACAATTAAATAAGAATTGGAACAAATTTTTGTTTGATGTCTGCAAATTAAAATTATCCGGTTTTAATATTATCGAAGCTAATTATGATGAGCAAATATTCGGCTCATGGGGTATTTATTTACCTGATGTGAAAATAATACTTGATGGAAGAGAATCTATTATTTATACAGAAAATAAACAAGGTAATAATCTATACAGCGGACGTAAAACTCTCAAAATTGCTGACTTATCTTACGATCAATTAAAGTCCATGTTAACATCAATGGAAATCTAATTTAATCAAATAGCTTTGCCCTGGTTCTTTTAGTGTGATTTTTAAAAGCAGCATCTTTCTGTGGCATATCAATAAATGCGCCAGAAAACGATTATATCTTCTTACGGAAATCTGCTTTCTGCTTTGTATCGTTATTTAAAGAATGGGCAAATTCATACACTTCATCCAGCCGGTCAGCGGGAAGATCCTCTATCTCTTTTAATATCGCATTTTTGTAAACATCCCCAATAGTTAATTAATGTAAATATACAAAATAACCCTTTATAGCTGGAATTTATCCCTGGCATTGTGCCCTTAAAATCCGAAACCTTTGCAATAAACTAACCGACAGCATACTACATATGTAAAACTGGGGAGGTAACGGGTATATTTCATAGCTACCATAAATATTAAAGGTTGCCTTTTCGGGCAACCTTTAATATCATATATAAGCAATATATCCATTAGTCTCTCCTGTTACCAAACAACCTTAAAAGCATAAGGAAGAGATTAAGAAAATCGAGATAAAGGGTAAGGGCACCCATTACTGCGAGCTTTTTGCTATCGTTAGCTGATGTGCCTTCGTACTCGAGGCCTGCACCTATGCGTTTCAGCTTTTGCGTATCGTAGGCAGTAAGCCCGGTAAATACGGCAACGCCTATTATGCTAATCAGGTAATTCATAGCAGGGCTTCTTAAAAACATATTGATGAGCATGGCTACCACAATACCTATCAGCCCCATGGTCAGTATACGCCCAAAGGACGTAAGATCTTTTTCCGTAGTATACCCCATTATAGCCATTACGCCGAACATGGCCGCCGCCGCGCCAAAACAGCCAATAACAGAACCGGAAGTATACACCAGTAAAATAAAGCTAAGGCTAATACCGGTAATAGCGGCATAAAATAAGAACAGAAAAGTAAGGGCCGGAGCAGACAACTTATTAAACCCGAGACTCATAAGCAACACAAAACCTATAGGCGCGAAAGTAACCACCCATCCCAGTGTGCTGGGCCGCAGTGCACCGGTTTCGGTTTGTGTATACAACTGCTGCAGCAAAGTAGCATTGGTAGCATAAAGCACAGAGAAAAATGTAGAAACGCCCAACGCAACAAACATCCAGAGAAAAACGCTTGCCATAAACTTTTTGGCTACTACACCTGTAGTCGTTGATTGATGGCTGTCTATAACGGTGTAATTCGAAAAATCCTGATTCAAATTATTCATATTGTTTTTGTGAAATTAACACCTAAAGTTACGATATAATTGCAATTTTGTGTTTGCGCTTACGACTTGTTTTTCAACATTTAACAATTGTATTAGCTTTACCGAAGTTATAGAGAATTTATGAAAAGCATATACGAAGCATCAACGCTCAACGAGCTTACCGAGCGGTTAAATAAACTAACACCATCATCGCAACGGCTATGGGGCACCATGGACGTGGCACAAATGCTGGCACACTGCTCCGCAGTATTAGAAATGACGCTTGGCGACACCACATCGAAAACTTCGTTTATGCAACGTATGGTGGGCAAACTGGTGAAACCTATGGTGACTAATGAAAAGC
>JABDHF010000083.1 GCA_013285595.1 Bacteroidota bacterium
AAACGTACTCTATACAGGCATGACAAATTCTGTAGAAAACCGTATCGCCCAGCACACTGCTGATGCTAACGGCGCAAAGAAAACATTTGCAGGCAAATACAATTACATTTACATCCTTTACCTCGAACGCTTCCAATACGTTAACGACGCCATAGCCCGCGAAACAGAAATAAAAGAATGGGACAGGCAAAAAAAGGAACAACTAATAACGTCTGTTAACCCACAATGGGAATTTCTAAATCACACAGTATAGAGTCGCGTTACGCACAGATCCCTCGTACCTCGGGATGACAAGTGGGAGGGAATGACCAGCGAGAGATTGGGTTGAGTGTTTTTTCTTGTTGCGCATAGATTCCTCGTGCCTCGGAATGACAAGCGCGAGGAATGACCAGTGCGAGATTGGGTTGAGCGTTTTTTCTTGTTGCGCATAGATTCCTCGTGCCTCGGAATGACAAGCGCGAGGAGACAAACCACGAGAAGATAATACACAAGGACGTTCGTTATTCACTTTACCCTTTCTCCAATGAATACTTTATGTCATCAGTATGCTCGTGCAGGTAGGTGATGAGCTCGTCGTTGACTTCTATTTTGCGGCTTTGGGATTTTAGACGGACTTCTTTGCCGTCCCAGTCGGCGATGCGGAGGATGACTTCGGTGCTGCCGGGGTGTTTTTTGAAATTGCTCTCCAGGAAGCTGACGAGGGTTTCGTCGACCTTTATGAGGGGCATGGACAGGTATATCTTTTTAGTGAGCGCCTTGCGCACCTCGTCCAGCAGCATAATATTTTGTATCTGGAACTCCATGGTGCCCGGGCGGTATTTGTGCTCGTCGTACACACCTTGTATCATCAGCTTCTGGCCGTTTACCAGGTAGTTGCCGTATTGCACGTAATTCTTTTCCCACATCAGTATCTCGTAGTTGCCGGAATAATCGTTGATGGTGAGCTTGCCGAATTTGCTGCCTTTCTTGGTGGTCATGTGGCCCACATCGGTAATGTAGCCGGCTATGCGGATGTTGCGGCCTTTGTTAGCTTCCAGTTCGCTGATAGGGGTCATACCATAGTTGTCCATCTCGAACTTAAACCCATCGAGCGGGTGTGCGCTGAGGTAGATGCCTACTACTTCTTTCTCACGGTCGAGCAGTTCGGGCAATCCCCATTTGTCGCACTCGGGCATTGCGGGCGGCTTTACCTCCGGCATGGTAGATTCGCCAAAGAGGCTATTGGTAGCCATAGACGAGCTTGCCTGGAACTGGTTGCCGAAGCGTACCAGCCTTTCGAGACCTGTGATGGGATCTGTAGGCGGCGCATAGAAATATTGTGCGCGGTGGAGCTGCGGGAAGCAGTCGAGCGCGCCAGCCAGCACCAGGCTTTCCATTGATTTTTTATTTACGGTGCGTTGGTTCACCCGTTTTATGAAGTCGTATACAGTAAGGTATGGGCCATTGGCCTCACGCTCTGCTACTATGTCTTCCACAGCAGCCTCACCTACCCCTTTTATGGCATTCATGCCAAAGCGTACCACGTTTTCTTTGGCCACGGCAAAGCCTTTGAGGCTTTCATTCACATCAGGCCCAAGCACCTGGAGGCCCATGCGCTGGCACTCCTCCATGTAAAACTTGATCTTGTCAATATTGCCCTGGTTATTGAGCACGGCAGCCATATACTCCGCCGGGTAGTGGGCCTTTAAATATGCGGTCTGGTAGGCAACGAGCGCATAGCAGGTAGAGTGCGATTTATTGAAAGCGTATTGTGCAAATGCTTCCCAGTCGGTCCATATCTTTTGCAGCTTGTCTTCGGGGTGGCCTTTGGCTTTGGCACCTTCCACAAACTGGCCTTTCATCTTATCGAGGACGGCCTTTTGCTTTTTACCCATCGCCTTGCGCAATACGTCGGCGTCGCCCTTGGTAAAGCCGGCAAGGCTTTGGGAAAGCAGCATCACCTGTTCCTGGTATACGGTGATACCGTAGGTATCGCCAAGGTATTCTTCCATGGCCGGCACATCGTAGGTGATGGGCTCCAGGCCATGCTTGCGCTTTATGTAGTTAGGTATATACTCCATAGGCCCCGGACGGTACAGGGCATTCATGGCTATGAGGTCATCAAACTTATCGGGCTTCAGGTTGATGAGGTGCTTCTGCATACCCGCACTTTCGAACTGGAACGTGCCGTTGGTATCGCCTGCCTGGTATAGCTCGTAGGTTTCCTCATCATCGAGCGGAAGGTCGTCGATGTCAATTTCTACACCGTAGTTTCTTTTTATTAGGTTCAGCGCATCCTTGATGATGGTAAGGGTTTTCAATCCCAAAAAGTCCATCTTGATAACGCCTGCATTCTCTATCACATTGCCCTCGTACTGGGTTATGAGCGAGTCTACATCTTTCACCATGAACACCGGCAGCAGGTCGGTAAGATCGCTTGGGGCTATGATGATGCCCGCCGCGTGTATACCTGTATTGCGGACAGAGCCTTCCAGTTTTTCGGCTGAGTGCAGCACCTGGCCATGCAATGTGTCCTGGTTATATATTTCGCGCAGCTTGGTTACAAATTCTATTTCTTCAGCGCCAAGGCCTTCTTTCTGGTCGAGGCTACCCTCTCCTTTCAGGTCGGCATGAAGCAGGCGTTTCAGGTTGATACCCGGACGCTCAGGCACCAGCTTGGCAAGGGCATTGCTTTCGCTTAGTGGCAGGTCGAGCACACGGGCTACGTCCTTGATGCTGCTCTTGGCAGCCATGGTACCGTAGGTAACTATCTGTGCCACCTGATTCTTGCCATACTTCTGCACCACATAGTCTATTACCTTTTGGCGACCTACGTCGTCGAAGTCGGTATCTATATCGGGCATGCTCTTACGATCGGGGTTGAGGAACCTCTCGAACAGCAGCTTATACTTAATGGGGTCGATATTAGTAATACCTATACAATAGGCAACAGCAGAGCCAGCTGCAGAACCACGACCGGGACCTATGAATACACCCATATCGCGGCCTGCCTTAATGAAGTCGCTTACGATAAGGAAGTAACCTGCAAACCCCATGGTGCGTATGGTAAACAGCTCGAACCTAAGGCGTTCATCCACTTCGGCAGTGATCTCTTTATAACGTTCCTTAGCTCCACGCCAGGTAATATCTTCGAGAAAAGCATCCTGGTCGTTATTAAATTCCTTGGGCACTATGAAGTGCGGCAGCAGTATATCCCGCTCCAGCTTGAGAGGCTTTATTTTATCGAGTATCTGGTTGGTATTGTCGAGCGCCTGCGGAACATCACTGAACAACGTAGACATTTCGTCAGTGGTCTTGAAGTAGAAACGATCGCTGGGAAATGCGAAACGGCCCTTTACCTGGGTCTCATCATCATCGCCCATATCTTTCCACTTCTCATCGGCCTGTTTTTTGCCTGTATTGATGCATAGCAGGATGTCGTGCGCGTTAGCATCGCCCTGGTCTACATAGTGGCTATCGTTGCTGGCAATGATGGGCACATTGTATTTCTGGGCAAAGCGCATGAGCACATCGTTCACTTTTATCTGGTCGGCGATGTCGTGACGCTGCAGCTCTATATAGTAGTCTTCGCCAAAGAGGTCAAGCCACCATTTGAATACTTTCTCACCTTCAGCCTCGCCTTTCTTTAATATCGTCCTCGGCACTTCTGCAGCCAGGCAGCAGGTAGTAGCTATAAGACCTTCGTGATACTGCATTACCAGCTCTTTATCTATACGGGGATACTTGCCATACAGGCCCTCCATATAACCGAGGGAGCATAGCTTTACGAGGTTCTTATACCCTATCTCGTTTTTAGCGAGCATCAGCTGGTGGAAGCGTACATCTTTATCATCTTTGGAGAACTGGCGCTTGTGGCGGTTCTCAACAAGATAAAACTCGCAGCCTACAACGGGCTTTACAACAGGTTCTTCGATGTCCTTCCCTTCAGGTGTTTTCCCCACTACTTTCTTCTTCTTCCATGCCTCAGCCACAAAGTCGAATACGCCAAACATATTGCCGTGGTCTGTGATGGCCATGGCAGGCATATTATCGGCACGGGCCTTGTCGTAGAGCTTCGAAATAGAGGAAGCCCCGTCGAGCAGGGAATACTGGGTATGGTTGTGTAAATGGGAGAATTTCACTTTGTCTGAATCACGGATTAAACTGAATAAATGATTGCACAGACAGACTTTTTGTTCTATAAGTGCAAGCTTACAAAGTAACGAAATTATGGGGAGGGATGCGGGTGTAAGTTATCCACAGGAATGGGGGAAAATATGGTTAACATAATAATTAGCAGCATATTTATTATCAATAAAATAAACAAAACGTTAAATGTGGCATATATTTTGCTTTGCATAAAGGAAACACACCCTATATGAAAAACCTGCATAACCTTTTTTCGCTTTGCGTTCTTGCTGCGTGTCTTGTTATGTCCTGCGGAAAAAATTATAACAACTCACCGGCTCCTGCCACTCCTACTTATGCCTCTATAGATGAGGTTTTCTCTAATCTTGCCGTTCAACCCAAAATAGTTACGGTAGATGCCGGAACGGCCAATACTTTTTATGGCAATAGTGGTACCCGGTATATATTCCCGGCAAACTGCTTCCAGACAGCATCCGGAGCCTCGGTTACTGGCAGTGTACAGCTCAGCTCGGCTGAATATGCCGAGAAGGGGGACATGATATTTTCTAAAATGCTCCCGATCAGCGATAATGAGCCGCTTCTGTCCGGCGGTGAGATCGACCTTTCTGCCAGCCAAAACGGGCAGAAGCTTTTTATGAAACCAGGTATGCGTTTACAAGCTAATATGCCTATTGCCGCCAGCGCCGTTCCCGTTACGGGGTTTGTCTTTTTTTCGGGGGTGGCAAATTCGAATAACAACCAGGCAAAAGTCAATTGGGTACCTGCAAACCCACATGGCGGACCCAGTGTGAGCATGGTGACGGGAGATACACTTGGCATTGTTTCTGACAGCCTGAGAGTGTGTAATGCAGATGCATTTATGCACCCTATCCCCAATTACCAGACCTTTACTGTAGCAATTAATGTTATCAATGGCACCTTACCTGCATCTACCCAGGTATTTGCTTACGCACTTTATGATACCTACAAAGGAGTATGGCCCCTTGGGTTCGTTGGAAGTTATGCCAACGGAGTATTTACGGAAAGGCATACACCCAATATATTTATACACTTTGTTGCGTTTGCACTGATAAATGGTAAATTCTATGGAGGCATTAATAGCCTGACCCCGGTAACAAGTGGACGTTACACAATAGATATCGCAGAGGTAGATGCTACGGCCTTTAAGGCACAAGTGAATAAGCTGTGATATCAAAAAAACGTATTGTGAATAAGTAAGCAGAAATGCCGGCTATTAAATGATCACTTCCTGTTTGCAGAAGAATAGTAATTTGTGAGCTTTGCAACTGCTATGACCATACTATATGCGCTGGAATTGCTGGGCACTGCCTTCTTTGCTGCATCAGGCACCATTGTTGCCAATGAGAAATCAAAGCCCGACTGGTTTGGCGCTACCTTTATAGGATTTATTACCGCAATTGGCGGAGGTAGCCTGCGCGATGTGTTGCTGGGCAGCTATCCCCTGTCATGGGTAGCAGACCCTAATCTTATTTATGTGATCATTTTTGGCATTGTGTTTACAAGTATATTTTATAACCCGCTTACCCGGATGCGCAGGACGCTGTTTATTTTTGACAGTATAGGTATTGCCATGTTTACGATATTAGGCACAGAGAAAGCGCTGATGTATCACGTAGCGCCGCCTATTGCTGCTATTATGGGTATGTTTACGGCAGTAATGGGCGGTGTGATGCGAGATGTGCTAACCAATGAAACACCTGTTATTTTTCGCAAGGAGATATATGCTACCGCATGCCTGGCCGGCGCTACCGTATACCTGCTGTTGCTTTATATGCATGTAAACAGGGATGCGGCCATAGCCATCTGCGTTACCATTGTTTTCCTTATCAGGTACGTTGCAGTCAAGTTCAGGCTGTCGTTACCGCACTTTAAGTCAACCATAAAATGATGCGCATGGTAAGACATAAGGCATTTGAAAGATGGTCACTTAATAAAAATTGCACTACCTAACTATTATAAATGCTACTTATTGTTTAGATTCACCAGTCTAAACACACACATAATGGAACAACAAAAAGTAGACATTTATATTGCTACTAACTCAAAATATTTTGAAAGCCACCTGATACCCCAGATCAGCGATATGCTGAGCAGAGCTGATGACTCCAAATTCTTAATGATACAAACTGTAAGCCTTAAGGACCCCACCTCTATGCTACTTATATCTCTGTTTGGCGGGCACTTTGGTATTGACCGTTTTATAATAGGCGATACTGGCCTTGGCGTGGGGAAATTACTTACCTGCGGCGGTTTGGGGATATGGACAATAGTTGACTGGTTCATGATCATGGGGAGAGCCAGGGAACTGAATTATGCTAATCTGCAAAAAATGTTATACTAATACTTAGCAATGCAAAAAAAATGGCTATATCTGCTCATACTTGCCTGTTGTATGACGGGCGGGATTTGGGTTGCCTGCAATAGTATAAACTATGCTTCAGCCAGTTCGCATAACATGGTAAGTGTATGCCTTTTTAAAGCGGCTACGGGACTCCCCTGCCCATCGTGCGGAAGCACAAAGTCTGTAGTTGATATCACAAGGATGCATTTTGCAGATGCGCTATATGCAAATCCTATTGGGTTTATTGTAGCTATACTTCTCGTTATATTACCATTTTGGATAGTAGCAGATCTTGCAACACACAAACAAAGTTTTTATAATTTTTATAATGCAGCAGAACTTATTATCAGAAAGAGGTGGGTGGCTATTTCGCTAATATTGCTGGTAGCGGCGAACTGGGCATGGAACATTTATAAATATACCTCATGAGTATACTTGCAGAATATGCATCTAACGATATGGAACGTGAGAAAGCTTCTAACGGCTATCTTATGTCGTTGCTGGCCGTAATGGTAGGCCTGCCGTTGCCCATTGTCAATTTACTGGCATCGGTCATTTTTTACTTTTCCAATCGCAAGAGTACTTTATTTGTGCGTTGGCATTGTACGCAAACCCTGGTATCGCAACTTACGCTGCTGATTGTAAATGCTATTGGGTTTTCGTGGACCATGTCAATAATATTTGGGGATAATATGCTTTCCAATGAATACATTGGTTATGTTATAACGATTTTCACTTTCAACGTTATAGAATTTATTTTCACGATCAATGCCGCTATAAAGGTGCGGAAAGGCCAGCATGTGGAATGGTGGTTTTGGGGGCCGCTAACAGACCTGATATGCCGCACTTCTGGTCAAAAAACAAAGGAGTAACTGAGCACTATATATTGTTCCCTATGAAAAAGGTTTTCTTTCAGTTTTTAGTCCTTGTTATTCTCTTCCTCACATTGTTTGGGGGGCTAAGTAGTATCGATTTCATGAAATACTGGCACCTGCAAAGCATAAACAGGCGAACAGAAGATAAAATAGGTCAACTGGTTATAGACGGCATTAAAAAAAGTAACAAGGAAATAAATAATGACAGTGTGCAGGTGGTGCTGAATACGATAAAAAGCAGGATCTGTATTGCTAATTCTATCTCGCCAGCTGATATAGCGATACACCTGGTACGCAGCGATGAGGTAAATGCTTTTGCAATTCCAGGCCATCATATCATCATTTATACAGGGCTTATTGATCGTTGCGATAGCGTTTCAGAACTATGCGGAGTAATAGGCCATGAAATGGGGCATATACAGCTTAACCATGTGATGAAAAGGCTGTTAAATGAATTGGGAATAGGATTGCTGGCGGCAGTAGCATCGAACGGTAATTCAGCTGTTATAGGCCAGATAATAAAAATACTGTCCTCCACTGCATTTGCAAGAAAACAAGAAAGCGAGGCTGATAAAATAAGCGTTCGTTACCTGGAGCAAGCGCACATTAACCCGAAAGGATTTGCAAATATTATGCTTAAACTGGCGGATATGCATGCTGGTATTCCAAAGGAAATGGAGTGGATCAGTACTCATCCTGATTCAAAAAAAAGGGCAGATACAATTCTTAGCATAATACATGCCGACCAATCTAATTATACACCTGTCCTAACCGGAAGCGAATGGCTGGTTTTGAAAAATACCGCCAATAGCGGATACTAACCCGTAGAGCCTGCATTCAATTTCATGTCCTGCATGCCCCAGTCTTGTATGATGAGTAGCGCGGGCAGTATAGTTTCGCCATAGGGTGTGATCTTGTATTCCACTTTTAGCGGCGCTCCGTCGTGGGTGATGCGCTCCAGTATTTTGTCTTCTTCCAGTTCCCGCAACTGGTTTACCAACATCTGCTTGCTGATGACAGGCAGCGCCTTTTGCAGGGTGCTGAAGCGGTTCACATTCTTACTGATGGCGTAGATGATCAGGGGCTTCCACTTGCCGCCTATCTTGTTTAAGAAATGAGTGACGGGGCAGTTATTGGGGTTGAAATTTTTGTTCTTCCTGGGGGTGGGCATGGTCTATAATAATGTACTATCAATGTTGTGTTACGCGCTTGTTTTATCTGCCCAAAGATAACACCTTTGTCATCTCAAACATATAACCATGACAGCAGAACAAACAAAGCAATTTATACAAAGCAGCGAATGGGTAAGTATAGTTACCGAACTTCGCCCTTCTAAAGATCGTAAGAATCCGGGTAGTATAATACCTTTCTATTGCTGGCGATCGTTTGTATTTATGCCCGATGATAAATTTATATGCAGTGTTATAAACTATGCTGATGCAGGCGGCAAAGTGCCGCTGGCGAAGATCGTGATCAAAGGGCGTAATGAATGGAAAGGGCCACACCCCGTTGCCGAGGGCGCATACAGTGTGGATTACATAACCGATGAAGCCTACGAGATAACACCACTGCACCAGGGCTTTGCCGATGCCATAAACCAGGCGCCAACACCGGGGTTTAATAAGTGGGAGGTAAATGTAATGCAGGATGTGAAGGGCAAAGCGTTCCCTGCCTTTGGCCTGAAGGATGAAATATACGTAGACTACGATCTCATCTATATCGTAAATGATCTGCTGTTTATGGGGAGCAAGCACGTAGATGGCCGCGCATTTGATACGCCGGAGAACAGGCCTACCAACCTGCAGATACCGTTAATGAAAAAGAAGTAAAACGACTGGCGTCGGCGATGATGTTTCTGATTATGGCATTAAGTATATTTGCCATAATGGAAACTACCCGCACCATGTCCGATAAAGGCCCATCCCTCCTAATTCACCTGCGCGATATGATGGCGCTACCTTTTGTTGTAACCGTGGTTATCCCCTACCTGTTATACAGTGCGGGAATACCGCTGTTTAAAGAACAGCCTATGGCGGCTAAGATAGCAGGCGCATTACTCTTTAGTTTTGGCCTGCCGCTGCAGTTGTACACTACTTACCTGTTTAAAGTATTTGGCAAAGGAACACTTGCACCGTGGCAGCCTACGCAAAAGCTGGTAATACGCGGGCCATACCGCTACTGCAGAAACCCGATGATAACCGGGGTAGTAGCGATATTGCTGGGTGAGGCGCTGTTTCTGAATGCGAGGGGAATATTTATCTGGGGGATAATGTTCTCACTTGTAAACACGGCTTTCTTTATTTTTAAAGAAGAGCCAGATATGCTTGCACGCTTTGGCGAGCCGTACGCAGCCTACAAAAAAAAGGTACCCCGCTGGATACCTAACTTAAAACCATATAAAGAAGCGTAGCGCTGCGCATCATTTCTACTGCTTTACTCTCCGAAAAAAAACAACACCGGCAACTATTAATAACAGACTCTACAATGTTACTAAGTTACCGGTGTGTTTCTGCACTCATGCTCTTTAAAGTAGCAACTGCTTACTTAAACGTGCCGCCCATAAGGCAGTATGCACTTACAGTTACTACGGGGCCCATTAATGCTGCTACAAAGCATGCCATAACGGGATTGTTGTAATAGAAATTCTTTACTTTGCGCGCCATGATCTGTTCTTGTTTTTATAACCTTGTTAATAATTGGAATGGTGATAGTTTTTTAATGTTGCCGGCATCCTTTTGCTTCCGTACAGCTAGCTCATTCTTTTTCACTGCTGTTATATCAACATACGGATAACCGTATAAACAACTCCTGCAAAAAAAGCCAGGGGAGCTAACAGGTAAAGAATGCCGATTAAAGAACTTGTTTTTTCTTCCATTTTTAGAGCTTTAATAAGGGTTATTGATTACGACACTAAAGTAGGAAGTACTTTTTTGCCGTTTATATAATTGGGGTAAGTGTGCTTTATTTCGGGGAGTTTTTGATTTATCAACAGTATATCAACATGCCCTTTGAACACGGATATATAAAGGCTATAAAGCAGCAATGAAGTCGAAATCCGCTACTGTGGCTACATACAGGGCAGCATTAGAATGCCGGCGCGATATTTGCCGGTAGCGATTATTTTACTGATAGTTTAAAAGCAGCCTAGGATAATACAAATGCTTCCTTCAGCTCGCCTTGTGAAGTTAGCTGAATAGACCTGTGCGACCAGGAATACTGTATGATGTCGAGGCTTCTCAACACATTTAAGTAAAAGTCTAAATTGCTCAATGGAATTTTGGCGATCTCAGAGATCACCTGGAAGCAATCGCGCTCGTGATATTCATCCTGGTGAAAGCAGTAATACCTGGCTGCGAGAAATACGTCGTTAAATTTATTCACCAGGCCTGCTATTATTTTGTGAAGCTTAATTTCTACTGCAAAATTACTGCGGGGTTGGTCATTGTTCATTTACACCGCTCTGTTAATAACTACTCTATGACAATTTGCCCATTATAAAGCTGTCTAAATAATGTGCCTTTAATACCTGAGTAATCTGCCATAATTCAATGAAATTCCTTTGTCTAAACGCCTATTTAAGACACAAAAATCACATAGCAATCAACTCTCAAATCAATAACAAATCATTACCATTAACAAGCGAATAAGATATTAAACATACTGTTACCCTTTGTGTTACAGACATAGTAGACCACGCACATTTCGGCAAGTTCTTCTGTTCTCACGTTTCTGATTGCACGCACCTGCCAGATGTAAGGTCTATGAGCGCACTGGAAATACTGCTGCAACTCTGCCTGTTCCACAACGACTACCTGGGCTCCATTACCAGCTGTAGCGGTGCGGCAAGAAATTCTGCATCTGAAGAAGAAACTACCTCTATGGTGCTTATGGAAGATGGCCTGGTAATGAACACATTCCCTAACCCATTCAGCGATGCATTATCTGTGCAGGTAGACGGTAACGCTACTGAGTTCGCAGATATTACTGTGTACGACGTTGCCGGCAGGATCGTTGATCACAAAGAGCATCAGCCAACAGGAACAACCATTACTGTAGGTCAGCAACTGGCAAACGGCATGTACATTCTTGAAGCTAAAAAAGGCCCGCTTTCAAAAAGAGTTAAAGTGTCAAAAACAAAATAGCCAGCCCTTAT
>JABDHF010000084.1 GCA_013285595.1 Bacteroidota bacterium
TAGCCAGGCTGAATATGACCGGAAGCGTGTAATAAGTATTTACAGCTTTGCCGTTTTGCTTGCCGGGATTCCAGCGGGGCATACCTTTTACTATGCTCAGGGCTTCTTCATCACAGCCACTGCCGATGCCTTTGATCGCTTCACAATCAGCCACCGTGCCGTCGGCATTTACTACGAATCTCACTATTACCTTGCCCTCCACATTTTTTTGCTTCGCCTCTGCGGGATAGTGAAGGTTATCAGCAAGATATTTTTTTATATCGAAAGCAGGTGTAGGCATTTGTTCTACATTGGAATATACAGGGCGCGTAGCGTTAGTGCCTTTCACCGTTACATCGGGCCGATTGGTTGTACTTTGGGCTGAGGCGGTTACGGCTGCCATGATGGCCGTGGCCAGGAATATCTGTCGTAGGATCATGCAACAAAGATAGCAGTTTCCGGGATATGACAAAGCCGGTACAAATGATATAATTTATTCGATTTGCATTTCAAAAAAATGTGCCACACCTTTAGGGGCTGTGACACATTTACCTTTCTCACCTTGCTTGCTGCACTATTTTTGTTGCAGTGTATCGCTGCTTATTTATTTTCGTTTTCCTTATCCTTCTTTTTCTTATCAATAATGGCGCCTGTGCCAAGGCCACCGGCGGCACCTATTAGGCCGCCAATTACCGCACCCTCACCTTTACGTTTATCTATCAATGCTCCCGATAATGCACCTACCCCTGCGCCCACTACTGTACCTGTTGCTTTAGCGCTCCATCCTTTTTTCTTCTTCGGTTCAGCGGTGGCAACCGGGGTAGGAGCTGCGGCATAATTGGTGGTAGTATTTGCAGTATAGGTATTGTGGGTAACACCGCCTGGGTGGTGTGCGGCATGGTGAACTGTGGTCACAGTTTGCTGCTCAGTGACAACCGGCTGAGCCACGACTTGCTGAGCGGCTACGGCATTCATGGAGTCTATTGTTTGCTTCTTCACCAGTTCCATTTTCATAGAGTCCATAGTATGTTGCTGTGCATCTATTTGCGCCTGCTTTGCTGCATTGTCGCTGCAAGACATTGCCATACACGCAATTGCAAATACCGGGATCATCTTTTTCATTATCATTTGCCTTTAGTTATTACTATGGGTAGTAATAACCGTGCCAAGTGGAGGCAATAACAACGATATGACAGGAAACCTGCAACACATAGGGAATGAATGTTCACCTTAGCGAATATGGCCGGATGAAGATTGCATTTGCCACCTACTCAAATGTCACGGGCAGATCGTAGGTGGTTTTTACGACCTTGTGGCCGGGCATCATGCCGGGCAGCCAATGCGGCATGCTACGGATGATACCGATAGCTTCTGCATCGCAGGTTTCGCTGAGGCTTTTGCGGATATTGAAATCTGAAAGGCTGCCATCTTCATTGATGATAAAGTTTACAACTACAGTGCCATGTATGCCTTTTGCTTTTTCGCCAGCGGGGGTATGGATGTTGTCGCGAAGGTATTTTTTTATGTCAACCGGGGGGCGCGGCATATATTCCGGGTAGTGATATACCTGCTGGTCGGGTGTAGGGGTTGGCAATGCCGGCATAGGCATTTTTTTAGCTACTAATGTAGCCGGTTGAGCAGGTTCGGAAAGTCCTTGAGGTTTTTTGGGCGCAACCGGCGCTATGTATTCCGTGGTTTGCGTGGTAATGGTGTGATCGTCGTCTACTCCGGGTACGTCGTTTGGATCGGGGAGCTTGTATTCATCGGTAGTGTCGCTGTATGTTTTGTCTGTGATACTGAGATTGTCGGCCTGGCTTGTCTTTTTTGTTTGGGCTATAGAAGTATATGCCGCAAGCAGCAGGAGTATGATAACGCAGGTGTGTTTATATCTGAACCCTGATTTTCCTGATAGGAGGATCGGCATGACTGTGTCTTAAAGTATTACTGTACCATTAATTTTGTGTTGGACACGCCTGAGCCATCAATTAGCTCAACGGTATATGCGCCTGGCTTTACCTCTGTTAGCTGCAGGGAGAAGGTGTTCTTTCCGTATACTTCGCTACGGATCTCCTGTTTCACTACCTGGCCATAAACGTCTATTAGCCTGATAGTGCATTTGCCAATGGCTTTAGCAGTGTATTCTACCACCACCTGCCGGCTTGCCGGATTAGGGTAAACACTGAGTGCACTTTTTGCGCCAGTTACGTTACTGACCTGAGAAACAAGAGCAGCACCGCATGGATTGAAGGAAACAGAATCGGAAGGGTTGCCGTTGGCCACCACTTTAAGCGCATAGTTAAGATCGGCCATGCCTGCTGGCAGTACAAACACTGTAGTATCGGGCTTATTACCGCGCATCACGACGGTGCTGGTCCAGTTGTAGGTGGGTGCATAATATACTGCATCGTTTAGCGAAAGCCTTACCAATGGATAGTTGGTAGACATCTGCCAGTCGTCGCCATAAGCAGCGCCTTCGGTAATACCGTTGAAACCTTTGCCTATAGCCAGGAATGAATCGCAGGTACCGCCTATACGGATAATACTGTCAATTTTGGGCTTGCCGGCGGCGAGTGGTGCGCCCTCGGGCTGGTAAACGTAATACTTATCGCTGCCTAAAGAGCCATAAAGAACGGAACCATCGGGCAGGCAAAGCATATTAGAGTTGTAAGACGGCGCATGAATGGTGTCCATACCGTTAGGTGCAGGTATGCGTGTAAAGGAATCTAAGCCGTAGTTAAAATCGTAGAACGACATAGGATCCTGGAACACGGTGCTATCGCTGGTGGGAGTATGCGCGAAAGCGCAAAGGATATGGCCGTTGACCATCATGGCGGCGGCGGCATCGGGCGCGCCCAGTGAATCTGGTATATGCGGCCCTATGGCCCATGTGCCGTGTGCTGAGGAACCTGAAGGTGTGTAATAGGCGGTGTTATTTACAGAGCCTATAAAAAAGCCTCTGCCATCGGGTAGCATAAATGCTGCGCCGGTCTCGAAACCATAAGGGTCGTAGAGCGATATGGGTACGTTTGCATCGCTCACCCAGGTGTGGGTGGCAGGGATGTAGCGTTCAGCTGTGCTTGCGTAGATATCCATGAATAGGATACTGTTGTCGGGGAGCTTTAGCCATGCCGATTCATTGTCGGAGCCTAATGTAGGCGGCCCGGCGGTATAAGAAGTGGTAGCCGGGTCGTAGATATAAGTGTGGTGCGACAGATCGCTTCCGGCAATTACTGTGGCCTGCAGCACCCGGCCATCGTCAAGTATCTCAGAGTTAGCATCAGAGATGGTGTCTGTGGCTACAGGTAATGCTATTTCTTCCCATGCATCGTATTGAGGATAGTATCTTTCGCCCCTGGTGCGGCCTGTGCCATATTCGCCACCGGCTATGTATACTGAGCCATCTTTTAATACCTGGGAGGAGAAATACAGGCGCGAGTCGGTCATCTTTGCTATGGTGCTCCAGGTGCCATGTATATAGCTGCCGTAAGCATCTGGTGTCAGCTTGTCCCAGGCGCGGCCATACACATCTGAGCTTCCCGATGAGTTTTTTACCAGCACGGTGCCATCTGTCATTAATAGCATAACGCCATTGTTATAATGCGGGGCGCTGTCGGCTATGGGGTGCCAGACGCCTTGTGCATGGCTCTGTGATGAGCAAAGAATGATGGCAGTAACGATAGATAGAAAAGCGCTGCGCAACTTGCAGGTGGAGAAATACGCAAACTTCCTGCTACCTGGCAGACCTGGTATAGATTGACTGTTCATTTTAAGTTATTAGTTGTTGTCTCGCGGCAGGTGGAGGAAGTAAGGTAATTACGCCCCGTATGCAACCGTGCGGACTGGTTGCATACCCGGCCATTAATTTTATAGCCGTAACTGCATAAAGGTAGGAAAATGTAATTAGTTTTATAGGTTTTGTTTATAATTACAAACTGGTTAACAACATGAGCAAAATAATAGCTACTTTAGCAGATAAAGTTTTATGTTATGAGGTTATGTACCCTGCTGCTATTGGTGTTTCTATGTGCTTTCACCCCGGTGAAGAAAGATGTGCCTGCGAGCATATACGACATAAAGGTGGCAGCCTATAATGGTGGCACTATTAACCTTGCAGACTACAAGGGCAAGAAGATACTGATAGTGAATGCCCCGGCAGATAACGACAACGACCAGCAGTATACCCAGCTGAACGACCTGTATAAAAAGTATAAGGACAACCTGGTGATCATCGCCTTTTTGGCGGATGACTTTGCGGTGGCGCCGGGCTCAAAGCCGGGCCGCTCAACGGCAGGCAAAGATTATAAGGTAGCATTTCCCGTGGCGGCTAAGGTGCTGATACGTGGCGATGAAATGGCGCCCATATACCACTGGCTTACAGAAAAGGCTTATAACAACTACAGCACTACCGAGATAAAGTGGAACTTCCAGAAATACCTGATCAATGAGCAGGGCGCGCTGGTAGCGGTGTTCGACCCGAAGATAAAGGCGAATGACGCTAAGGTGATTGCTGCGGTAGAGCAGTAGGCCTGGGCTATGTATTGAACTAGTAAACTAAATACACCGATCTATTTGACGAACTATTTTTTTGCAATTAGTAAATATGAAAATCTTATTCCTATTACTTCTTATCCCTTTTGTGGCTCCCGCTCAGTATAAAGAGAAAGACTTTTTGCCATTAAAAGATTACATTACGTTCAATACGAGCCATGATGGCGCGTACAGTATGTACCTGCTTACCTACCGGAAAAATGAACAAATAGAACAGGCAGAGGACGACTCTTTGTTTCATAAATTTGTTGACGCTACAAAAAGCCTGAAAGATATACAGGCCGGCTCAGCTGCGCTATTTAAGTATAGGGACAGTCTATCTAAAAATAGAAAAAAGCCAAAGAATGGATATGCCCCCGCTTCCTCAAAAACAACGGCTGATGCTATTATGCGATATATAGACACTTTGGCAATGGTAAAGGATCCTATTGAAAGAGAAGCTATTATTAAGAAGAACGGTAAAGTACTCAAAGAATATTTTAGCTGGTGGGATCATATGCCCGTCTCTTTTTATTTTGACAAAGATAATCCAATTGGCTTTTGCGTTGTCAATGAAAAATCATTAGCATTAGTACTACCAGATGTTTGCGGTGACGCGATCTATGACAATGTAAAACTCGATCAAAAACAGAGAGCCGCTAAGGCTGTAATGGACCTTATATTACCTGTACTAAGTAACTGTGATAAATTGCCGCCTAATCTTATAAATAGCCTTATTATTACCTGCACCTATTGCAGCGGTGACCTAAGTGAAGATTATTTGTTGCATAACAAAATAGAGTCGGCTGCTTTTATTTTTCCGTTAGCTCTCGCTCAGAAGTTTGTTGCGGGTAGCATAACACAGGAAGATTTATTGAAAAAGTCAGATGCTCTTATATCAGACGAGAATTTTGGTTTTAAAAAAGTAGAATTATCAGTAAGTAAGTATTAATGACTTGCAAATATGTGCCTTATTCGACCCGAAGATAAGGCAAATGATGCGGGGTAGAGGCTGCTGTGGAGCAATAGTAAAGACGGACTGCATAATACCCTATTAATTACAAATGCGTTTCGACAGTATGAAAAACGTAGCGCAGATGTTCATAAGGTACGGCTGTAAACATGGCTTTCTAATAAGGTACCTATAACTTATAAACATCGTGACATGAAAAATGTACTTCTTTTTATCGCTTTGAGTTGTGGACTGCTACTGGCGCATTGCGCTACCGGGCAGAGCTGGGTAACTGTAGGAACTTCCGGATTTTCGCCGGGCATTGTACAGAACACGGGCATTGTATGTAATGCTTCGGGGGTGCCTTATGTTGTTTATAAAGACGTAGCCAACTACAGCAAAGCGACTGTGATGAAGTATAACGGAAGCATTTGGACGCCGATCGGTTATGCTGCATTTTCTGCCGGGGCTGTAGACTATCCATCTTTGACCATGGATAAAAAAGGTGCTCCCTACGTGGTTTATAAAGACCTGGACAGTAGCGGCAAAGCTACTGTAATGAAATATAACGACACAAGCTGGGTAGTGGTGGGCAACAGGGGATTTTCCGGCCCGAATGTGAACTTCACAAAGATAGCGATGGATACGGCCGGCTTGCCTTACGTTGTTTTCCAGGATTCCACCGATACTTTTAAGGCCTACTGTATGAGGTATGACGGCAGTAGCTGGACCATAGTGGGCAACGCTGCGGTATCAATAGGGAAAGCAGAGAATACAGGCATAGCAATAGACATGAACAATATGCCTTATGTAGTGTATACCGACTCTGCCGACACCGCAAGGGCAACAGTAATGAGCTACAATGGCAGCAACTGGGTGACGGTGGGCATACAAGGATTTTCGGGAGGGCCGGCTTTTCAGCCATCATTAGCGCTTGGCACCGATGGGTTGCCTTATGTGGTATACGAGGACGGAGCACACGGAGATAAGGCCAGTGTGATGAAGTACAATGGCACAGTGTGGGGATACATTGGTTATCCTGCATTTACCCCGGGAATAACGTTTCTCAACAGTATTGCCTTAGATGCTTACAATATGCCGTATGTAATTTATACGGACAACGAAGCAGGTAACAAGGCCACCGTGATGCACTACAACGGCACCACCTGGGACACTGTAGGCAATATAGGATTCTCCACAGGGCTTGCTGTGTGGCCATCTATAACACTGGATAAAAATGGCACGGTGTATGCGGCATACCAGGATGGCGCGGACTTCAGCAAGGCCACCGTTAAGCGCTTTGGCCCGCCTGCCTATACGCTGGTAAATAATATTAATACGCCGGCATATATTTCCGTTTTCCCAAACCCGGCACAAAAAGAGCTGACCGTTGCCTCTGCTGCCCCGGTAACAAGCCTGGTGATCACCAATGCTATGGGGCAGGCACTATATACATTTAATGGCAGCAGCCAGGAGATACGGATAGATGTATCGGCGCTGCCGACGGGAGTCTACTTGTTGAGGGCCAATGGTGCGCAGGTGAGTAAGTTTGTGAAGGAGTGACCTTTCCCCGGGCCTCCCCCCTTCGGCGAAGCTCAGGGCAGGCTGGGAGAGGGAGGTGTTGCGTGGCACTGTGGTTTCGTATGATGTCTGAATCACGGATTTTTAGAGGATTAAAGGATGACACGGATTTACTCGTAAAAATGAAAGTGATGCCTGGCTTGTGTTTTAGGTCGATTTTGGGGGAGTGGGTGGGGTGTTTTTCTTGTGTGGTGAAGGCCTCTCCCCTTCGGCGAAGCTCAGGGCAGTCTGGGAGAGGGAGATGTTGCGTAGCGCTGTGGGTTCGTATGATGTCTGAATCACGGATTTTTTGAGGATTAAAGGATGACACGGATTTGCTCGTAAAAATGAAAGTGATGCCTGGCTTGTGTTTTAGGTCGATTTTGGGGGAGCGGATGATGTGTTTTCTTGTGCATAGAATCTACCTTAGGTCTATTTCTTTATTTTAATTAGCCGAAGTTGAAGCATGGTTTTTATTGAAAACTTTTACAATCGTGTAATTTTTTTTAAAATCAGTATAGGTTAAGGTGTCATCGTTGTTGCGGCCCCTGTAAGTAATAGGTGGTTCCCCAAACCTATCTTCATGCCTGCCATATACATTGTCGTTTTTGACGGCGATGAATATCGTTTTCTTTAAAAAAGAATCTGCCATTTCATGGGCACAATTGAATCCTATTGTTTTAGTATGCGCAAAGTCGTTGCCATAATCAGCATAATTGCCTAAAAAATCGCCATAGCTTTCCCACTTTACAAATGAATAGCTGAGATCCCCCAGTACCGAAAGCTTATTATTGTCTAAACAAATTACTGATATTGGCGGCAACTGTGGATCTTTTGAATCGGCACTGATAGCAACCCTTGCTATCATATATATACTTCCCCGCTCTGCATCATTATAGAGGTATGAATCCCCATAATTATCATGTACCCATTTTTTGCCGGGAGCAATTGATGAAAATTTTAAAGTTACATCGTTGACCTTAACGGGGTTTTTCTCTTTTGTTGACAACAGGTCGGCAATATCTTTCTCATCAATGATTTTTGGATCAGCTAAGAGGTTAGCCTTGTTTTCGTTAGCTGGTGTAACCGTTGTATCAACGCTATTAACTTTTGGGAATTGATTTTGTGCCGGGGTGGTATTTTCAGCGTCGCAACCCAAAAGCATACCTGAAAAAATAAAAAGCGCCAAGGCTATTCTTATTGTGATCTGCTTCTGCATACCTCTAAAATTTTATTCGAATTATTCTGTTTCGTCATATAATAATATAGTTGTTTCCGAGTGAGTGTGAAATGAAAATCTTGCCTGCAGTAAAGGATGACACGGATTTGCTCGTAAAAATGAAAGTGTTGCCTGGCTTGGGTTTTAGGGTGATTTTGGGGGAGCGGGTGGGGTGTTTTTCTTGTGTGGTGGATGCTACGGATAATGGGAGAGGTATGAGATATGTACAAAAGATTTTTGATGTATGACCGGCCATTTGTAAGGGAAAGTTACGGGGATTGAATGTGAGGGGGAAAGGAACCTCTTCGATTAAGCTGTAGCAAGCCAATACTGCTTGCAAAATGACTTTCATTAATGGCGCGGAATGATCTGCATATATATTAATACCTCTTCGTCTTAGTCCCACAAAGGACGCTTCTATTCCCTGATCTCGCCGGTTTGGTTCCCAATTAATGAAACGCTGTTACTGCGGCCGCTTACTGCAGGGCACTGACTACAGGCGGCTATACCGACTGGTACCTGCCTAGCAGCGGGGAGTGTGATGCTATATCGCCAGTTGCCTACTACATTTTTTCTGCTCTTGAATTTTGGTCGTCGAGCGAGATCGACATACATGATAGCCGTTTTACTGAATTTTCAGGTAATTCTACTGTTCCCTGGTCAAAAAATGGCTCTTTTTCTCCAGGCGTAGCGGCCATCCGGTCGTTCTGGTCAATAAATTATTTCTAAAAATAAAGCTGAAAGATATGTTCATAGGGTGCTTTTTTAAAGTG
The DNA here is from genome assembly GCA_013285595.1 of Bacteroidota bacterium. Lineage (GTDB taxonomy): Bacteria > Bacteroidota > Bacteroidia > Chitinophagales > Chitinophagaceae > Nemorincola. Next base: position 9,011 of record JABDHF010000084.1, read on the forward strand.
TAAATGAACAGACAAACCACTCTAATGATCAAACATTGCCTGATGGGGCCGGGGCTACAGCGATGCAGGCGAGCAATATGCCCGGGACAGTTGCGTAAATGTTATCATATAGCTAACGTTGCCGGTTTATGCCTTTTTTGAAGCCGGTTGCAGTTATTTTGTTGTACACCGATACACAAATCGAATTAAACACACTTAACATGATCAGGAAATACCTGCTTGGCGTGGCTATTACGGCTTTGCTGGCGCTATGTACGCAAACTGCAAAAGGACAGGGACTATCTGTAAACACCACTGGCGACGCTGCAGATACATCGGCAATGCTCGACGTTAGTTCGTCGTCAAAGGGATTGCTCATGCCACGTATGACGAGTGCACAGCGCGACGCCATACACCTGCCGGCCAGCGGCCTTATGGTATATGTAACCGATGGCACTCCGGGGTTATACCTTAATAATGGCACACCTGCAGCGCCGGCATGGACGCCTATAGCTACTGACAACCCGGGGTCGATAGTTCCTTTTTCGGCAACGCTGAACTCAGTGCCCACTGGTACCGATTATTATATTGAACTTTTTGGCCTTTCAGGCCCCGCTTTTACTCAAGGGCCTATTCCTGGTGGCGTTATAAATCCCCTCCTTTCGGCAGGTGATATCCCAGGTATATTCACCGTGCCAAAAAACGGCACCATTACCTCGGTGTCGGCATCTTTTGTCAACGGGCCTGGCTTATCAATACCTACTACAATTACCCCTATTATTTACGTGGCGGCGCCCAACTCAACGTTTTATCAACAGTTACCGCTGGCAATGCTCACTCCAATAACTTTCGCACCGGGGGCATATCGTATAAACACCAGCGTCACTCCAACAAATATCGCGGTGGCTGCGGGGTCTACAATACTGGTGGGCTTCTACATACCTCCGGCAATAATCGGGACTGCAACTAACGGGCAAGCAAATATTTCTCTTTTTATTAAATAATGTAACCGGGTAAGATACGCTATAACCAGCTTTTAAAAATTGCCGATAAATATAGAAACCAGGAAAAACCATTTATATGATCAGAAACTACCTGCTAGCCTTTATTGCCACAATAACGCTGACACTGCACATGCAAACGGCTATGGGCCAGGGGCTATCTGTAAACACCACGGGCGCTGCAGCCGATACCTCGGCAATGCTGGATGTTAGTTCGTCGTCTAAGGGATTACTCATGCCCCGTATGACCGGCGCCCAGCGCGATGCCATACACCTGCCTGCCAACGGCCTGGAGGTATACATAACTGATGCCGCCCAGCCAGGGCTATACATTAATAATGGCACACCTGCTGCGCCACTGTGGTCGCCTGTAGGTAGCAGCATGCCCGCAGGCAGCACTGCAGGTGATATGCTGTACTGGAACGGCAGCGCATGGGTGGTATTGCCCGCAGGCATAACCGGCCAGGTGCTGGTGTTTGATGGCCACGCTCCCGTATGGGCGGGAGTGCCTAGCCTGCCCACAGTAACTGTAGTTACGTCTCTTACAGTAACGCTATCAGGTTTTCCCGTTAGCGAAACAGCTGCTGTTCACGGTGAAATAACAAATCCCCTCGGAATCCCTGTCCTGATCACCGGCAAAGGCATATGCTGGGGCACCCATTCAAACCCCACCATAGCAACAGATTCTTTCACTACCGATGGTGCGGGTTTAAGTTCTTTCACCGAAACATTCAGCGGAACACCGCTAGTTACCTACTATGCGCGCGCATACGTCTCTAATAGCGTGGGCACAGTTTATGGAAATGAGGTAACGTTTAGTGTAGCCGGTATTGGCTCCCCTTATCTGGGCGGGATATTGGGTTATGTGCTGCAGCCCAGCGACTTCGGGTACAGCGGAACGACACCGCATGGGCTGATCATGTACCCTAAAGACTCGGGCATTGTAAGTCGTCCATGGGGCTGTTTCAATACACTTAGTTTTTCAACGGGAACTGGATTTGGGGATGGCCCAAGCAATACATCCACTATAGTGTTCAACTGCGGCACAAACACTGCGGCCGGTTATTGCCGGTCGCTTACTACAGGCGGCTATACCGACTGGTACTTGCCCAGCGTGGAAGAAGCTTTGGCCCTATCGCCAATTGCAGGCAACATTTATTTTCCTATTCCAAGCGGTGGCTTTTGGACGTCATCA
>JABDHF010000085.1 GCA_013285595.1 Bacteroidota bacterium
ACAACTGCAGTGGCACCCTAAACCCCAGATAACCAACGCCTTTTCCATCCATACTTCCCTTTTCATGATCTACACGGTTAATAGCGGCATAAATATTTGCCGGCAACAACAGGATAAAGAACCCCATGAGGAAATAGCCTATAAGTACATGATAGTTGCTTACCAGCAACCCAATTGCGGCCGCGATCTCTAAAACACCAGTGAGATATACCATTACTTTTTTATACGGAACAAGTGGCGGCAGCATCATGGCCATCCCATTGGTAAATGCAAAATGCCCCATGGCGGTAAATACCAGCATAGCACTCATAGCTATACGGCCAGCAAAGGCATAGTCATAGCCGCCATAAAATATCTTTAACACAATCAGTGCAACTACGAAAACACCAACAAGTACGATCAAAGGTTTCATCCTCAATTATGTTAATACGAATGTAACTACTCTGATTCTAAAATGATAATTTTACTATGCAATCAAAACGTAAACACTTATAAAAAAAACACATGCGCAATCTTAGTCGCAGATAGCCATCTTCAATACATAAATTTATTAATTTTTATAAGAAGACAGAGCAGTGAAAAACATACCCTCCTCCTCCCCCAAAACAGGTGCCAAATCCGCTACCAGAGCGCACTTCATTATTGCAGTAATTTAATTTAAATATTTAAAATATACACAGATAATGTCAATACAAACGTATAAAATAAAAAAATATGTTCAACCATCACCGATAGTTGAGCACAAGATAAAAAGCCAAATATATGGTTCCCCTTTAGGGGTCAGGGGTTTTACTTCAACGTCTCATCCAGCCACTTAAAAAACTCCCGCTGCCACGCTATGCCATTCTGCGCATGCAGCACCCAGTGGTTCTCGTTGGGCAGGTACAGCAGTTTGGCTTTAATATTATGCATCTTCGCTGCCTGGAAAGCTTCTTGCCCCTGTTCTATCGGCACACGGAAATCCATACCACCCTGTACTATCATTATGGGGGTATTCCATTTATTTACAAAGTTGATAGGGTTGTACTTTTCATAGCTCATAGGTACTGGCTGCTTCCATGGTGCGCCACCTATATCCCAGTTGGCAAACCACAATTCCTCGGTAGTGCCATACCAGCTCTTCAGGTCGAAAAGGCCATCGTGCGCTATAAATGTCTTGAAGCGGTTGTTGTGCATACCTGCCAGCATATACACACTATAGCCACCATAGCTGGCGCCTACGCAGCCCAGGCGGCTCTTGTCCACATAGCTTTCCTTGCTTATATCATCTATGGCAGCCAGGTAGTCCTGCATAGCCAGTCCTCCCCAGTCTTTGCTTATCTCTTCGTTCCACTTCACACCCCAGCCCGGCATACCGCGACGGTTCGGCGCTATAATTATATATCCCTGGGCCGCCATTAGCTGGAAGTTCCACCGCACACTGTAAAATTGCGACAATGCCGACTGCGGCCCACCCTGGCAATATAAAAGCGTCGGGTACTTTTTAGCCGGGTCAAAGTCAGGCGGATAGATAACCCATGCATGTAGCGTAGAGCCATCGAGCGTGGCGATAGACCTTAGCGTCGTCTGGCTCATAGAGATGTTAGCATAGATAGCGTCGTTCTCATGGGTAAGCGGGTGCATGTCGCCATACTTCGGCTTTACCGCAAATAGCTCACTGGCATGGTTCATATCGCACCGCGATACTATGATCTCGTCCCCGGCCTGCCCTATCACCGCGTTTATATCCCATTTCCCCTTGGTCACTACCTCTACCGGCCCGTTACCCATATCAGCTACGTTCACAGAGAATAGCTGCGCAGTACCTTCATACGGCGCATTAAAGTATATCTTGCCATCGGTGTTGCCCCATATAAATCCTTCTACAGTCCCATCCCATTTGGCGGTCAGGTTGGTTTTCTTCTTGGTCTTCACATCCATCATTACTATATCGTTCTTATCGGCTTCGTAGCCGTCACGGCCCATGCTCAGCCAGGCAAGCACATGGCCATCCCTGCTAAATACCGGGTTCACATCGTAGCCCATCATCTTATCGGTCCAGTTCTCAGTTGTGCCGGCAGCTACATCGTAGTAGTAGAGGTCGGTGTTAGTGCTCACCGCGTATTCTTTCCCAAACTTCTTTTTGCATACATATACAAACCCCTTATTATCCGGAGACCATGCCAGGTCTTCCGCCCCGCCAAATGGTTTCTGCGGGCAGTCATGCGGCTCGTCTTCCATTACATCGGTCACTTTACCACTCTTTATATTAGCTATGAAGATGTGGGAGAACTTGCCATCTTCCCAGGTATCCCAGTGGCGGTAGTCGAGGTCAGTGTACACCTTTGCCGTAGTATTTGGCAGATCGCTGTAAATGTCCGTGCCCATCATAGGTTTTACCAGCACATCTTTAGAGTACGCTACATACTCCCCGTTGGGCGATACCCACACATTCTCCGCATCCTGCAGGCCTGTGTATATCTGCTGCCATGTTTCGCCATTGTCTTTGCTTTCATAGAGTATATTCTCATAGTTAGCATACCATGCTTTTTCGTATCGTTGCAGGTTGGTTTTGCCTGCTTCGCTGGTCCATTCTTTCTTCGTACCATCTGTTACGCTAAGCCGGTACTGGTGGGTAACACTTTTCTCCGTTTTCCAGTCTACCACCTTCGATGAGTAATAAACAAACTTGCCATCACGGCTCACTGCATCACCAGATACACGGTGCAGTGTCCAGAGCAGTTCAGGTGTCATGCGCTCCTGCGCTCCTGCCGTAGCAGCTAGCAGAAGAAGTAATGGTAGTAGTGCGTGTTTCATGTTTTGTATGCTAAGTCTTAGTTGTTTATTACTATGTACAATTGAGTAAATGATTCACCGTTATTTGGCGCCGGGTTTATCCGGTTTGCTATCAAATCGTGGTTTTGGTTTTTGTTCAAAATCTATGGTATTATCCCAGCCCATTTTCACGGTCACCGGGTCGGGGCCGGGTATCACCTCCTCTGGTTGCAGCTTTGCAAACAGGTCTCCGCTATCCCATTTCCCATTCCCATTCTTATCAACAATAATACGAAATGTATATTTATCGGGTCTTAGCTTCACCAAATTTATTATGGTGTCCAGCACAGGCTTCTGGTATATGGTGTCTTTATCTGCCGTTACCAGCAGCACATATTTTGGGGCATTGTACTTGCCTGGCAGGTGCACCTTTATTTTGCCATAATCATCATCATTTTTTGTACGGAACACAAAGCGACCCGGCATTACCTCTACACCAGCGGTATCTTTTGCAAACCCTTTATGCAACTTCAGGGTATATACCTGGTCTTCAGACCATCGGCTCTTTATGTGCAGCACAGATGGACGAATGGAATCAAAAGCGATAGAAATATCCGGCGTCACCGTATAGCCCAGGCTATCGTATGATAGCGTGATCTTCTCTTTTAAAAGCACCGGTACATTATTAAATACAATATCCAGCGGCTTTGTAACATCAAAGGTCCTCCGTTCAGAACTTGAAGTATCTACGCCTACAGAATACGAAAGCCCTGCTTGCTGTCTGAAACTGGGTTTTGATCTGCCGGATAACCCTCCAGGGCCCCTTTTATTGTCCGTAGAATCCATCTTTTTCTTAGTAGCAGTATCAGGTACTTCCGCAAAAAGCCGTAGGTTGACGGGAGGAACCGAAGTGTCGCCCGGCAATACGTTATGAGCTGTAAAGGCGATCATTTCACCAGCTTCGGGGCCATCGTAGATAAGGTTGCCATTTGCATCTTTGATCGCATAAATGGTAAAACTGCGCTTTGGCAGCCCTTTAAATGTAAATGCCCCGGAGGCATTGGCATTCGTAATATATTTAGGTTTATGTCTAACTACTGCGCTGTCTTTTTCGGTAGCGCTATATAATACAACCGATATGCCACCAGTATCGGGCAAGCCGGTAGCTGCATTTATTACCGTACCGTGCAGCTCTAAAGAATCAAAATAAGCGCCAGTGGTAAATGTGTATGTGTAATTTTTGAACGCGTTACCCTCATGCAGATCTTTTATAGCGCTGCCAAACGAAATGCGGTAAGTGGTATTATCTTCAAGCAGGGTATCCTTGATCTTTACGATCACATGTTTATTGAGGCCGGTAACAGTGGGCGCAATGGATAAAATGGGCGATATCTGCACCTCCTTTGCTGCATCGCTTACGGTGATATATTCATTAAAGTGCATTTCTATCCTGCTTACCCTCGTATTCAACAAAGAATCAGCCGGATCAATAGAAACGAGTTTAGGCGGTATTTTATCTCTTTTGCCGCCGGTAGGCGTAGTAATATTGGCACAGCCGGCACTTATACAGATAATAGTGAATAATAATAAACGGATTACGCGTGCGCTCATTCAGCCTCAAAAATAAGATGAAATAATTTGAAAAAGCGGGGAATTCAATCCGGCAGAGTGGTTATTCCGTAACTTTAGATAAATATTCTTAAATGTCGCTTTGCGCACTGTTATTGTTCTCCTTCTTTTTTGCCCCAAAGCCGCAGGGCGATGTCCCTAAAAGCATTTATGATTTTAAGGTTGCGGGCCTCGATGGAGGTACGATAGACTTTTCGCAGTTCAAGGGCAAAAAAATACTTATTGTCAACACGGCCTCTAAATGCGGCTTTACGCCCCAATATGAAGCGTTAGAGAAGCTCTACGAAAAATACAAAGGCAAACTGGTAATAGTAGGCTTCCCGGCAAACAACTTCTTTTACCAGGAGCCAGGTTCAAATGAAAAGATCGCTGAGTTTTGCCAGAAGAACTACGGGGTCACTTTCCCCATGGCAGCCAAAATATCTGTAAAAGGCAGCAGTATCGCCCCCATATACCAGTGGCTTACACAGCAAAAGTACAATGCCTTTGAAGACAGCAAGGTAAAATGGAACTTCCAGAAATACCTGGTCAACGAAAAAGGCGAGCTGGTCAATATCTTCTATTCATCAACAACCCCAGACAATCCGGAAGTAATAGCAGCAATTGGGAAATAGCTATTCACCAGATCATTGATTCCCCTGCAAAAAGCTTCTAAACGCTGTCGTCATAGCTGAAATTTTTCTCGAGCTATAATCAAAACAAACCATACCGGTTTTGGCATGTGCTATATCAGCAGGTATTCCCTCCCTGGTTGCGGAGATATGATATAACAGATCGAAAGAATGATCCTTTATTTCTTCCGCATATATTTTCACCTGCAGGGTATCGCCATAAAACGACTCTCCCTTATAGGCTATCATCACATCTGCCATTATCATACTATTCCCTCCGGCATTCATTTCGGTGTAGCCTTTACTGCGCAGCAGCTGCATGCGCGCTTCGTGTATTATTGACAGGATTGCGTCGTTCCCTACATGATTGCCATAATTGACATCGCCTATACGAACAGGGATAGCCACAGTAAATAATGGTTTTTCATCAGGAAATTTTAACTTTACACGAGACATAGGCAAATTTGAGTTGTTAGAAATAAGCCGTTGACAACAGCCTGTATTAACTGTAAATCTAAGAGTTCGTTATGAAAATAATTTGCGTCGGAAGAAATTATGCTGACCATGCCAAAGAATTAAAAAATGAATTACCCACGGAGCCTGTCATTTTCATGAAGCCCAAGGGCGCCATACTGCTGCCGGAAAAGCCGCTGTACTATCCCGAATTTACCGACGACCTGCAATACGAATGCGAGGTGGTCATAAAGATCTGTAAAAACGGCAAGTTCATACAGGAGAAGTTTGCCAATAAATATTATAACGAAGTAACGTTGGGCATAGATTTTACAGCCCGCGACGTGCAGCGCGAACAACAGAAAAAAGGATTGCCCTGGGAGATCGCCAAAGCATTTGATGGCAGCGCCGCAGTAGGCAATTTTGTACCAATAACCGTAGAGACCGACATTCACAACCTCGCCTTTCAGCTAAAGCTGAACGATACAACAGTGCAGGATGGCCATACCCGCAACATGATCTTTACAGTAGATAAGATCATAACCTACGTGTCTAAATACTTCACCATCAATATTGGCGATCTCATATTTACAGGCACACCGGCAGGTGTAGGCCCCGTAACCACCGGCGATAAGCTGGAAGGGTACTTACAAGGCAATAAGGTGCTGGATGTGGATGTGAAGTAATGCCATTCTGATTAATTATTCTTTTAAATTTGCCGCTCCAATGTCTTTGTTATGGATGTACAGATAGAACCTAGCTGGAAAGAAGAATTAAAGAGTGAGTTCAGCAAACCATATTTTACCCAGATAGTACATTTTCTAAAAGAAGAGAAGAAAGCAGGCAAGGTAATTTATCCTCCCGGCAAGCTGATCTTCAATGCTTTTGATTGTACACCGTTCAATAAAGTAAAGGTGGTGATCATAGGGCAAGATCCTTACCACAATGCCGGGCAGGCACATGGCCTTTCTTTCTCTGTGCCCGATGGCGTAGCGCCGCCGCCATCACTGGTCAATATCTTCAAAGAGCTAAGAGACGACCTAGATATTCCAATACCACATACCGGCAACCTGGAAAAATGGGCAAAGCAGGGAGTGCTGCTCCTCAATGCATCGCTGACGGTGGAGGCAAACACACCCATGTCTCACAGCCAGCTGGGGTGGCATCATTTCACAGATGAAGTAATTAAGCACATCTCTTCAGACAAAGACAATGTAGTCTTCATGCTATGGGGTAAGTTTGCCCAAAACAAGGAGGCGCTTATCGATACTTCTAAGCATAAAGTACTGAAGGCAGCTCACCCTTCTCCTTTTTCTGCACATAACGGATTCTTTGGTTGCGGGCATTTTAGCAAAACAAATAACTGGCTGAAGGAGCAGGGAGAAAAACCTATTGACTGGAGTTTATCAGCATAACAGCCCAATAAGAAGACAACCATGAAGATCATTAAAAACATATTGGGCCGGGTTTTCCTTGTTTATGCACTGATCATATTTGCCATCACAATGCTGGTGGTTTTTATTCCTATATGGATCATATCGCTACTGCCAGAGCCTGCAAGGGCAAAAGCATTGCACCCTGTTTTTCGCTTATGGATGGGAGTTTATATGCCGCTCGTTTTTTGCCCCGTCATCCGTAAAGGAAAGAAAAATTTTAAAAAAGGAGAACACTATGTAGTGGTTATTAATCACAATTCATTAGCTGATATTCCGGTGTCTTCCCCATGGATACCTGGCCCAAATAAAACCCTTGCAAAAGTAGAAATCTCGAAGATCCCATTGTTTGGGGTTATCTATAAAACGGGTTCCATTTTGCTCGATAGGAAAAAGGAAAACAGCCGCCGGGAGAGCGTTAATAAAATGCACGAAACACTGAACCAGGGCATACACCTGTGCCTTTATCCTGAAGGTACCCGAAATAAAACAAGTGAGCCGATGCAGCCTTTTTTTGATGGCGCATTTGTCACAGCTATTAAGTCGCAAAAAGCCATAATACCCGGTGTCATCTTTAATACGGGCGCCATACTGCCGCACAATAAAAAACTATGGGCAAGACCTATGCCCATACCCATTCATTTCCTGGAGCCCATACCCACAAATGGCTTAACTTTAAATGACGTAACTGCACTAAAAGACCAGGTGCATAAAATAATGGAAGCTCACTACGTAGCTAACAGAAAAAACTAAAATGACCTTTAGCATAATAGGTACAGGTAATATTGCATGGTTCTTTGGGAACAGGCTGATGACAGCCCGGCACCATTGCGTAGGCGTATATTCCCGCAACAAGGATGCCGCTCACAAACTTGCCGAGGCATTACTTGCCGACAAATTTGGAAGCATTGCAGACATAGAAGATGGTGAAGCTGACATTTGTATTTTGGCTGTTTCAGATACGGCTATTAATACTGTTGCCGCACAATTATCTTTTCAGCAAACCATGCTATTGCACTCTGCGGGCGCCGTAGATCTTGACTCGATCACTACAACCAAAGATTACGCAGTTCTATGGCCTGTCTATTCCATACTCAAAAACAACCTCCCCAATCACAGAAATATACCCTGCGCATGGGAGGCCTCATCTGAAAAAGCAAAAAAATGTGTGCTGGCAATGGGCCATGCCATAAGCGATGTGTTGTTTGAAGCTAAGTACGAGCAGCGAAAATGGTTACATTTATCGGCCGTTATCAGCAATAATTTCATCAATCACCTGCTAGCCATCAGCGAGCAGATATGCGCAGACAACGATCTGCCTTTTTCTGTTTTGTTACCCATCATAGAGCAGACATTCGACCGTGTAAAAAATTCATCTGCCCGGCAGCTGCAAACAGGCCCGGCCATCCGTCATGATAATAACACCGTAGACAAACAAATACGGTTACTGCAAGACCATCCCCAATGGCAAAAGGTTTATAAGGCCATCACCGGATCTATTCAGAATAACATGGAAGAGCAAGACGAAATACCTCAATAACCTTAATGCTGCAATAGTTTTAGCAATAATTAATTTCTTTTGCAGAAAGGATATAACACACGACCAGTGCAGCAATAAGGCAACAACTTCATCAGTACATTGATATTACTGATGACAAAAAAGTGGAGGCTCTTTACACGCTCTTTAAAAATGATATTGCACCTCAATATATATACACTACCGAAGAATTGAATATGCTGCATGAACGAGCAGAGAATTATTTGAAGGGAAATAGTAAGACCTGCACTGTTGAAGAATCTCACGACCTTATAAGACAGCAAAGAAAAAAACAATGAGGTATAATTTGATCTTATCTGTCGCTGCACAGCAAGAAGAAACGGAAGCTTATAACTCTATGAAGACATTAGGGAAGGTTTAGGTGAAAGCCTGCTTGTTGAACTGAAAAAAAATTACGATAAAATAGCTACCAACCCAACTTACTATAGTTTTGTAGAATAATCAAAAAGTCTGCGTGATAAGATTATATATAGATTCCCTTATGTAATTATTTTTATTGTCTCTGTGATAGCATTGTTATTATTTCGGTAAGAATAGGCACAAGCGGCCATTGATATAATTTGCGACATTAAATACCCCAATAATCATTCTTTATATTACCCCACAGTTTCATTCCTGATAACATATCTTTGCCGAAATTCTATTTAATATTTTCATGTACACCATAAAGTTTAAGTTTGAAGAAAAGGGTTTGTCGCCGGTAACAATAGAGAATGTATCGCCAGACCAAAGTATCCTTGAAGTAGCGCTGGAAAATAATATTGAACTGCATCATAATTGTGGCATGGTATGCGCATGCAGCACATGCCACCTGTACCTGGAGCAAGGCGATGAATTTGTTCCTGAGATCAGCGACCGAGAAGAAGATTTCATAGACCGTGCTGTCAGCCCTCGTATCAATTCAAGACTGGGCTGCCAGTGTATACTGGTCAATGGTTCAGGCTATCTTGAAGTAACGCTGCCCGATCAAACGCAATTTCTTGGCGAGTAATCAAATTTTCAAATTAACTAATTTTCAAATTGACATGTACGAACCACCAATAAAATGGAACGACCACGAGGATATAGCCATGAAGCTATACGAGCGTTTTGGCGATGACTTTGGAGAAAGTAAGATCTACCGCATACGCTTTACCGAGCTGCTGGAATGGATTCTTGAGATCCCCAATTTTGAAGGCAAACGCGAAGAGAGCAATGAAGGCCACCTGGAAATGATACAATCCGGCTGGGTATATGAGTGGCGCGATAACCAGAAATAATTTAAAATAACTAATTTAAATTGTACATTTTCAAATTTTCATATCCTCAAATTTTCAAATTAGGAAAATGAATATCCTCGAATTATTTATACCCGTTCGCACCTTTGTATTCGACGTTGACGGTGTGCTCACTGATGGCAACCTGGTACTTACTGAAGATGGCCATATGTTGCGCAGCATGAATATAAAAGATGGCTATGCCCTGCAGCTTGCAGTTAAGAAAGGGTATAATGTTTGGATAATTTCTGGTGGTAAGTCAGAGGCTGTAAGGTCCAGGTTGCATAAGTTGGGTGTTACAGAAGTACACATTGGCATAGAAAATAAGCAGGAATTTCTGGAGCGTATAACACGGATATCAAAGACCTCGTATGAGACCATTTTGTACATGGGCGATGATATACCCGACTATGCTGCTATGCAACTATGCGGGCTCCCATGCAGCCCGGCCGATGCTGTTAACGAAATAAAAGAAGTATCAAAATACATATCTCCGTTTGCCGGCGGCAAAGGTTGTGTAAGAGATGTAATAGAAAAAGTACTGAAGCTGAACGGCCATTGGGACATACCTGTTCTCCTCAGGTGATGCTTACTGGCAAACGGAGATCAACCGTTTCTATATAAAAAATGCCGCTATGTACTAGCGGCATTTTTATAATATTCACAATCAATTATTGATTAAGGTCGCAGGTGTACGTTCTATGGTGTATAAGCAGCGTATCACCTCTATGAACGGTATCAACTGTGGTGTTTTGCTTTATCAGGGCATTTTTCATCGCATCGGTTATGTTACAATGGTTTTCCGGCACCAATGCAACATTTCCAGTTGCAAACGCAGGCACATTTGATGAAATGGAATCCATTGGATTACAGCTGTAGCAATAAGTATGCGGTGCCTTCTTCTTACAAGCCACAAATATGGCAAAGCAAACAAATATAAAAACTATCTTTTTCATAAACTTAAATTGTATTAGATATTTCAACGGCTCAAACGATCGTGCCAGGAATTTGAACTTAATTCAACTCACATATTATAGATGAATACTGGATAGCCAGGGTATCATGTTTTTTATATAGTGTATCGGGCACTGCGTTATGGGTTTTCATATAATAAGCAATCGTCTCATCAGTGTAGTTGCACATGGTATCTTTTGCATTTTCAAAGCCTGTCACCACATTTAAAGCAGCAATATTTGAATGTATCGAATCATATTTCTGGCAGGCATAGCAATGTTGCCTTACCGGTTTCTTTTTGCAGGCCCCGAAAACTAAAACAGAAGCAACAACAAGACTAATAATAGTGTATTTCATAATAGCGTTTTATTGTCAATAATATCGTTGAATGAAGGAGTACCTGTTTACCTGCAAATGCAATATTACGAATAAATAATCCTTTGTTATTGAACTGCTTTTGTTTTGTTAAC
>JABDHF010000086.1 GCA_013285595.1 Bacteroidota bacterium
CCTTTTATGGGATCAAGATTTACTAATACTATATCCCATTTCTTATAATATTTAGTCGATGCCATCTTCCAGTGTTATGTCCCAATCCTTAAAATCTTCCTCAAGCGTCGTATTGGCAACAGCAAAAAGTTTATCCCATTCTTTCAAGGGGGCAACTTGATGGGCAGGTCGAATTAATAATCCTTCTTTTGTTTTTTCCAACACTACTTCTTTACCAAGAGATTCCAGATAATCTTTGGGAATTCTAATGCCTTTAGAATTTCCAACTTTTACGATGTTTGTATGATAAGAGGTATTGCTCATATTGTAAAGTTAAGAAATAGTGGTTACGAATGTGCATACATTTTATCTGGGATCACTTATCTTTTAACGTTTTCATTTTACTACCTTTGAACATTAACAAATTCAACCAATGAAAATTCACCGCGAAGGATATAGGTACATCATTATAGCCACTATATTATGGATAGGCCTGGGGTGGCTGGCCGGTCATTTTATACCGGTTATGTGGCTGGCTGGCGTTATTACTTTCATCCTGTTCCTGGTTTGGTTTTGGGTGGTGGCGTTTTTCCGCCTGCCAAACAGAAATTTTGTACACGGGGAGCATAAGATAATTGCCCCGGCCGATGGTAAAGTAGTGGTGATAGAAGAAACCTACGAAGGTGAATACTTTATGCACAACTGCCTGCAGGTATCCATCTTCATGTCGCCGGTGAACGTGCACGTAAACCGCAACCCGGTAAGTGGTGTTATCAAATACATGAAATATCATAAGGGCAAATACCTGGTAGCATGGCACCCTAAATCATCTACCGAAAACGAACGAACAACCATAGTAATAGGCAACGATAAGGGCGATATACTCATGCGCCAGATAGCAGGCGCTATGGCGCGCCGCATAAAGTTTTATGTGCAGGAAGATGATATAGTGAAGCAAAACGAAGAGTTTGGTTTCATCCGTTTCGGATCGAGGGTAGACCTATTTTTACCCCTGGGTACTAAAGTAAATGTGCAAATTGGTGATGTGGTAAAAGGCGGGGTAACGGTAGTGGCTCATTACGATGAACAGAAATAAAAGTTAAACCTTATTACATTATCGTAATATCTAATAGCCAAGGTCATATTTTACAATTTATTCCCTATATTCGCATTACAAAAATCGCATACAATGAAAAAAATCACTTTATTACTTCTTGCCGCAGTTATGATCTCTGGCGGCGTTGATGCTCAGTCTTGCTGCAAAAAAGGCGGCCATTGTGCAAAATCTTGTGCTAAAGACAAGAAATCTGCCAGCAAAGAATCTGTTAACAACAAGTCAGCTAAGACAGCCGAAGCCCCAAAGAAGACTTCGTAAACAATATTTATATTGTATAACTAAGCTGGCTCATTGGCCGGCTTTTTTATTTATAAAAAGCCCCCGGAGTTATGGATCACGCTAACCATTCCAGGGGCTGGCTGCAGCAGATGCAGCTTTCATTTGCTATTTACAGGCGGGAACATTTTTTATTATCCTTGCCCTCCCACACGTTTCTTCTCATCTTCAGCGCCACCACTATGTTTTGCCGACTGAGGCAGAGTGCGCTTGCCAAACCGGTAGGTAAACGATACCACTACCAGCCGGGTATCTCTCCGGGCTACAAAGGATTCTATATAATCGTAGTAATAAGACACAGCGCTGGGATAGCCATGCCAAAAAATATCCTTGGCATTAAGCCTGATAGTTGCCTGCTTATCGAACAGGTTTTTCTGGATGCCGATATCTATCATCGACATCTGCCTTACCTGCATATAGCCATACTGCTCTGGCGCCTGGTAAAAGCCGCTCAGCTCTGCCGACCAGTTGTGGGGTAGTATGAAATGGTTGCTTGAATAAATATTGAAAGCAACTTTACCTGCGTTAAGGTTAGTACCTGCAATATCCCCGGTATACCTTGAGTAGTAAACGTTTGCATTTGTTGTATTGCTCCACCATTTAAAGAACTGGAACTGGTATGATCCACTCGCACTATAATAGTACAGCGTGGTGAGGTTCTTCGTAGTTTGGATGGTTACTTTGTCTTCAGTCGCGCTGGGCTGTATTACCTCCACAATCGGGTTGGTAGTTATTACACAATTAAGAGAGGTGATAAACCTCTGTTTGTAAGTGTAAGAAAGCTCTGCGGAATAAGATAAAGCAGGGTTTAAGTAAGGGTAGCCCGTTTTATAAGTGGTAGGGTCCAGGTAATATTTGAAAGGGTTAAGCTGCTCATAGCTTGGCCGGTCTATGCGCCTGCTCAAGGTAATGCCGAGGTCGTCGTTCTTGTCTACATGCCTCTGTACAGCAAAGCTGGGGAATAGTTGCAGGTAATTTCTTGTGAATGAACTATCCGTGGTTACATCACTTCCTTTGGCTATGGTTTGCTCTGCTCTGAGGCCTAGCTGTGTGCTCCATTTTGTCCAGTCTTTACTAACATTTATGTAGCCTGCATTAATGGTTTCGTTGTAAATGAAATGATCTGTTTTTGAAATATCAGCTTTATAGCCGGTATCTGTCTGGTCAAAAAAACGGAGGTTATTGTCGGCTGTTACAAAGCTGGTTTTTATGCCAGCTTCCAGCTTTGCATTGTTCTTAAAGGGATTAGTATAGTCTGCTTTAAATGACCTGATCTGTGTAATACCTTTTTGGTCGCCATGCAAAATAGCTTCCGGATCTGGCGTAGAATAAATAGTAGTATAGTCTTGCGTGCCATGACTTGGGTAGCCGGCATAGTCAAGATCTACTGCAAGTACTTTGCCGCTACTGTCAAATGTGTGCCTCAGGTTAATGTTTGCCGCATAGCTGTTCCAAAATGAGGGCGCTTCATTTTGTGTAGTGAAATGCGACGACGGTTGTTGCGAAGCAGAATCTACAACGATAGAGTAGTTATTACCAGTGCGATTTATAAAATCCGACTCCCCATTCAGTATAAAACCTATCGTTGTCTTTGACGAGATATTGTAATCCATTCCCACACTGGCGATATCGGTATGGAAATGATAGACATAATTATTGTCCTGGTTGTAAGCTCCTGCAAAAACCGAGTTCGTATAAAAGCTGCGCTGTAAGGTTAGATGGTTGAACCCTTCCCTTTCTGAATGATTGTAGCTGGCGAAGAAGTTGAACTTATTGTTCCGGTAGTTCATGTTAAATCCTCCGTTTGCTTTACCATAAATGCCTTGCGCATATGTCCCATTTACCGATCCGTTCAGGCCTGACTTACTGTCTTTCTTCAGCTTGATATTTATGATGCCCGCAGATCCTGCCGCATCATACTTGGCTGACGGGTTAGTGATCAGCTCTATACTTTCTACGGCGTTAGATGGCATGCTCTTCAGCATATTAGCAAGCTCCTGGCCGCTTATAGGCTGTATCTTCCCGTTGATCATCACATTTACCCCGCTCCTCCCTTTTAAGCTGATGTTGTCATTCTGGTCTACTGTTACTCCCGGCGAATGCTGCAACACATCGAGTGCAGATCCACCTGCATCTACAATGCTGTTCTCCACATTTACTACCAGCTTATCCGGATGCACTTCTATAAATGGTTTCTGCGCACGTATCGCTACCTCTTTAAGCGTTGTGTTATTGCTTTTTTGTAGAGCGATGTCAGGCATTGCCGTATTATTCCCCGCCACAACCACTTTTCCTGAAAGATATTTTCGATACGCTAACAGGGTCACTTCCAGCAGGTAATTACCATTGGCAACGCTTGCAATTTGGTATGCACCTTTATCATCAGTAAGTTCCGTTTTCACAAGGCTGGAATCACTAAAATGCCGTAACAGCACACTGGCAAACGTTACTGGCTGACCATCAGTATCTAATACCCTTCCTGATATACTGCCACTTTGCGCAAACACAGTCGCGTGGTGGAGCATTAGTAAACAAACAAACAAACAACAAAATCCTTTTCTCATAAGAATCTATTTATGTAGCTGAGGCGCGTGTTTCCTCCTCGTCAGCGCCACTTTTATGGCGTAGCGCCGGTTGTGCAGTCTTATTGCCAAAGCGATACGACAACGATAGTGTTACCTGCCGGGTATCGTGCTTTGCTGCAAAGCTTAAATTGTAATCAGTAAAAGAGGATGAGCCACCACTGGTGCCGGTATAAAATATATCTGCAGCATTTAACCGTACTATAAGCACCTTGTCAAGAAGGGCTTTCTGGATACCTATGTTCAGCGTCCAGTTTTCATTCACGGTAAGGAAGCCATTCAGCTGCGCCGACTGGTAAAAGAAGACCATCTCCGCCGACCAGTTTTTGGGCAGCAGGAAACTACTGTTTACGTAAACGTCAAAAAATGGCAGGCTCTTGTCCAGCGCCGTATTTGCAAGGTTGTCCTGGTACCGGGTATAGGTAGCATCAAAGTTCACCACCTCGTTCCACCATTTATATATGGGGAAAGAATAAGAGCCACTAAGCCCATAATAGGTCATTCGTGTAAGGTTGACCTCTGTCTGTATGGCCACCCTGCTTTGCGTTGGGCTTGGCTCTACTACTTCTGTAATTGGGCTATTGCTGATAGCGTAATTAATTGTGGTAATAAACCTTTGTTTGTAAGTATACGTAAAGTCCGCCCCATAAGTAAGACACGGATCCAGGTAAGGGTTGCCCTGCTTATAAGTGCTGGGATCCACGTAGAACTTGTATGAATTCAGCTGCTGGTAATTGGGCCTTTCTATACGACGGTTAAGGTTGAGGCTAATGTCATTCTTTGCGTCAAGATGCCGTTGCAAGGCCAGGCTCGGGAAAAGCTGCAGGTAATTTTTTTTGAAGGCCTGCATTGTTATTTCCTCCTTACCGGTAATGTCTGTCTGCTCTGCACGCAAACCTAGCTGTGTGCTCCACTTCTTGCCTTCTTTGCTGGCATTGATATAGGCTGCATTAATATTCTCGGTATAAATAAAATGGTCGCTTTTGCCCGCGTCAAATACATTGCCGCCATTACTGCGGTCGAAAAAATTAGGCTGGTTATCTGCGGTAACATAGCTGCTTTTGATGCCCGCATCCAGTTCCACATTGTTCTTCATGGGATTCGAATAATCTGCTTTTACAGAGCGTATCTGAGTGATGCCAGATATATCGCCATGCAGTAGATACGGCGCCTGCGTTAATGCGCCATTAGTCAAATAATAATTAGTGATAAAATCCTGGTTATTCTTATTCCAGTACCTGCCATAATCTACATCGGCACTTATTTCTTTCCCTGCTGTGTCCAGCTTGTGCTTTACATGCAGGTTAGGCGTATAGTTATTCCACTGCCCTGCAGACCGTGCAGTAGTAGTGAAGTAAGATTGCTCTACATTATTCGGGTCAAGCACCTTTGAGAAATAGAACCCTTTCGTATCACGGGAGTAGGCCTGCCCTTTTACCGAAACCCCTACGGAGGTATTTGCAGATATGTCATATTCAATGCCCGCTACCGGCAGGTGCGACCTCGTAGGGTAGGTAGTATAGTTGTGCTGATTATATGCCCCCGAATAAATGCCTGTGCTATCATAAAAATGCCGGAGAAATACCACGTCGTTCAGGGCTTCTTTGTAGTAATAGTTGTATCCGGCATACAGGTTTATCTTACCTCTTTTGTAGTTGAGATTAAACCCAAGATTTGCCTTGTTATAAATGCCCTGCCCGTAGCTGGCATTAGCTGTGCCATTTAAGCCTTGCCGCTGTCCTTTTTTTGTTTTAATGTCTATAATGCCAGCCGTACCGGCAGCATCGTATTTTGCAGATGGGTTTGAGATGATCTCTATTTTGTCAATAGAATTAGAGGGCATGCTTTTCAGCATGTTCGCCAGCTCTTCCGCAGATAGGGGTTGCAGCTTGCCGTCAATCATTACATTTACGCCCTGCCTGCCTTTCAGGCTTATGTTGTCGTTCTGGTCTACAGTAACGCCTGGAGCGCGGGCCAGTACTTCCAGAGCTGTACTGCCTGCGCTTACTATGCTATTGTCTACATTTACTACCAGTTTATCCGGGTGTACTTCTATAAATGGTTTTTGCGCCTGCACAGCCACTTCTTTAAGCAAAGTGCTGTTTTGTACCAGGACAATTTCGGGCATCGAAAAAATTGTGTCACTTACGCTCAGGCTTTGAGTGCGGTAGGTTTCGTAGCCAGTAAATAATACCTTGACGAAAAAAGCGTCGCTCTGCAGGCCCGTAAACGTGTATGCTCCCTTTTCATCAGTAAGCGCTGTTTTTAATACCGCTGAATCCGCTGTTTTCAGTAGCAGCACGCTTGCAAACACAATGGGTTTTCCTCCCTCAGCAGATACTTTGCCTTTCAACCCACCCGACTGGGCAAAGGCGATCTCTGCACAAAAGCAAAGCAGGATAAAGCAGCAACTAAGGGTGCGCGTTTTCATAGTGTATAATAGCATGGTAAAGGTATCTGCCAGCTGCAAGCATATATTCCCCCACCACGGGTGATTTACAAAATCGTAACACAAAGTGAAATATTGTATTATTGTATGATCGTTGTAAGGATTAATTTCACAAGTAATTATGAAAAGGTTAGATCCCGGGCAGTCCATATTACATAGTACCAGGTGCGCAGTAGTTATCCTGCTGTGTTCTTTGTTTACGAATAATTTGCATGCCCAGCGATACCCTTTTCATAACCTGAGCGTAGACGATGGCCTTATGCAGTCGCAGGCTACATGCATAGCACAGGATAAGACTGGCTACCTATGGGTAGGCACTTTTGGCGGCCTTTCCCGGTACGACGGGCGCAATTTTACCAATTACACCATCCGCAACGGCCTGCTCAACAATTCGGTATGGGCCGTAGCCGTAGACAGCCAGGGTTATATATGGATTGGTGTGCAAAACGGCATCTCCAGGTTCGACGGGAAGAAGTTCGTTCATTATACTACCCAGGCAACTGCAATGCGCTCCATGAATTATACGCAGCAGATACAGATAGTGCATGACACTACCTGGTGGCGCACATCGGGCGAGATCTATTTTATTACCAGGGGGAAGATCAAATACATGGTAACGCCCGGCCCACAAGGCTATACCTCTGCAATGCTTGCAGAGGCGGGAAGCTTATGGATAGCCAAAGAGGGGGTCATCTACCACCAGCAAAATGGAAAGGTAGATACGGTAAGGTTCTCAATACCGCAAGACCAGAAGCAGCCAAGTGTGCTTAAAATATTCAGGGATAAAGGCGGCCTCGTATGGCTGGGCACTAATACGGGATTATATAAAGTACAAAATGGCGTTCCGGTATCTGTACTATTAAATACAGACCCTTCTGCCATGGTGCCTGTAGTGCGGTCCATCACACAAGACAGGACAGGCGCGTTATGGCTCGGCACGAACAACGGAGTGCTAAGACTAGCAGGAAATAGTACGCAGTACTACAACAAACACAATGGCCTCAGCGATAATAACTTCTTCGACATGTTTACCGATATAGAGGGCAACGTGTGGATGGCATCAGACGGACAGGGTATTTATCGTTTCTCTGGCACGCAATTTACCGGTATCGATGAAAGTATAGGCCTGCCCAGTGCGCAGGTAATGGCGATAGCAGGCAATAAGCGCGATTCACTTTTCCTGGGTACATATGATGCCGGGCTTTTTGTGTTTAAAGATGGTAAAGTAAGCCCGCTGTCTTTTCCTTCAAACCCCGTACCCGTGATCACCTCGCTATGTTACGCCAACTCAAAGCTCTGGATAGGCACACGTGGTAGAGGATTATGGAGTTATAGCAATGAAGTGTTCAAACAATATGAAGCGCCTGACAGGCATTTCCCATCAAATAATATCAACCACATTTACCGCGATCCTGATGGCCGTTTATGGATAGGCTTTGCAAACGGCCTTGTAATGAACGACCATGATACTTTTAAAACCGTAGACGTAAAAGGCCTGCCTGTGGTATCGTTCCTGTCTATAGGTGCCGACAGTATATTGATCGCCACAGAAGGTGGCCTGATGCTCTATAATGCAGGAAATGTATCAGACTTCAGGACGAACACGGCACTCGATAGCTATTCCGTGCAGTGTTTCACCTTACAGGGCCGCGACCTGTGGTTGGGCAGCAGCGATAATGGCGTTATCCGGTATAACTTATCTACGCGCAAGGCCGTGTTCATCACTAAAAATAATGGCTTACGGTCCGACTTTATTTACAATATCATTGCAGATAACGAAGGCAGTATATGGGTAGGCACCGGCTTTGGCATCCATAAAATAAAGATGAACCTGCGCGATGAGCCCCAAATATCTTTCTACGGTAAAGCGCAAGGCATTACGGGTATGGAAAGCAACATTAATGCAGTATTCAAGCTGCCCGATGGCGGCATCTGGTTTGGTACTACCAATGGTGCGCTGCACTACCAGCCTAATACAGAAATGGTATCTACCGCCCCTGCCAGTATAGTAATGCAATCAGTAAAGCTCACCGGTGAAAATGCAATAGATAGTACTTACTACGATAGCACAGACTATTGGTATGGCATACCCTACAATCTGCGCCTGCCGGCCAAAAAGAACAATCTATCGTTCACCTTTCAGGCCATTACGCTCAGCGGCGCCCAGCAGGTATTATACCGCTACCACATGGATGGCCTGGAAACGCCCTGGTCCGACTGGTCTGCAACAAACTCCGTTAGCTATTCCGCATTGCCACCTGGCAATTATGTTTTTCATGTACAGTGCCAGGGGGTAGATGGCAAGACAAACCCTGAGCTTACGTATTCTTTTGAGATCATAACACCTTTTCAGCAAACAAAATGGTTCCGCTTATCTGTGCTTGCGGCATGCATCCTGCTCGGTATAGGCTTCCAGTACATGGTTAACCTGGCTAAGCAACGCAGGCTGCGCCTGCTGGCTAAGCTGCGCTCTGAAGAGCAAAGTAAAATAAGGCTGCGCACAGCAGAGGATTTTCACGACGAGATAGGCAACAAGCTTACCCGTATCAACGTACTGGCAAGTATCCTAAAAACTAAGGTGATACTAACACCAGACAACGCCAAAATACTCGCACAGATAGAAGAGAACACTAACCAGCTATATGGCGGCACAAGGGACATACTGTGGTCGTTAAAACCATCTAACGACAACCTGCACGAGATACTCCTGCATATCCGTGATTTTGGCACAGAGCTATTTGCAGATACTGAAGTGAATTTTGTATTCAGGGGGGCACTGGAAAAAATGAAGAGCTACCGCCTGCCGCTGGATATGAGCCGTAACCTGCTGATGATATTTAAAGAGGCCATGAACAATACCCTGAAATATTCAAAGGCAAAAACCGTGACCCTGGAAGCAAGCATGAAAACAAGAGGTGTACTGCAAATAGTACTTAAAGACGATGGTGTGGGCTTCGATATACAGGCAGCAAAAAAAAAGGGAACGGCATCATTAATATGCAAACAAGGGCTGGCCGGCTCAATGGCAAGCTATATATAGATTCCCGGCTGGAAAAGGGTACCATCCTCAATCTCAACTTTAAAATACCGCCAAACAGGTGATATTAGATAGGTAAAGATTGCCGATCTTTATCTAAATACTTAATATGAAACGAGACCTGGATATACGTGTGGCGATCATAGAAGACGATGAAACCATAAGGGAGGGTTACGCCTTCCTGATAGGTAATACAGATGGGTACAAGATAGCAGGTACGTACCCGTCGTTTGAAGATGCCCTGAAGAAAATAGTACACGATGACCCCGATGTGATACTGCTGGATGTAGAGCTGCCCGGCATAACAGGCATAGAAGCCCTCCCTAAGCTGAAGAAATTACTACCTGAAACGCACATCCTGATCCTCACCGTTTATGAGCAGGAGATGCTCATATTCCGGGCGCTAGGCAATGGCGCTGCAGGCTATCTTACCAAAAATACCCCGCCCGAAAAAATTGTAGCCGCCATACATGAGGTAATGGAAGGTGGCGGCCCTATGAGCGCCCACATAGCCCGCATGGTTATCTCCTCGTTCAAGCGTAACGAATCTACCCCGCTCACCCGCAGGGAAACAGAGATACTGGAGCAGATAGCAACTGGAAAAAGCCGCAAGCGCATAGCCGAAGAATTGTTTATAGACCTGGAAACAGTAAAATCGCACATCAAGAATATATACCACAAGCTCAACGTACACTCTAAGGCCGATGCCATTAAGGCCGCGAAGGATAATAAGTTTATATAGCCGCCATAAAATCTAAAAAAGAAAAGCAGGGCTATTTGCCCTGCTTTTCTTTTCCTGTGTCTTTACTTTCTTTTTTTCTTCCGGCTTTTTTTAGCGCGGCATCTATTAAAAACTCTATCTGCCCGTTTACACTGCGAAAATCGTCTGCCGCCCATTTCTCGAGCGCTTTGTATACGTCTTCGTCTACCCTAAGTACAAATGTTTTCTTTGCTGCCACTACTCTGTAGATTATTAATATAAAGATCCTGTATTGAGCACAGGTTGTGCTCCCCTTTCACCGCACAGCACTACCATCAGGTTGCTTACCATGGTAGCTTTCTTTTCTTCGTCCAGCTCCACTATCTTCTTTTTGCTTAGTTGCTCTAGTGCTAGCTCTACCATGCCTACGGCGCCTTCCACTATCTTAAACCTCGCGGCTGCTGGCGTTGCAGCATAGCGCCTGCTATCTCCTGTGCATAGGCCAGGTGGCTGATGCGGGCTTCTTTAATAATGATGCCTGCCGTCACCAGCCGCTCGTTCAATTCTTTCACCAGCATTTCATTCAGCTTAGTGCCTCCTTCCCTAAGTGTGATCAACGCATGCTCATCTTCTATATTGTCATAAGCTATGCCCATGGTAAGGCTTCGTAGCGCCGCCTCGCTCTGCATCTTTATGAAGGCATTGTAGTCGGCAACATCATACGCTGCTTTGTAGGTGTCTTCTATCTGCCATACTATTACCGCCGCTATTTCCACGGGATTACCCATCTTGTCATTTACTTTAAGCGTAGGCGTCGCCATGTTTTGTACACGCTGGGTAAGCCTGTTAGCGGTATAAAACGGATTGACAA
>JABDHF010000087.1 GCA_013285595.1 Bacteroidota bacterium
GAGGCAATAGAGCTGGTGGCGCCTGTAATGTACCAGGAGAGCTATGATAACTGTGGCCTGCAGGTGGGCGATAACCATGATGAGGTGGCAGGGGTGCTTATAACGCTTGATGTAACTGAAGAGGTGCTGGCGGAAGCAATGGAGCGCGGCTGCAATATGATAGTGGCGCACCACCCGCTGATATTTTCGGGGTTGAAAAAGATAACCGGGCGTAACTATGTGGAGAAGATAGTGCAGACAGCCATTAAAAATGACATAAATATATATGCTGCACATACCAACCTGGATAATATGTATGCGGGCGTGAATGGTAAAATAGCGGAGAAACTGGGGCTGAAAGATACCCGGATATTGTCCGCAAAGGGAGATATATTGAGTAAGCTGTATACTTATGCGCCTAAAAATGATGCGGAGAAGGTGCGGGAGGCGCTTTTTGCAGCAGGTGGTGGGAACATCAGTAAGTATAAGGAATGCAGCTTTAATACAAATGGCATGGGCACCTTTAGGGCGCATAAAGATGCAAACCCAGCAATAGGCGAAGCTGGCGGAAGCCGTGAATGGGTAGATGAGGTGAAAATAGAGATGATAGTAGAAAAACATGCTGAGAATGCGGTGCTACGGGCATTATTTGCCAGCCATCCCTACGAAGAGGTGGCTTATGAACTGATACCGCTGCCCAATCCTAACCAGGAGATAGGGGCGGGAATGGTAGGAAAGCTGCCAGAGCCGATGGAGGAACATGACTTCCTGGCAATGCTGAAAAAACAAATGAAAGCAGATTGCATACGACATACTGCCCTGAACAGTAAAAAGATAGAGCGAGTAGCGGTATGCGGCGGATCGGGGAGTTTTTTGCTGAAGGATGCTATAAATGCGGGGGCTGATATATTTATTACCGGGGATTTTAAATATCACCAGTTTTTCGATGCGGAGGGGAAAATAGTCATCGCAGATATAGGGCACTATGAAAGTGAGCAGTTTACCTCCGAAATATTTGAGGAAATACTTAACAAAAAATTTCCTACATTTGCAATCCTTTTATCAAATATTAATACCAATCCTGTAAAATATTTTTTCTAATATGGCTACTGTAAAAGACTTTTCGGTTGAGGAAAAACTTGCTGCCGTTCTTGCACTGCAAAAGATCGACTCTAAGATAGATGAGATCAAAACAATGAAGGGCGAATTACCAATGGAGGTAAAAGACCTGGAAGACGAAATAGAAGGGCTGCAAGTGCGCATGAATAATATAGACGCGGAAATAGAGAGCATCAACACCTTTATAGAAGGCAAAAATACTGCCAAGAAAGACGCGCAGGCATTAATAAAGAAATACGAGAAACAACAAGACAACGTAAAGAACAACCGTGAGTTTGAAGCGATCAATAAGGAAATTGAGATGCAGGAACTGGAGGTGAAACTTAACGATAAACACATTAAGGACGCTACTTACGAACAGAGAGACCGCACTAACTCCCGCCTAAAAACTGAAGAGAAAGTAAAGGATGTGGAAGAGTCACTGAATGTAAAGCGCGCTGAGCTGGAGAAGATATCGTTAGACACAGAAAAGGAAGAAGCTATACTTGCCGAAAAATCGAACGAGGCTAAGGAAAAAGTGGACCCACGCCTGCTGACAGCTTATGAGCGTATCCGCAGCAGCTATCGCAATGGGCTGGCTGTAGTGCCTATCCTTCGCGATTCTTGTGGTGGTTGTTTCAACGTGATCCCTCCGCAGCGCCAGAGCGAAATACGCCAGCATAAGAAGATCATCGTTTGTGAACATTGCGGTCGTATACTGGTAGATTCTGATCTTCACGACAAAGTGAACGTAAAAGCATAATAACACGCTTATCAACATATTGAAGGGCTTTCTGAAAAGAAGGCCCTTTTTCTTTGCCATTATCTCAAGGTGCTAAAAGGCAGGCAGCTTTACTGGTTGCGTGTTTTAATTATCTTTATGGTGTATGGTGTTAAACTACGTTTGGATAGCCTTTTTCCTTATTGGTTTTGTGGTGGGGATCATAAAGGCTTTTTTGCTTGGGCAAACTGGCTTGCTGTCTGAGATGATGACGGCCTTGTTTGATGCTGCGAAAAATGGGTTTGAGATATCCCTGGGGCTTGCGGGCATCATGTCGCTATGGTTGGGTATTATGAAGATTGGGGAGAAGGCGGGTATACTGAATGTGTTTGCGAAGGCGGTATCGCCACTGTTCAGGACGTTGTTTAAGGATATTCCTAAAGATAGCCCGGCCTCAGGCAGCGTGGTGATGAACCTGTCGGCAACCATGCTCGGGCTGGATAATGCAGCTACGCCACTGGGGCTAAAGGCCATGAACGAACTGCAGGAGCTAAACCCGGTAAAGGATACGGCTACAGATGCCCAGGTAATGTTCCTGGTGCTGAATACGGCGGGGCTTACGCTCATTCCCACATCGGTTATTGCTATGCGACAAACGATAGCCATGGAGCAGCATGTACAGAACTTTAATGCTGCCGATATTTTTCTGCCTACGCTTATAGCCACTTTTATCGCATTCTTGTCTGGGATGATCATTGTGGCTATTGTGCAGCGTATTAACCTTTTTAAACTGCCCGTTATCGTGTTTGTGTGCGGCTTTGGGGCGCTGATAGCTTTGCTGCATTTTAGCTTGTCGCAAATGCCGGCAGATAAGTTGAACCAGACTATTGGCGCCATAGGTAGTTGTGTAATATTATCTGTGGTGATATTATTTATGACTGCCGGCCTGATAAAGCGACAAAACGTTTACGATAACTTCATTGAGGGAGCTAAAGAGGGGTTTAATGTAGCGGTGCGTATCATTCCCTACCTGGTGGCTATGCTTGCTGCCATTAGTATTTTCCGGTCATCGGGCTGCATGGATTATATAGTGAATGGTATAGGGCATATAGTAGCTATGTGCGGGCTGCGCACGGAGTTTGTACCCGCACTGCCTGTGGCCCTGATGAAACCACTCAGCGGCAGCGGTGCACGCGGGCTGATGGTAGATGTGATGCGGCACTATGGGGTAGCATCGTTCCAGGGTAAGCTGGCGGCGATAATACAGGGTTCTACAGAAACTACTTTTTATGTGATAGCCGTGTACTTTGGCAGTGTGCAGATAAAGAATACGCGCCAGGCATTAGCCTGCGGCCTTATAGCAGACCTGATAGGGCTGATAGCGGCGATAATTGTAGGATATATCTTTTTTGCACCGTGACCTCTGTTGGAGAGAGCAAGATGCTATATAGATGTGCCACATCTTGGAGGTGTGGCACATCTGCTTTAATAAAAAATGGCTGCCCTGGAGCCGCCATTTTATCTTTATCTAAATCTCTTTGACAATTAAAGGAACTTTATAGGCACCATAACACTTGTTTTATCCCATGCCATTCTGAAGCCGTCCTGGCCTACGGTAATGGTAAATTCCTCGGTAGATTTACTTACGTTTTCAGCCGGCACATCTACGTGCAATACGTCTTTGTCTTTTATCTTATCGTACCCGAAGGCGCCCCACTGGCCTGCCTCTTTGTTCAGGATAATGGTCCAATTGTTTTTATTAGGTATAGTAAATAAAGTATAGGTGCCGGGGTCTAATTGTTTGCCAGCAAACAGGGTAGGCCTGTCGAGCTTGATGGTGGTAGCTTCATCAGCTCCTGTGCGCCATACTTGTCCGTAAGGTACCAGTGTGCCGAAGATCTCGCGGCCTTTCTTATATGGCCGGCCATAAGTGATAGTTATATTTTTAGCCGTTACCGTTTCGTGGGGGCTGGCTGGTTTTTCCTTAGCTGCAAAGATGGAGGATGCTACTACAACTAATAACATGGTTAACGCTACTATTTTTTTCATAGAATGAATTTTTTATGCAAGATAAGGTATAAACAAGTGACAAAAATAAGCAGTCACCCGCCCCGCATTTGTGAATGGATGAGGTACTTGTAATATTTTATCCGCTTTAATGGCATTCCGGTTAATTATGTGTTTGAAAGGGAGCTACAACTATAGAATAGAAAGTCTACAAGCGCTTAATTTTCACAAAACTTTTACAAGCATGGCACAGTTGTTTATCCTTTAGTCATAAAGAATGGAACTGGAATCAATGAACAATTTAAAAAATGACTTTATGAAACGCAAATTACTTTTAGCAACCATGGCAGCAATGATCTGTATTTCTGCTTCTGCCCAAACTACCGCCAATACAACTGACGATGAAGATAACAATACCGCCACTGCAACTGAATCATACACAGCGCCTTACCTTGAAATTGGTATGTCGACCATAGGGAATGGTTTTAATGACCTACTGGTATACCCGAACCCTGTGATAAGCAGCACGCGCATAGCGCTGGACCAGGTGCCTGGCAGCAATGTGTTTGTAGATGTTGTAGACCTTAATGGGGTGGTGGATCGTACTTTTCAATATTCATCAGGTAGCTACCAGCTGGATGTGGATATGAGCAATTTGCCAACCGGCATCTACAGTGTGCGCGTATCGGGCAGAGATATCGGGTATCATAACCTGAAGATAGTGAAGCAATAAGAATATTACCACACCAAACAATAAATGCCGCTCCATAAAGGGCGGCATCTTATTTTAACAGCAGTTTCTTATCCGGTTTACCGAGAGATGTGTGTGGAATGTCGTCTATAAATTCTATGTGCTTTGGTACCTGGTACCTTGCGGCTTGCGTAGAGAGCCACAATAGTATTTCATTTTTCCCAAGCGTACTACCGGTAGTGCGGGCTACGAACGCCTTTAGTCGTTGCCCGAATTCCTCATCCTCTACCCCTATTACGGCTACCTGCCTTATTTCTTTGTGCCGCAGCAAGATATTTTCCAGCTCTATGGGGTATACATTTTCACCACCCGATACGATCATATCATCCGTACGGCCGTGTAAAAAGTAATAGCCATTGCCGTCTTTATAGCCAAGGTCACCCGTTTCTATCCAGCCGCTATTACTCATGGCCCAGCTGCTTTTTATGCATATTCTGCCTATAGTGTTATCCTGTATCTCGTTATTATCGGTATCCAGTATTTTTAGCTGTACGCCGGTTATTTTTTTGCCTGCTGTTTTTGAGGAGTACCGTAGATGATCTGGTGTTGCGAGGATTGAAAAACCGGCTTCGGAAGTCCCGTATAGATTGAAGAGCTTATGCCCGAGCGTGTTTATTGTTTTATCAGCAAGGTCGGGGCTAAGGGCTGCGCCGCCGGAGATGATACATGCAAGAGAACCAAGTGCCGATGGATCATGTTTCAGCAACCGGCTGAGCATTAGTGGCACTACAGTTATTACTTCTATCTTATGTTGCCGTATTAATGCGGCTGCCTGTGGAGCATCGAATTTTTGCTGCAAAAAGACCTTTGTGCCGAGGGTAAGCGACATGAAAGCCGCCGCCAGTCCAAAGCCATGACAAACGGGCGTAGCAATATATACAGTGCTAAAGGCAGTGAGGTCGAGCTTATTGATGAGGGCAAAAAATGGGGGCAGAAAATTAGCGACAGAAGGCTTACGTGCCGCAATTTTGAAATCGCCCGTAGTACCACCTGTTAGCACAATGATATTGCCAGACCGTGATCTTGTGATAGGAGGAAAAGGTGTTGTTACTGTTTTAGCGAGGCTGTCGATGGATGGCAACTTGAGGTGGTAGGCAGGTATAGTTTTGTATTTAGCGGCATGCTGGCGGATGATAGTGGTTGCTTCTTCATCGTGAATAACTAGGTCGAAATTATGTTTGGTCTGTAAAGAGTTGAACTGCGTGCTATTCATTTCTACATTGAGCAAAAAGATGTCGGCACCACATTGGGAAACCGAGAATATTGCCCGGATAAGTGAGGCATGGTTCCTGCACATTATTGCTACCTTCTGACTGGGGACGATGTGGTATATTGTCTGGAGAGCCATCGTCAATTGTTCTGTTTGTGTCAGCAGGTCTTTATAGGTTATCTCTTCGTGCTCGTCAACGAGTGCAACGCTTTCGGGGTATAACTTTGCCGAAAAATGAAGGAGCGCCATAAGGTTGACCCCGGAATGAAAAACGGAGCTGGCCAGCTTATACAAGCCGGATGGTGTTATTATTCTTGCCTTATATAATTTACTTAGCGCCTTCAGCATGCAGTGGTTTTCTTTTTAAATAATGGGTGTTCAGCGCCATCCATGGGCGCCAGAATAGCAGCGATGCCAGTTGCCCGAAGAATAGCCACCATGGCCGGTATATCCTATTCTTATTAATTATACTGCGGCAAATGATCGTGGCGGCATGTTCCGGGCTCATAGCCGGTACATTGCTATATGCGGCCGTGGGCGCACTCATGCGGGTGCGTACCAGTGGAAAGTAAATAGCGGTCGTTTTTATACCCCACGCATTTAATTCGGGTATAGCGCAACGGAACCAGTTATCGAATGCTGCTTTTGAAGCCTGGTAAGCGGCCCAGTATGGCGCGGGGGCAAGCAATACATTGAGCGCAGATATATTGATGATATGGCCTTTATTTTTCTCCACAACAGGTATTAGTGATAATGTTAGCTGCACAGGTCCAAAATAGTTGATGGCCATGGTGCGCGTAAAATCGTGATAGCGGCCTAATGAGTCCTTGATTGAGCGCCTGATGGATCTGCCGGCATTATTAACTATGATGTCAATGCCGCCGGGTATTTGTAATAAGGTGTAAGTTAATTGTTCCACCTGTTCCTGCTTTGAGAGGTCCGTGGGGTAAATAGTTGCTTTGCCTCCACGTTGTTCTATTCGTGTCTTTACTTCAGCAAGCTTCTCTTCAGTCCGTGCTACCAGCAGCAGGTGCGCCCGTGTATCTGCAAGCATATAGGCGAGGCTCTCACCTATGCCATAGCTGGCACCAGTGATCAATACAGTTTTACCAGCCAGTTCCGCCCTTAACTTTTTGGGGCTAAGTGGAAAAGGGAGGAATAGAAAATACTCTAAAAGGCTGTATTTGTATTTGCCTGGCATTCTTTTTATTGGATGGTAAAAAGAAACGGAAGATACCATTTAGCCCTTTAACCCGCAAATATTGGGATGAACAGAGGAAATTAAGTAAAGAACAGGAAATGGTCTTAATTTTAGCAGGGCATAAATAACTAACAGTGAGCGCAATACTGGAAGCGAAAAACTTATCAAAATCGTTTAAGAATTTTAAGGTAGTTGATTCGCTGTCGTTTGCTATAGGCAAGGGTGAGGTATATGGTTTCCTGGGACAAAATGGGGCTGGGAAAAGCACTACTATGCGTATGCTGCTTGGGCTTATGTTTCCCGATAGCGGAAGTATTTATATTGACGGTACCGAGTTCAACAACAGCCGAAGGCACTTGTTAAAGAATATAGGCGCCATCATAGAGCGGCCGGATATGTATGGCTACCTGACAGGATGGGAAAACCTGCGCATGTTTGCCGCGCTGAGTGGTAAAAAGGTGTTACCGGCGGAACTGCATGAAGTACTGGAGATAGTAGGATTGAAGGGACGGGAGAAAGATAAGGTACGGGCATACTCACAAGGCATGAAACAGCGGCTGGGCATAGCCATAGCCATGATACACGAGCCGGGCCTGCTGATACTGGACGAACCCACAAATGGCCTGGACCCGCAGGGGATAACTGATATACGCAATCTCATCAGGTCGCTGAGCAGAGACCATGGCAAAACGATACTGGTATCTTCTCACCTGCTGTATGAGGTGGAACAGGTGGCTACAAGCATCATCATTATTCATAAAGGAAAGAAGATAGCCGAGGGAACTGTGAGTGAGTTGCTACACCCCGATGATACACTAATAGAAATAACAATAGAACAAGGGGGTGCTTTGCAGGCGCAGATATCTAATTCGGCATGGGGGAAATTTGCAGTGCAGAGCGATGCCCGGATACTGACTTTTAAGATGAACCCTGCGCTGATACCTGAACTGAACAAATGGCTGGTAGAAAAGAATGTAGCGGTGTATGGTATCAATACACGGCATTCGTTTGAATCCTATTTTTTAAACCTTACGAATGAGACAACTGCTGCAGATAGAACTGTTTAAGATATTTAAGCGGCCAAGAACGTATATCAGCTTTGGTATTGTTACCGCCATCTCGCTGGTCATACAGCTGGCCATGCTTACCGATGGCAAGTCTTACATGGGTTTTGCTATGCAGGGGCTGAATGAGCAGTTTGATATTCATGGCAACATTATTAACGGCTACTTTATCACCTATATTATTTTACAATCGCTGCTCATACAAATACCCTTGCTGATAGCGCTGGTGGCTGGCGATACGCTGGCAGGCGAGGCCAACCAGGGCACACTTAGGCTTATGCTCACTAAGCCTATTTCGAGGAATAAGCTGGTATTTGTGAAGTTTGCCAGCAGCTTTATATACACCGTAGCGCTCATAATATGGCTGGCGATAATGACCTTGTTTTTATCGCTGCTTATATTCGGGAAAGGGGATATGATCAACCTGAAGAGCGACACCTTTATCATGATACTGCAGGACGATATAATGTGGCGGTATGCGGCTGCATTTGGCTTTGCGCTGCTTGCTATGACCACCATTGCGTCGCTGTCATTACTGCTGTCCGCCTTTGCTGATAACTCTATAGGGCCTATTATTGCTACCATGGGTATAGTGGTGGTGCTTACTATTTTATCTAATCTCGATCTGCCGTTGTTTAACCATATCAAGCCTTTCCTGTTTACATCGCACATGATAGGGTGGAAGGGCTTCTTTGATGACCCAATACCTTATGCCGCTATAGCGCAGTCGGCGTTTGTATTGGTTGTTTATACTGTTGGATTTGTGGCGATCACTATGCTGTACTTTAATAAGAAAGACATTAAATCATGAGGCGAAAGGTTTGTTTACTTGGGTTTATTCTTTGTGCAGCCTTGCAGGCGCAGGCTACTGATGCCACGAAGTTGTTCGATTCGCTGCGCAATAAAATATTGCTGGTAAAGGATTATTCGGCAGAGGTAAAGATGAAGATCAATGTGCGGTTCATGCGGATACCGGAGCTATCAGGGACGCTGTATTTTAAAAGCCCGGACAAAATGAGGCTGGAACGGCATGGCGGGCTGTCTATACTACCAAAGAAGAACAATAGCCTTATGCTCAGGAACCTGATACCGCCGGGCCATGCAACTGTGATTGATGCCGGTATTACAACAATAGCCGGTAAAAGCGTGAGGCTGATAAAAATAGTACCTGATGATGAGAACAGCGATATAGTACTCACCAAAATATGGATAGATGAACAGCAACTGCTGGCGGTAAGGACGGAAACGGCAACGCGGACACAGGGTACGCTGGTAATGGACCTGGAGTATGGCCGGTATATCAGTTACGGGCTGCCCGACCATGTGACCTTAACTATGGATGTAAAGGACTTCAAGATGCCGAAGGGGGTGACTATGGACTACATGGAGTCTAGTGAAGTGAAACCATCAGAAGACGCGAAAGGGAAAAAGGGGACGATACAGATCAGATACCTTAGTTATGAGATAAACAAGGGGATAAGCGACGACCTGTTTAAGGAGCGGTAGAGCGATCTTATGACTTTTAGAAAAGTTTCCGGCAAAATGAGTTAATCTGTTATTTTTGAACCATGTTATCATTAGATTTAAAGGGGAAGACTGCACTAATAGGCGGCAGCACACAAGGTATAGGGCTGGCATCGGCGCAATTGCTGGCGTCAATGGGTGCCAGGTGCGTACTGATCTCCCGCAATAAAGAAAAGCTGGAAGTGGCTGTAAAGACGTTAACTACTGGTGATGGGCAAAAGCATGAATACCTGGTTGCTGATTATGCACATCCCGACGAAGTGAATAAAGTAGTGAGTGAATATGTGAAGACAAATACTATCCATATACTTATAAATAACAGCGGAGGCCCTGCTGGTGGGCCAGTCACTAATGCAAAGCCAGAGGAGTTTATTGCGGCATTTCAGCAGCATTTGATCTGTAACCATATTATAACCCTGCTGGTGGTGGAGGGAATGAAGAAAGAGGGTTATGGGCGTATAGTGAATATTATATCTACGTCGGTAAAAATTCCTTTGAGCAACCTGGGGGTATCTAATACTATACGTGGCGCAGTGGCATCGTGGGCAAAAACGATGGCCAATGAGTTGGGGCAATTCGGTATTACGGTGAATAATGTGCTGCCCGGCGCTACGGCTACAGAGCGGTTAACTAGCATACTCGATACCAAATCGGCAAAAAGCGGGAAGGATAAAGAAGAAGTGGCTAAAGAAATGATGGCAGAGATACCAGCACGCCGTTTCGGCCAGCCGGAAGAAATAGCCTCAGTAATTGCTTTTTTAGCAAGCCCTGCGGCTGGGTATGTTAATGGTACGTCAATTCCAGTTGATGGCGGACGAACTGGCAGTATATGAGCAGATTAGGCAGGCATTTTTTTTGAATTCGGGAAATTGTTGTTAATTTTTATTTAAATAAAGATGAATTAGC
>JABDHF010000088.1 GCA_013285595.1 Bacteroidota bacterium
GAAAAGGTGGTGTGCAACTCAAGGTTTGGGGAAGTCTTTGCCTGTAGCTTGGCTGGGCGTATGTGAACAAAGGAATTGAGCGGGTGGCTGTATTTTCATTTATTTTCTTTGCTATGGGATAATATACCGGGGAGGTGGAACTGATATATAGTTTACTAATCAGGATCGTTTGTTGCGCTTTGCTAACATCTGGGGCAACGGTGACTGGAAGCGGATGCCTAGATAAGTGTGGTGACGGAGTGCTACTATTGAGCTGATGCTTAAACTTGCCGGACAGAGTCCTTCGTTTTATTGCTGGATTTAAGTGACGCTTCGCTAAACACTTAAACCATTGGAGGATTGTTCTGTGTCAATCGTTCTATCTCGGCGATAACGCTATGTGCTCTGTGATGCCCTAGTCGTTTAGCCTGTTCGAGAAAAACGAGAGCTTTTTTCTTGTCTGCCTGAGTATTAAATAACTCCACTCCCAAGTTTAATGCCGTGCTCGCGTCATTAGGGTCAATTTCATATGCCTTTTTTAACGCTTCAACCGCCTCCTCTCTTCGGTTTAGGCCAATTAAGGCACACGCAGTCTGATACCAACCGCGAGCTATCTCCGGATGCTTCTCCGTAATCTTTTGGAAACACGCCAGTGCTTTTTTCGGTTCCTGAGCCATTCCATGAGCAACTCCTTTTATGTCAAGCAATGTTGGATCGTCTGGGTCGTCCTTTAGATTCTCCTCAACCTGAAATATTACATCGCCATACCTTTCTTGCCTCGTCAATCTTTCCATCTTTGCAACAAACTCATCTGCAGACATCTTTTGCCTGTCGGCTACTACATTTTTTTTTTTGAGGAAGCGCAGAGACTTTTGGTTTACTTGCCGAAATCTCAAACGGTACGCGCTCAAGTTCGTTTGTGCCATGCTTCTTCCGCATCTCGAAAAAAATAACAGGATATGGGATGTGCGTTTCTACTAGATCAATATAATAATGCCTACGCTCCGAACGGCATTTCAGTCCAAACGTAATTCCCGACAATGGCCCTGGCCAAGTAAATAAGCCTGGGTACGGTTCTACATACCTCCATTCTTCTTCGTACTGCCAGCAAGTTGGTTTAGTTGTTATAGCTTTTTGAAATGTTTTGTCAGCAAACGCGATTTTATAACTAGAGGTATATAAAACTCCATTCTCGTTCATGCTAAATGCCATCTCAACATTAAAACCTTCCTGCATTTCGGGAAGCTGATCGGAATAAATAACCGGTAAAAAGTGATCTGGATTTGAAAGCTTAGATTCTATTACATTTTTAAAGCCTAAACACAAGCCAGTATGCTCTCCTCCATAGTGTGCCCACATGAGTTGATGACCAGGATTAGCTGACATGCTAAAAATACCCACATCTAATAGTTGTTGATTAAGTTGTACAAAAAGCCTGTCAGGTTCGGCAGGCGCATAACCTGTATGGGCCTTCATAATCATTTGCCTACACGAAAAAGCTTTGTCCGTGTCCTTTTCGCGGATGTCTTCTAACATCTGAACGGTTTCCGCTGGCGTTAAGCCAAAAAAGTATAAATTATCTTTTATTGCCCTTCGTGCTTCTATGACAAATCCAAATACAGCGGCTTGCTTTAGTTCTATTATTTTCTTTTCGAACCACTTCCGATTCAAATCTTGAAGTGAACACTCAAAAGGGTCGTTTAATCCTTCTGCTGTGGACAGGTAAATTTGTCCTGAGGTAATGATTTGCTCTGTAAAAACAGAATCAGTGCGGTATTTATAAAATGTCTTTTCTAACACTCCTATAAAATTAACTAAGCTTAATTACATATCAATAAAAATGCAGTATATGATACAAATATACGTTAGTTTGATCTGCCTTAAGTTCTAAGCAAACAAAATTGTAGTAGACACAGTTGTTGAGAATACGCGATACACAAGAATGTAGGGGAAACAAGAAAGAGAGAGAAACAGAGCGGGGGCGGAGGGAAAAGAAAAACGAAGGCCCTTCCGCCTTCGTTTTTCTTTAGTCGGGACGACTGGATTCGAACCAGCGACCACATGACCCCCAGCCATGTACGCTACCGGACTGCGCTACGTCCCGCAATTTCCCATAAAATGGGCTGCAAATATACTTTAAAAATGGTTTAAGACAAATTGTGCGGTCAGATCATGTGCATTCAATTTTTGCGGATAGGATAGCCCCGCCGGGGCAGGGAACGAGCTTTGTGCTGCTATGCTACAAACAGATAGCCCCTCTGGGGCACTGATGGTAATTCTATGCTTTAAGACAAGTCGGGCGATATGAGCTTCAGGCTATGCTACAAACAGATAGCCCCTCTGGGGCACCGACGGTAATTCTAGCTTTAAAACAAGTTGTGCAATAGGAGCTTCAGGCTGTGCTACAAACAGATAGCCCCGCCGGGGCAATGATCATAATTGCGCTCTTTAAGACAAGTCGTGCGATATGAGTTTCAGGAACTCTGCGCGGGTCTCATTTTTCATGAACTGGCCGCTGAATGCAGATGTGGTGGTGACGCTGTTTTGCTTCTGTACGCCGCGCATCATCATGCAGAGGTGCTGGGCTTCTATTACCACGCCTACGCCCAGTGGGTTGAGGGTTTCCTGTATCACATCGAGTATCTGGTGGGTCATGCGCTCCTGTACCTGCAGCCTGCGGGCAAAGCACTCTACCACATGGGCTATCTTGCTGAGGCCGGTGATGACGCCATTGGGTATATAGGCTACGTGCGCCTTGCCGAAGAATGGCAGCATGTGGTGCTCGCAAAGGGAATACAGCTCTATGTTCTTTACCAGCACCATCTCGCTATAAGATTCATGAAATTTTGCGGAGTTGAGGATATCGGCTGCGTTCATGCTGTAGCCCTGGGTGATGAACTGTATGGCCTTTGCCACGCGCTCCGGGGTCTTGAGCAGGCCTTCGCGTTCCGGGTCTTCGCCTATAGATTCCAGCACAGAGCGGTAATTGTCTGTGAGGCTTTTGGTAACGTCTTCGTCGTAAGATTCTTTTTTATGGTAAGCCAAATGAAAAGATTTAGCACAATATTAATTGTAAAGTACTGCCTGCTGATAATGAAGCTATTGAAAATAATTATCCGTAGTACTCTACATATATCTTCTGAGTTTCCACCAGCCTTACACAGTGCAGCTGCACGTCGCTCTTTTCTATGTGCGGCTTCAACTGGTCCCATATACCCATGGCAAAGTTCTCTGCGCTGGTAAACTTGTCTTTCATAAAGTCTACGTCGAGGTTGAGGTTGCGGTGGTCTACCTTTTCTACTATCACTTCTTTTATAAGGTCGCCAAGAGTCTTGGCGTTGTATATAAAGCCAGTTTCGGGGTGCGGCGTGCCTTTTATGGTTACATGCAGCTCGTAGTTGTGGCCATGCCAGTTTTCATTAGCGCACTTTCCGAAGACCTTTTTATTCTCTTCGTCGCTCCAGCTTTTGTTATATAATTTGTGTGCTGCATTAAAATGCTCTATTCGCGTCAGGTAAACCATTTTCTTAATTTAACTGCAAAATTAGCGTTACTATATGGTTTTCGCAAAAAAGTGGTTATTTGCGCTATGAAGCTGTTGATAGTAGCTGCTACGCAAATGGAATTATTGCCCCTCCCGACCTCCACCGAGGGGAGGAGGTGGGGCGTAGATGTGCTGATAGCGGGAGTGGGGATGCTGGCTACTGCTTATGCGTTGACCAGGCACTTGCAGGCCAATAGGTATGATCTTGTTTTGCAGGTGGGGGTGGGTGGTAGTTTTAATAGGGATATTCCGTTGGGAAGTGTTGTTTTTGTGACGACAGACCAATATGGTGACCTGGGTGCAGAAGACCATGATGCGTATATAGATATATTTGACATGGGTCTTTTGGATAAAGATATAACGCCACATACGGGTGGCAAGCTGGTGACACCATTGTTGCCCATACATGAAAAAATAGCTCTTCCGCAAGCCTCGGCAATAACGGTGAATACGGTAAGTGGGAATGAAAGCACCATACTGCGCAGAAGCAAGAGGTATAATGCAGATATAGAAAGCATGGAGGGCGCGGCCTTTCACTACGTATGCCTGCAGGAGGGTGTGGCTTTTGCGCAGGTACGGGCGATATCTAACTATGTAATACCGCGTGATAAAAGCCAATGGACAATGAAGGATGCTATCATCAACCTTAACAAATGGATGGCTTGTTTTATAGAGAAACTAAATGCGTGAATCAGCAACAAGTAACGTGGTTGACGCTGCTGCATAGGACTTTACCCT
Source organism: Bacteroidota bacterium (assembly GCA_013285595.1). Taxonomy (GTDB): domain Bacteria; phylum Bacteroidota; class Bacteroidia; order Chitinophagales; family Chitinophagaceae; genus Nemorincola. Next base: position 4,262 of record JABDHF010000088.1, read on the forward strand.
AAGTTTGCACCATGAAATTAACGCTTGGCTTTAGCCCCTGCCCCAATGACACCTTTATTTTTGATGCTATGGTAAATGGCCTCATCGACACAAAGGGCATAACGTTTGACTATGTGATGGAAGACGTAGCAACGCTGAACTTATGGGCAGAGCAGGGCAAGCTGGATATTACCAAACTTAGCTACAATACCTTTTTGCACGTGGTGAATAAGTATGCTTTGCTACATAGTGGCAGTGCGCTGGGTGAGGGTGTGGGGCCATTGCTGGTGGCCACACAGCCGATACCACAAGAGGAGATAGACAACCTGAAAATAGCCATACCAGGGTTTAACACTACGGCAAACCTGCTGCTGTCGCTGGCTTTCCCGAAGGCTAAGAATAAGACAGAGCTGGTATTTAACGAGATAGAAAGTGCGGTGCTTAACGGCACGTATGACGCAGGCCTTATTATACACGAAGGGAGGTTTACTTACCAGCAAAAAGGTCTGACAAAACTCATAGACCTGGGCGACTGGTGGGAACAGACTACGCAGGCGGCAATACCCCTGGGTGGCATTGTAACGCGCCGCAGCTTTGATAAAGAGCTTTGCGCAACTATTGATAGCATTATTAAAGAAAGTCTTGCATATTCGTGGGAACGCTACCCGGAATTGACGCCATTCATCACCGAGAATGCGCAGGAGATGGAAGAAGATGTGATGCGAAAGCACATACAGCTATATGTAAACGACTATACCACCGACCTGGGCGAGAAGGGTGAAAAAGCAATCAATACGCTTTTTGAAAAAGCGAAGAGCGGCGGATTGCTGAGGGAGGAGATGGGGAGTGGGATATTTTATTAAGAATAAGATTGAGGTTTTAAAAATTATCCTAACGACGACGTTTCGGCTAAAGCCTATGTATGTTTCGCTTTTACCCCCGACCTAAAGGTCGGGGCAACTAAGAGCGTTGGCGTTACACTTTTTCTATCCACGCTTCATTCTCCTTCAGCAAATTAATCAACTCATCTACGGCTATTTCGCTGGGTACGTTGCGCTTCATTACGTCTTTGCCTTTGTAGAGGGTTATTTTGCCAGGGCCGCTGCCTACGTAGCCAAAGTCGGCATCGGCCATTTCGCCTGGGCCGTTTACTATGCAGCCCATGATGGCGATCTTTACGCCCTTCAGGTGGTGTGTTGCGGACCTTATTTTGGCAGTAGTTTCCTGCAAGTCAAAGAGGGTGCGGCCACAGCTTGGGCAGCTTATATATTCCGTTTTGCTAATGCGGGTGCGGGTAGCCTGTAAAATGTAGAAGGCGGTATTATTCAGGAACTGGGTATTGTTTTTTACTTCCAGATAGGTGCGGCCGCTTACCTGGGTGTTTTGCATGTGGCTATTGCCATTTACCAGCCATATACCATCGCCAAAGCCATCGAGCAGTAGTCCGCCGGCATCTGTGGCGAAGTGTATTAGTTGCTCGTCTACTGTATTCTCACCACTTTCTACCTGTAGTATTACCGGGCACTTTACCCCGCTTTTCATTAGCTCTGCCAGGAACCGGCGTATAGATGCCATGGCGTGGGTATTGGTAGTGTAGACGACCAATACAGCGTTTTTGTAAAACTTTATTTTATCAACTACACCAGTCTGCACATTATTGGCATCCACTGTTACAAAGTGCATCTGGTCCATGGCTAGTGTAGTGGCCTCATAAGCTTGCTGTGGTATTAGAGGATAGTACTTTGTTTTATCAGTTACATTTTGCCATGTGTTGTAGTTGCATATCACCTGTAGCGTACCGGGCAGCGCGAAGTCAAATATTTTATTGGCTGTGTAAACAAAATCTGTTGCTGAGTCGCTCAGTTTCCATTTATCAGTATCCTCATTGTAAGTATAACCTACTGGTTCCAGGCTTTTGTAGTCGAGCGTATTTTCTTTACTGTAATCAGCAACTACTACGGGCACGCTGTGTGCACCTATATTATAAACTTGCAGCGAATTGCGGCGGCTATAAGCAAAAGGATTATAGGGCAGAGATAGCCTTGTGGTATTACCTGCAACAATAGCATCGGGGAATACAGCAATTGGCGCATGGCCAGTGCGATGCGTGTAACGGTTTACAATATCCTTGCACACGGGTATCTCAAATTCCGGATCTTCAGTAAGCGATACTCTTATTGTATCGCCAATGCCATCTTCCAGTAAGGTGCCAATGCCTATAGCGCTTTTTATTCTGCCATCTTCACCATCGCCAGCCTCGGTCACACCAAGATGCAGCGGGTAGCATTCGCCAAACTCTTCGTCCATTTGCTGCACCAGCAACCGGTATGCCTGTACCATTACCAGCGGATTGCTTGACTTCATGCTCAGTATGATCTGGTGGTAGTTTTCATCGCGCGCTATTCTCAGGAATTCCATAGCGCTTTCTACCATGCCGATAGGGGTATCGCCATAGCGGCTCATAATGCGGTCGCTCAGCGAGCCATGGTTAGTGCCTATGCGCATGGCAGTGCCATGTTCCTTACAAATACGGACGAGTGGGGAGAAGCGCTCCCTGATGCGTATTACCTCGGCGGCATATTCATCATCAGTATAGTCTATGAAGTCAAACTTTTTCTTGTCTACATAGTTGCCCGGGTTCACGCGCACTTTTTCTACTATGCGGGCAGCTATTTCGGCAGCATTTGGGGTAAAGTGAATATCGGCAATAAGGGGGGTGTCATACCCTCTTGCGCGCAGTTCTTTTTTTATGTTCAGCAGGTTTTCCGCCTCATTTTTGCTGGGCGCGGTAATTCTTACAAGCTCGGCACCGGCTTCAATACAACGGATGCTCTGCGCCACTGTGGCGGCCGTATCCATAGTATCTGTAGTGGTCATCGTCTGTATCCTAATGGGGTGACCATTGCCTAACAGCAGGTTCCCGATCTTTACTTCCCGAGTCTTTAAACGCTTATATTCAGTTAAAGAGGCGCAATATTGCTGCAACATAATACCAGATAGATGGGCAAAGTTAGCCTAAATGACAAGCAATTTTGCCATAGGCATTATTATATAACTATAATAAAAAGGTAAATTTCGATACCCCAATGTGAGTATGTTTGCATTTTTAAGCTAAACAATAGTATTTTAGCGAAAACACCTACAACATAGGGAATGGAATACGAAATAAGGCAGTCTGGTAAATTTAAATATGTAGAAGAAGGAAACGGGGAGCCTTTATTGCTGCTGCATGGCCTTTTTGGCGCGCTCAGCAACTTTAAGGACCTCGTAGATGGGTTTAAAAACAAGTACAGGGTCATCATTCCTTTGCTGCCACTATACGATCTTACACTTATAGAAACCAGCGTATCTGGCCTGGCAAAGTATGTGGGCAAGTTTATAGAGCACCAAAAGCTCAGTGATATCCATTTATTAGGCAATTCGCTGGGTGGCCATATAGGGTTAGTATATACCCTAAAGCACCAGGAACTGATCCGCAGCATCACACTTACCGGAAGCTCTGGCTTGTTTGAGACCGGCCTGGGCGATACCTACCCAAAGCGTGGTAACTATGACTTTGTAAAACAAAAGACAGAACTTACTTTTTACGATCCTAAAGTAGCTACCAAAGAACTGGTAGATGAGGTGTTCAGCATAGTAAACAACAGGCTGAACGCACTGAAAATAATAGCTCTTGCACGGTCGGCCATACGCCACAACCTGGGCGATGAGCTTAAGGAAATAAAGATACCCGTGTGCCTGATATGGGGGAAGAATGATACCATTACCCCGCCTATGGTGGCCGAAGAATTTCATAGGCTGCTGCCAACGTCGGAACTGCACTGGATAGATAAATGCGCACATGCACCTATGATGGAAGTGCCGGAAGAGTTTAATGCCATATTATCTTCTTTCCTCGAAAAATGCAAAAAAGTAGTATTGTAATACAATTGCAATATCTCTCTATTGCCTAAACTAAAAGCAGTTTGGTATGCGTTTTGCGAGATATAAATATACCTGGAACTAAAAATGACCTTAGAGCAATTGATATCCCCGTCAGTTCCTACCCTGATGCCCGAAGATAGCGGAAATAAAGCCCTGGCTTTAATGGAGGAGAATAATGTAACACAGTTGCCGGTGGTTTCGGGCGATACTTATATAGGGCTTGTACAGGAGAATGACCTGCTGGACTGGGCAGACCCTGACGCACCATTAAGCAAAGCGGATTTTCTGACGTTCAAGCCGGGAATTATATCGTCAGGCCACCCTTTTGAGGCAATGCGCACTATTAACCAGATGAACATATCTGTGTTACCAGTAATAGACCATGAGCAAAAGTATATTGGGTCTGTAACTTCGGAAAGCCTGCTAAAGTACATTACAGAAAATAGCGGCCTGGACAAACCGGGCGGTATTATAGTACTGGAAGTAGCCCCGCGAAACTATACGATGTATGAAATAGCGCGCATATGTGAAAACGAAGATGTGATCATAATGAACGCACAGGTACACGGCAACGAAAAGGGAAACCTGGAAATAACCCTGAAGCTGAACCGGACTACGGTGGATGCAGTTGTGTCGTCTTTTGAAAGGCATAATTATGTAGTGAAGGAAGTGTATGGGGAGGACAACCCGGATGATGATATAACAGACAAGTATAACCTGCTGATGAATTACATTAACATGTAACTCCAAAACCCCTGACCCCCAAAGGGGGACCTGCTATTTAGCTTTTTATTAATTTTGAGCTTTGGGTTGATTTAGCTATTTTATTTTTAAGAGACATATTTTAAGTCACGATGATCGCTATTGACAATGTATTAGTTAGTGATGAAGTAGTAGAAGAGCATTTTGTTTGCGACCTGAACAAATGCAAAGGCGGCTGCTGTGTAGATGGCGATTGCGGTGCGCCGCTTACCAAGGAGGAGACTAAGATCATTAAGCGTATCTATCCACAGATAAAGTCATCGCTAACACCAGAATATATTGCCGAGATAGAGCAGCAGGGCACACATACCGTGGATAAAGAGCATGGCTATGTAACGCCTACTGTAAATGGTGGCATCTGCGTTTATGGCATTACTGATGAAATGGGTATAGTGAAGTGCGGTATAGAAAAAGCCTGGAGAGAAGGTAAAACAGACTTTAGAAAGCCAATTTCCTGCCACTTGTTTCCTATACGCATAACATCAGAGCCTGGCTATGAAGCCGTGAACTATGAGCCGCGCGAAACGCTCTGCAAGCCGGCCTGCAAGCAGGGTAAAGCCCTGAAGGTGCCTGTATATGTGTTTCTTAAAGATGCTATCATTCGCAAATATGGTGATGACTTTTATGGTGCACTGGAAGCCGTGGCTGGTAAGATGATAAGGGATAAAGACAGAAAATAAGCCTTTATATCCACCCATTATTATGCAGTAGTTTGGCTATCTGCACGGCATTTGTAGCAGCACCTTTTCTCAGGTTGTCTGATACTATCCAGCAGTTGAGTGTATTTGCCTGCGAATAGTCCCTGCGTATTCGCCCTACAAATACTTCGTCTTTGCCTTCGGCATCTAATGGTGTTGGGTAGCCGTTCATGAATGGATTATCTACCACTACCACGCCTGATTGGTTAGACAGGAGTTCCTTAATGTCTGACTCGTGAAAGTCCTTTTTCAGTTCTATGTTCACGCTTTCACTGTGGCCGCCTCTTACGGGTACCCGCACTGTGGTAGCGGTAACTTTTATGGTATCGTCGCCCATTATCTTGCAGGTTTCCAATGCCATTTTCATTTCTTCTTTTGTATAACCGTTTTCCTGGAACACATCTATGTGTGGGATGATGTTCATGTCTATACGATGAGGGTAAACGCTGTGGCTGTCACTACCGGCGCGCTGTTCCATCATTTCTTTTAACGCCTTTTGACCAGTACCCGTTACTGACTGGTAGGTGCTTACCACTACTCTTTTGATTCCATACTTATGGTGTATGGGGTTAAGCACCATTACCATTTGTATAGTGGAGCAGTTAGGATTGGCTATTATATAGTCGTCGGCTGTGAGCACATGCCCGTTTACTTCGGGTACTACCAGCTTTATACCTTCTTTCATGCGCCATGCAGATGAGTTATCTATAACCCTGCAACCGGCCTGGGCAAACTTAGGAGCCAGATCAAGCGAAATAGAACCGCCTGCGGAAAATAGCGCTAGTGCCGGCTTCATGC
>JABDHF010000089.1 GCA_013285595.1 Bacteroidota bacterium
TTACCCGGAAAGAATAATTCAAAGGTATTCCCCTTAGGCATTCCGTTTTGCGAACTAGATATATAAGCATAATTTTAATATTAATTTAAAAAAAAGGAGCCTTGCCTGTAGCGGGTTTAAGGCCGTTTTCCGGGGAGGAGATGGCATGTTTTTCAAGTGCTGTAGTTTTTGCTGGCTGGTTGATATGCTAATTGTTTGATATGTAGTAAACATGACCAGCGGAAGCGTTGCCTGGAAAGGGTTTGAGGTCGTTTTTCGGGGAGGAGATGGTGTGTTTTTCACGTGCTGTAGTTTTGTTGGCTGGTTGACATGCCAATTGTTTGATATGTAGTGAACATGGCACTTATTGTAAAATAAATATTTGAATACGCTAAAATCGGAAGTCTTTCCTGGAGCGGTTTTTAGGTTGTTTTCCGGGGAGGACAACCGGTGTTTTTCCTGTGGTTTTTTGTTATAAAATTGATTAGCTGACTGATATTGTGGGAGAATGGTTATAGTGCCGGGCATTTTTAAGGAAAAGTTAGAACGTTTGAATGGGAGTGAGATCCTTCAAAGAGTTATGAGATAGCCAATTTCATTAATACCGTTTGGACATTTAAACCACACTCACTTTTAATTTTGGCTAAAGTCTATATTATTATTCATTCTCCCCCGGCCTGAAGGCCAGGGGCTATTAGCGGGATTGGTGTGCTTTCAATGTACAACTGGTATAGCTTTCCATCAATCAATAAACACAAATAGAAAAGGCGCCAGCATGCCGGCGCCTTTTCTATTTGTGTGAGATCACATTATCTTCTTCTCCCCTCTTCCTGCGGAGCTCCCTGTGGGCGCGCCTGGGGTTGCGGGCGCGCTTGCTGCGGTTGCGCCTGGGGCTGTGGCCGCTGTTGCTGCATTTGGGGCTGTGCTTGTAGTGTGTTTCGCGTCGGCTGCACGTCAGGGTGTGGCTGTTGTATGCTCCGTACCGGCTGCTGGTTAAACCGCTGGGTATTCTGCGGCTGGTTGTTTTGCGACGCTGGCTGCTGGTTAGACCTTTGCATGTTCTGCTGGCCCTGGCTTGCCTGGTTAAATTGCTGCTGCCTGTTTACCTGGTTCTGCTGTACATTTTCCTGCTGCTGAAAGTGCTGTGGCTGAGGCCGGTTAGTTTGCTGCTGGCCCTGGGGAATATTGCCCCTATTCTGCCCTGGGGCAGCTGGCTGTTGCGTATTGCCTCTCTGCCCTGTAGTGCCCGGGTAGCTTGCAGGGTGTTGTTGCATTTGCTGCCTGAAGGCTGGCTGCGCGGTTTCCTTGCCGCCTGGTATATCCTGCCCCCTGCCCACAGGCTGTCTTGCCTGCACCACATTTGCAGGGCGAGATGTGCGCTGGCTTTCAGCCTTCACCTCGGGGCGGTAGATCTGCACTACCCCACCACTCTCGCGTGTGCCGCCGGGCCTGCCTACGGTTGATACACGGTATACCTGCACTGGCTGATGGGCTTCGCGCTCTATTACCTCCCTGCGGGGGCCGTAGTTATACACCATACCGTGGTCGTTATAAGTATCATGTATATATACGGTATGCTGGCAGTAATAATAGTTGCGGGTGGCATCGTAATAGCTATACACATTAGGGTGGTACAGGTAATCAGGGCTTACAAATACCCAGTAATTATCGGGGCACTGGTAAGAGCCCCCTGCCTCAAAGCCAGGCTCCATAGGCGCCCAGCCATAAAAGCCGTTGCCAGAGCGCCAGCTCACCCATGCAGGCGCCCACTCATGGCCCGGAATCCACACCCACCCATAATACGGGTTATACGTCCAGCGGCCATAGTGGTAACAAGCCCATCCGTAAGGCTCATCAGATACCCACATGTTTCCATAGTCCGTCATGGCCCAATGGCCATTAGTGGCATAAGGCCTGTAGCCGGCTTCGGCATTTGGCACCCATACATCGCCATATTGGGCATCATTAACCCACTGCCCGTAAGGCGACATCTGGTCGTAAAAAGTCTGGTAAGAGGCTACAACTTCCTGCGCATATACGTTTTGCCGGACGTTAACCAGCATGGCGCTAAACATGAAAAGACTAAATAAACGGATAGATATTTTACTCATTTTGTTCAATTGTGTGTTACGAAGATTTGGCAAAGAACTTACTCCTGCCAATGATTCAGCAAATTAGGTATAATTAATAGTAAAATGAAGCGGGCAGGCTAATTAACCATTACTCCTGCAAAGCCTGATCATCTTTAGCGCGGTGATCGCAGCCTCTTCTCCCTTATGGCCATGGGCGCCACCAAGCCGTTCCCATGCCTGGTCTTCATTGTCGAGGGTGAGCACACCAAAAATAACAGGTATGGGCAAAGTAAGATTGAGCTGCAGGATGCCATCGGTAACGGCCCTGCACACATAGTCGAAATGCGGAGTGCCGCCCCGTATCACTGCGCCAAAGGCTATGATGGCTTCCGGCTTTTCGTCGCTGTCTTTATAGCGCTCCCACAAATGCCTGCAGGCAAATGGCAATTCAAAACAACCCGGCACAGCCATATCTTCTATAACATCGCCGGTAAATTTATGAATGATGCCGAGGCAGCCATTTTTCAGCTCCCTCACTATTTTATCATTCCACTCGGTATGCACAATGGCTACCCTTGGCAACGATAATCTTTCTAACTGCTGTATATCAAGTAAGCTATTGCTATCCTGCGCTTGTGCCATATAAATTTCTTTTCGCAGTAAAGGTAAATAAGGAGAAGGAAAGTACACTGAGTGTGCATGCGCTAAATAAAGAACTTAGTTTTTCTTTGCCTTACCGGGCACATAGCGCCTGTAATACCTGTTGCCAAAGATCAGCAATACCATGCTTAACACTACAATAAATACTGCCGCAGAGCTTGCAAAATTTATAGTCCACCCCATCCCACTTCGCTTGGGCGGGAACATTCTTGGGTCTTCCCTGCAAAAGTAAAATATACCCCACGTGTAATTATCATCGTTGTATATCGGGTCGTGGGTGGTGGCTACTACGGGCTGACTTTGTTTCAAAGCATCCTGCGCATACAGCCGGCCGGCCAGTAGTACTAATAAAACGACAAGTATGCAACGTTGTATCATCAAGCCAGGATGCAGCATAAAAAAATCCCCTTTTTACAAATGTAAAAAGGGGAAAGAGATAAATGAGTATAATCTTAGTCGAGGTCACCTAAGCGTGCAAGTTCTTTGTCAATATCACGTGCATGTACGCTCTTAGGATATTCATCGCGGATGCGCTTGAAAGCGGCTTTAGCTTCATTGGCATTGTTAGTGGCTTCATAAGCCAGGCCAAGGTCGTAGAGGTACATTGGCGTCACCATTGCGTCGTCTTTGTCTTCTGTAGCTTTCTTAAAAGCATCTATGGCTTTGGCATTATCACCACTTTCCATATAGGCTTGTCCCAGCAGACCATTAGCTATATTACTCACCATGGTACCTTTGCCGTTAAACTCTTTCAGTGATTTTATAGCATTGGCGTAGTCACCCATTTTCAGGTAGCAAACACCTTCGTAGTAGTATGCGAGGTTACCGGCAGCAGTACCACTGTATTTCTTGGTTATCTTGGTAAAACCCAGATTTTTGCCATCACCGTTAAGCGCCATATTCACTGAGTCTGCACCCAGGTAAAGCTGCGGGAACGATAGCGCTGTAGAAGCCTTTTCCTCAGCCGGGCCTTTATACAATTTTGTATATCCAAAGTAGCCTGCTAATACTACCACTACCACGGTAGCAACGGTGCTGAGGGTCTTTTTATTTTTCTCGTAAAACACCGTCAGGGTCTCCATCGGATCTATATCCGGCTCTGTAATTGTTGATACTCCTTCTGTACCTGGTTGGTTTCTTGCTGAATTTGCCATAGTCGATTTAAAATGTTATTGATTAGCCCTAACAGGGTATGGTTTTTAGTCTATAATAATTAGTCTATAATAAAAGGATAATCTTTGTCTGCGTATATGTCTTTGTAAAGCTCATCATCATCCGGCCATGGGCTTTCTTCTGCAAACTTTACAGATTCTTCCACTTCCATTTTCACCTTTTCGTTTATCTGGTCTATCTGCTCCTGGGTAGCATAGTTATTATCCATGATCACCTTCAGCACATGAGTTATCGGGTCTTTGTCTTTATACTCTTCCAACTCTTCTTTTGAACGGTACTTTGCAGGGTCGCTCATAGAGTGCCCGCGGTAACGGTACGTCTTTATTTCGAGGAAGGTAGGGCCGCCACCTTCTCTTGCACGGCGCACTGCGCGCTCTATGCCTTTATGCACGTCTTCGCAGCTCATGCCATCCACACTGTCGCCAGGCATATCATAAGCATCAGCAAGACGATATATATCCAGCACCTTAGAAGTACGCTCTACTGATGTACCCATAGCATACTGGTTGTTCTCACAAACAAATATTACCGGTAACTGCCACAGCACCGCCATGTTAAAGGCTTCGTGCAGCAGGCCCTGCCTTGCAGCGCCATCGCCAAACATACAGATGGTAGCCCTGTCTGTGCCATGGTATTGCTCTGCAAATGCTATCCCTGCACCCAGGCCTATCTGGCCACCCACAATACCGTGGCCGCCAAAAAAACCTTTTCTCTTTAGAGAAGAAGTGCATACTGCCGCCTTTACCCTTGGTACAACCTGTAACTTTGCCATAAAGCTCAGCCATACATTCCTTAGCAGGTATGCCTTTAGCAATAGCCAATCCATGATCGCGATAGGCGGTGATCATATTATCATCATCGCGCATAGCGGTCATGGCGCCGGCAGCTATAGCTTCCTGTCCTATGTATAGGTGGCAAAAGCCGCGTATCTTTTGCATACCATATAACTGCCCGGCCTTTTCTTCAAAACGGCGGAGCAATAACATGATCTCATACCAATACAAATATGTTTCTTTGCCAAAAGTAGTTTGCACTATTGTTTAAATTTGGTGCGAATTTATAAAAACTTTTGTTTCTATCCGCTGCTTTGACAAGTATTAATAAAATAACGCTCATACAATTTCGTAATTACTCGTCTGCGGCATTCGGGTTTCCGACCCCGGTTACCTGCATTACGGGGGCCAATGGCAGTGGTAAGACCAACCTGCTGGATGCCGTCTATTACCTGTGCTATACCAAGAGCTACTTCAGCGCTTACCAGCAAAACAGCGTACAAAACGGGATGGATGGCTTTAGGGTAACGGGTGATTTTGTGAGAAACGGATCGCTGGAAATAATCAGCTGCAAATGGAAGGCAGGTAAAAAAGAAATATATAAAGATGGTGCTGAATACGAGAAAATAACCGATCATATAGGGGTTTATTCAGCTGTAATGATAGCGCCCGACGATACGGAGCTTATAAATGGCAGCAGTGAACAAAGAAGAAAATGGGTAGACAGCATACTAGGCCAGGCATATAAAAGCTACCTGGAAAAGCTGATGCGCTACCAACGGGTATTGCTGCAGCGCAACGCCTGGCTAAAGATGCAAGCCACTAACCCCACGAAAGATAATGTGGAGCTCGACTATTATAACGGAATACTGGCAGAAGATGCTACTTATATACACAACCAAAGGGTGGCATTTTTAGCAGACTTTCTTCCTTTGCTCAATGACTTTTATCACCGCCTGTCTGGAGGTAAGGAGCCTATACAGGTAACTTATGAAAGCGACCTATCGCAAAAAAGCCTTGCTGACTGGCTGAAGCAAAACCTGCAATACGACCTGCGCTATCAACGGACCCTGAGGGGTATTCATAAAGATGACTGGGACCTGCAACTGAATAACCTGGCACTGAAACAATTCGGATCACAGGGGCAAAAGAAGAGCTTCCTGTTTGCCCTGAAGCTGGCGCAGTATGCGTACCTGAGCAAGGTACTTGGCCACCTGCCTATTCTACTACTCGACGATATATTTGAAAAGCTGGACCAGAACCGGATGGAGGCTTTGCTGCGCATAATAAGGGGTGAAAGCTTTGGGCAGGTGATACTTACTGATACGCACCCGGAGCGAATACGGCAAGCGTTTGGGAGCGAGGCGGAGGTAGGGTTTATTTATTTGTGAGGACCGAAAATGAGAATTCGCCAATTTTTACTTCCTTATCTTTGCATGAAATGGCATGCCATTTATTATATTTATATTATGAGTACACTACAGGTTAATATATTAAACCCCAAAGCTGCTAAACTGTTGAAGACACTTGCAGATCTGAACCTAATTTCAATTAAGGAGGAAAAAGACGATGAGTTTTTAAAAGTAGTAAATGGAATAAGAAAAAAAGCAAAAAGTAATCCTATCTCGTTTGATGACATCACCAAAGAAGTTGAAGCGGTAAGAACTGCGAGATATGCGAAATCAAAGAGATAGAGTTATTATTGACACCAATCTTTGGATAAGTTTTTTACTTACGAAAGACTATTCTAAGCTTGATAAAATACTTTCTGAAAAGCGTGTAACCTTAATTTTCAGTCTTGATCTAATTGATGAGTTTGTTGACGTGGTACAACGACCAAAATTCAAAAAATACTTTTCAACTCAGAACATTCAAAGCCTCTTACTGACTATGCGGGAAAGGGGTGATTTCATAAGCGTTACCAGTGAAGTAATTATTTGCAGAGATGCGAAGGATAACTTTTTATTATCTCTCGCAAAAGACGGAGATGCGACTCATTTGCTAACTGGAGACAAAGACCTGCTTGACATAAAAAATTTTGGATCAACTAAAATAATAACGATCACAGAATACCTTTTAATTTAACAATGATATTTTCTTCGAAGCTTATAGAGGACGCAGTAAAGGAATTTTCGAGGCTACCCGGAATAGGAAAAAAGACTGCGCTGCGTATGGTGCTGCAGTTGCTGCGCATGGATGGAAATGAGGTGGACGAGTTTACCGGTGCGGTATCGCGGATGCGGCATGGAGTGAAGTTTTGCAGGGAGTGCCATAACGTAAGTGACAGCGAGGTGTGCGGCATATGCGTGAACCCTGGCCGCAACCGCAGCCAGGTATGCGTGGTGGAAACTATACGTGATGTAATAGCGATAGAAAGCACACAGCAATACAGCGGACTATACCATGTGCTGGGCGGCATTCTTTCTCCGCTGGACGGCATAGGCCCTGAGCAACTGAATATACACACACTGCATGGCAGGGTGAAGAACAACGACGTTACAGAGCTGATAATGGCGCTAAGCCCTACTATAGAAGGTGATACTACGGTATACTACATAGCACGGCAGCTAAATGACCTGCCTGTAACCATTACTACGATAGCTCGTGGAATAGCCTTTGGCGGAGAACTGGAATATGCTGATGAGATGACGCTGGCGCGATCTATTGCTAAGCGCCAGCCGATTGAGAATTATGTGACGATGAAGTAGGTAGTTTAGTTGACTTGTTGATAAGTTGATTGGTAGATCTGTCGCGAGTATCGACCTTCTCTTTTTTAGATTTCTATATCTCCTTTAAATACAAAAACTGCAGGGCCGGTTAGTACTACTTCTTTGGCGGATGTGGGGTCGTCTTTTACGAAGGAGACTTCGAGGTTGCCGCCGGGGGTTTCTATGTCGGTGCTGAACTCGCCCATGAATTTTGCTGTGGCTGCGATGGCTGCTGCTGTGACTCCGGTACCGCAACTCATGGTCTCTGCTTCCACTCCCCTTTCGTAGGTGCGGACGGAAAGTATACCATCGTGCAGCTGCACAAAGTTTACGTTGATGCCTTCTTTTTGAAACTCGGGGAGGTTACGGATCCTTTTTCCTTCTTTTTGCACATCTGCATTTTTTACGTCTTTGATCCAAAGGATATAATGCGGGGAGCCTGTGTTGAGTATATTATGATCTTCGTAAATAGTGATGCCGGTTACGTCTTTCATCTGCAGGCTTATTAGGTCGTTCTCTCCTATTGTGGCACTATGCTCGCCATCTACTGCCAGGAATCTTGCGCTGTCGTTTATGAGCCCTAAGCTCTTTGCGAATGCTACCAGGCAGCGACCACCATTGCCACACATGCTGCTTTCGTTACCGTCAGAGTTATAATATACCATCCTGAAATCGTAGCCTTCGGCATTTTCCAGGAGCATTAACCCGTCGGCACCTATGCCGAAGTGCCGGTGGCATAGTGTGGCTACCTGCTCCCTGGTTAGTTTGATATTGCCGTCGCGGTTATCCAGTAAAATGAAGTCGTTGCCTGTACCCTGATATTTGTAAAACTGCATAGATCGAAATATTACCAGTGATCATCTCCTTGTAAACAAAGATAGATAGTTTGTTTATATATGCCAAGGAATAATCATTATATTAAAGTGACATTCAAACATAAAAATAAATATTCTTGGCCCACTCTTTTCGAAAACAAATTCTAATTATTGTTTTATTAAATAAAACATAACAAATTAATTGAATGAAATAAATAAAAATTATTACCAATTCCCCTGTATTTTGTGTTATGACAACGTAAACAGTTCGTTAATGACAAATCTCTGTATTTACATTAGCCAAATAGCATTTATTAAATAGAAATATGAGTAAATAATTACCTCGGTTATCATAATTTTTTACTATTTTCCACCTTTATTTTAAAAGAGGTATGCCTGGGATGTGGAAATCTCAAAGCTAATCCTTTGAACAGAGTGATATTTTGGAGTATTTTTACGCCAAAATCATTAACATTTTTTTTAAAACAGTTCATAATCTTGGCTTCATAAAAACAAAAAATGATGAAAACACTTTTATTTGGGATCACACTGGGCATTGCATCTACATTCACTGCGCAACTTGCCAAAGGACAGGGAATGGCTTTAAACACTTCAGGCACGCGCGCTGACACGTCGGCGATGCTTGACATAAGTTCTTCCTCAAAAGGGATGTTAATGCCCCGTATGAATCAATCATCGCGCAATGGTATTCACCTGCCAGCTACCGGCCTGATGATATACCAAACCGATAACACTCCAGGATTTTACTATAACAGCGGAACTCCCGCATCTCCAACATGGACTGCTGTAAGCGGAGGAGGAGGCACGAGCGCCGGCAGTATTATTCCATTTGCATCGGGCTTGCCTATCACCATGACCACTATGCTGGGCGGATTTTTGAATACTGGCAGCGTGGTGGGCTTTGGCAATTCTGCAACTGGTATTACTCCACTTGGAGGGGCAATCGACCTTACCGGAGGCGCCGGAATTTTACTGAATAATGCTTTTTCTATGCCTCGCGATGGCGTGATCACTTCTATATCGGCATATTTTAGCACCACCTCGGCTGTGGCCCTGGTCGGCAGTACGGTTACGGTCACTGCACAGTTGTATCAATCGACAATACCTAATAATATTTTCACGGCAGTGCCCGGCGCAGTGGTTACAATGGCTCCCGCTGAAACCGGCATCTTAGCGTTAGGAACTATCAGCAATGGTATTACCACCGGCTTAAGTATACCCGTAACCGCACAAACGCGCCTGATGCTGGTATACATCGCAACCGTTACTGCTGGCCTTGATATTAATACAGTATTGACAGGTTATGCGAGTGGTGGCGTAAGCATCCAGTAATAAAGCCCATTTTAAAATTGCATCAATACAAGCTTTTTAATCCTATCATTCAGAACCCAGGTAAGCGAGTCAAAAGATCGAAGTTTAATATTACACGTAAGCAGTTTAAAAGATACTTATGAGAAGATCATTATTATTTACATTATGTTGTTTGTTCTGCATAACAGTTATACACGCGCAAACCACAACCACTATCAGTTCAGGAACAAATGTTTACAACACGGGGGCCAGCTACGATGTACTGGCAGGCTCATTTGTAAATGATGGCAGCTATACGGACACCACGTCTCCGGGAGCGTTCAATGCACTGGGCGGTGTTGTGTTTAGTGGCGCAGGTACTACTACTGTATACAACCTGAACTTTAACGGTGGCCTGTCTGTACTTAACTCACCAGTTACCGTGTATGGCACTGTAACTGTGGGCGCGGGCGACTCACTTAATGCAAATAATAACCTGATATTGCACCCCGGCGCTAACCTTGTTGTTAATGGTTATATCGTGAACAATGCGCAGGGCGTGGTTACGAATGCAACCGTAACTACCGGCGGTTGCCCCACCTTTACTTCTACTCTTTCTACCAACGTATCCGGCTCTGTAATATTATACCAGTGGCAATCTTCTCCAGACAGCAGCGCCTGGTCTAACATTGGTGGAGCTACTAATGCTACTT
>JABDHF010000090.1:0-321 GCA_013285595.1 Bacteroidota bacterium
AGCGTAAGGCATTTCTTTTACCGTTGCATAATTGGCAGGCGGTATAGTATCGGTATATCTTTTCACCCTCATCATCTCATGCATCTGCGGGTACTGCTGCAAGAAGAAGTAATTATAGTACTGAAAGAATGCAGTGTAATAACGGATAAAAGATGCTGGCAATCCCGCCTTATGCTTATCCAGGAAGTCGAGCTCTGTTTTTTTCTCTTTCTCTATTGCAGGTGCAAAGTCAGCGGGCTCCTTACCTATGTTATTTTTCACCTTCAGGGTATACTGGTTCATCCTGCTTTTCGCTATCGTGTGCAGCGCTATAAAATTAGA
>JABDHF010000090.1:331-10151 GCA_013285595.1 Bacteroidota bacterium
TCGCTCCCCTTGCCTGTATAGTGAATGCTGCTATCAAAGTGTGTCGCATCTACCGTCATAGTAAGGTTATCCCCTGCCATAATAATAGTTTCAGCGATCTTATTGCCATGCTTTATTTCTGCCTGTAGGTAAGTGGCCGCAGGCATAGGAATGGTGATGGAGAAATTTCCCATCTTATCCAGCCGTGCATAATATTCTTTGGGGTAGTAAGCTATCCAGTTGTCATTGTAGCTTATCTCAACACTGTCTGAAAGCGGGTGCAGTATTTTACCCGACAGCTTTACCACCTCTTGTGCAAATGCAGCGTTGGTGAAGATCAGCAGGGCAGCAAGGAATAGTTTCATTTTTTTGAGGGCTAATATTGTTTGAGGAAATCAGTTAAATTAACAACGTTATAGGTGGCAATATTATTCATCTGCCTGCAAAGTTTATCGTCTGTAGTTACAATGATCCTGTTTTCAGTTTTTGATGCTGCTTCAAACAGGTATGTGTCGCTGGAATAATTTCCTTCACTTAGTCTTTCTATTACTATTTCTTCAAGACTACAGTCCTCGTCAACGAATATACAACGTTTACTATCCTGTAAAATAAATTTCATGAAGTAAGAGAGTCGTTGATATACAGCCCTGTTGTTTTGATAAGAATTTGCATACCTCCATATCTTTTGTAAAAAGGGGCTTGGCCTGCGGACGACTAGGGTATCTTGTTTTTTCTATAAACTTGTTAAGGAAGGATTCCAGTAACCTCTTCTCATTATCGCCTGCCTCAGGCCTGAAATATTCCGGTAGCCATTCATTTACAACCAGGTTCATTTATTCGGTTATTTTGAACAAGGTTTTCAAATTGTCTAATTCCGAAGCATAGAAATTTTTTAATCCACCTTCTATTTGCCCGTTATCATTTATTGGCTGTAACTCAGTTTGAGTTTCCTTCCCGTCTCTGGTCAGATAGTATACCTTCACATCCTCGCTCTTTATTTCTTTTTTAACTACACGGGCAAGTAAAGAGGTAATAAAATGTTCGCTATGGGTTGATACCAAAAACTGTTTGTCCTCCTGTTCCGCAATTTCAATCAGTACAGACACCAGTTTGTCAATAATTGTCGGATGAAGGTGTATTTCCGGTTCATCTATACATATGAATTTATTTCTGCTTTGCAATACTTTAGCAAGTATTGTAACCAATTGGTTAGTGCCTAAACCTTCATTAACAAGGTCTGATGTGAACCCGGTGCTCTTATCGCGTGTTTGCAGATAAAAATTAGCAGTACCAGGGGTATAATATACCGAGAAACTTCTGTCAACAATTTTTTCTAAATAGTGAGCAACCTTGCCCGAAAGCTCCCTGTCGATCGCGAGTAATGTCGCTATTTCGTCTTCCGATGATATTTGTGATTGTAATGGAACATTCCCAAAAAAAGGCTTTGTAAACCCTCTTCTAATAGGCACAAAGTCAACATCCGAGAAAGTATTCAGAGGTAACTGAAAAGGCATTAATACTAATGATAAATAGGGTGTTAATTCTTGTACGCTAGCCGTAAATCCATTCCAGGCAAGTTGTACATCATTATCGGCAATGGTTAAATGAAAATTTTTGTATTTATTTGCGGCGTAAGGAAATGAAATGTCAATGTCGTATTTCTCCGTTGGCTCTTTGATTAATAAATTTACATGAGATGTTATTGGATTAATCCTAATTTGGTAATCGACTTCAAATTGTTTTTTAATAGTTACTCCTAATACAATATTCAGTTCCTCATCTTTATTAAATACCGTCTGTTCAAATCCTCCAAGGTTTATAAAAGGTAGGGTAAGAAGATTATCGATACTTTGATTAGGATTAGTTACAATATTTTTTAGCGCTAATATCCCATAAATAAAACTCGATTTTCCACTATTATTCGCACCTGTAAGCACAGTTATCTTGCCCAGGTCTAGATCTGCACTTTTTATACTTCTGAAATTACGGATATGCAGTTTGGTGATCATTATAATAATATTCGATCAAATATACAGTAACCCTCAAAAAATCGCTCAAACTTTTTGGCTTTAACTTTTAACTTTTGACTTACGCATTCACCATCTCCGGCAGCTTCCGTGCTTCAAACTTCTTCATAGCCTTTGCAATAGCGGCAATATGCTCAGGCGTAGTGCCACAGCACCCGCCCACCATATTCACCCAGCCCTCTTTAGCCCATTCAGAGATCACGTGTGCTGTATGCTCAGGGCTTTCATCATATTCTCCCATAGCATTGGGCAGGCCAGCATTGGGATATGCGCTCACATAGCAGGCCGATATTTGCGCCAGCTCTTCTATATGCGGCCTCATCTGCTCTGCGCCCAGTGCGCAGTTTAGGCCTATGCTCACCGGATTGGCGTGCATAACCGATATATAAAATGCCTCCAGCGTCTGCCCGCTCAGCGTGCGGCCCGATGCATCGGTAATAGTGCCCGATATCATTACCGGCAGCTTTAGTTTTGTATCCCTGAAGTATTTGTTTATAGCATAAATAGCAGCCTTGGCATTCAGCGTATCAAAGATGGTCTCCACCAGAAGTATATCCACACCGCCATCGGCCAGCCCCTTTATTTGTTCATAGTAGGCATCTGCCACCTCGTCAAACGTCACCGCCCTGTACCCAGGATTATTTACGTCGGGTGATAGTGACAATGTTTTATTCATAGGCCCTATAGCCCCTGCCACAAAGTGTTCCGCGCCGTCCAGGTTATTATCAGCCACAAACTCCGCCACCGCTTCCTTGGCTATCCGCGCAGCAGCCACATTTATTTCATACGACAGCGGTTGCATATCATAGTCTGCCATCGATATCACCTGCGAATTAAACGTATTGGTCTCCAGTATATTTGCCCCCGCTGCCAGGTATTGTTTGTGTATCTCCTTTATTATATGCGGCTGTGTAAGGCACAGCAGGTCGTTATTGCCTTTCACGTCGGTATGCCAGTCTTTAAAGCGCTCGCCACGGTAATCCGCCTCCTCTAGTTTATAGCGTTGTATCATGGTGCCCATGGCGCCATCTATGATCAGTATTTTCTTTTCCAGCAGTGCCTTTATTTGTGCCTCTTTATTCATGCCGTAAAGATAGGCAATAAGCAAAATACACCCACCTATTCGCAAATAATCCACATCTATCACAAGAAAGCCCTGCAAGGGCGCAATATGTCAGCAACGGGTGAAGCCCGTTGATAAATTAACGTTGATAAATCATGAGTACGAACCACCCAATAATAAATATTTAACGACAAAAATCCACAAACACCTAAATAAAATGCTTGCCGCAAAAGAAATAAGGTTAATTTTGCCTGCTTTTCAAAAAGCACGTTCCAATTCTAAATCTATAAACATGGATGGCAATGCTGGTTCAGGATCTAAGGGAGAAAATTCTGGAAGGCGACCTCAGCGAGTTGCTACACCACAGCAAGGATGAAGACTATCCGGCCGAGGTAGCGAAGCTATTGGGCTCTATGCCCTCAGAATACGCTATAAACACGTTCCTCGCGCTGCCCGAAAACGTTCAGACCAAGATATTTGCCTTTCTCGATCATATATTGCAGCGTGGCATTATAGAAGAACTGCCGCGCCAAAAAGTTTCTAACATCCTCAACAACCTGGAGTCAAACGACCGCATCGCGTTCTTTGATACGCTTGATGGCGTGGAAGTTACCGAATACCTGAACCTGCTCAATGATAAGAACCGCCTGGCTACCTACGACCTCCTCGGCTACCCCGAGCAAAGCGTGGCCCGCCTTATCAATACCAATTTTACCACCGTTCGCAAAGAGTGGACCATAGGCCAGGCAATAGAGCACCTTCGCCGCTTTTATACCGATACCCCTGCTGCCAACGTGATATTCGTAGTAGATAACAATGGCAAGCTCGTTGACGATATTCCAATAAGAAGGCTGGTGCTCAACGAACACAATAAGACCATTGAAGACATAATGGACGGCTTCTACGTGAAGCTGGATATACAGGACAGCATTGAAGACGCCATTCAGAAATTTAAAGAATACGACCGCGTAGCCCTCCCCGTTACCAACAGCAACAACGTGGTAATGGGCGTAGTAACCATTGATGACGTGATAGATGAGGCCGAAGAAAAAGACACCAAAGACATGCAGCAATTCGGCGGTGTGGAGTCGCTCGATCTGCCGTACGTAAAGACAAGCTTCGTCACCATGATCCAGAAAAGGGCAGGGTGGCTCATCGTCCTCTTCCTCAGCGAAATGCTCACAGCCACAGCCATGCAGCACTTCCAGGTAGAGCTCGATAAGGCGCTCGTGCTCGCGATGTTTGTACCCCTCATCATGTCCAGCGGGGGCAATAGCGGCTCCCAGGCCGCCACCCTCATCATCCGCGCCATGGCGCTCAAAGAGCTCTCCCCGCGCGACTGGTGGTACGTAATGCGCCGCGAAATATTCTCCGGCCTCACACTCGGCCTTATACTCGGTACCATAGGCTTTATCCGTATCTCCATCTGGCAAAACCTCGGCTGGTACAACTATGGCCAGCATTACAACTGGGTGTTGGTAGCCTTTACCGTAGCCTGTTCATTAGTAGGTATAGTATTGTGGGGCACACTCAGCGGTTCTATGATACCCATGTTGCTCAAGCGCCTCCGGCTCGATCCCGCAGCATCATCGGCCCCGTTTGTGGCTACACTGGTCGACGTTACAGGCCTTATCATTTATTTCAGCGTGGCAGCCATGGTACTGCACCTATAATTACTACTATATAATACTGGCACGATTTTTATTGATTTATTCTATATTTTCCCAAGTATGTTATATAAATTAATGCTTTTTTAAACATTAATAGTATTATATTTATACCTGCAATAATAAAATATACATTTTTCATCACACGCTTACATGCACAAATTCCTGTTCATGAAATTGGAAACAGCTAAAATGCTACAAAAGAAGAAGAAGCAGATCATTGACCTCTGGATGAAGAATCAGCTCGCCGATTCTGCTCTTCGGGAAGACCTTATGAGTAACGACGACCTTCGCGCACAGTCCGAAGAGTTAGTGGATGCCTTGCTAAAAAAACTAACTGATGATAACCTCAGTAATGTGGATTCGGCAGACTTTGAGGATATCTATGAAATATTAGGTGGCGTCTCCATTACCCGTGCACGTCAGGGGTTTTCTCCCCGCGAAACCGGCCTGTACATATACAGCCTTAAAGATGCACTGCTCACTATATTGCAGCAGGAGTTTAAGAACGACCCCGTGCAGCTATACGATATTTCTATGAAGGTGAGCAAGCTCATCGACAGCTTCGGCATCGTTACGTTCGAAACCTATATCAAAGGCCGCGAAGAAGTAATACTCCGTCAGACCGATGAGATCACCGAAATATCAACACCAGTTATCCGCGTGTGGGATGGTATCCTCGCATTGCCTATCATCGGTACGCTAGATAGCGCCCGCACACAGGTAGTAATGGAAAACCTGCTGCAGGAGATCGTCAATACCGGCAGCAGCATAGCCATACTCGATATATCAGGCGTTCCGGCCGTAGATTCACTGGTAGCACAGCACCTGATAAAAACGGTGAGCGCCACACGCCTTATGGGTGCAGAGTGCATCATCAGCGGTATCCGCCCGGAGATAGCACAAACTGTTGTGCATCTTGGCATAGACCTGTCCAATGTGGTTACTAAGGCTACACTGGCCAGCGCACTTAAATACGCTTATTCAATACTTCAGCTCGAGGTACGGAAAAAACAAACAACTTTAGTTAAATCTAATTAGTCAACTCTAAATGGAAAAAATTCCTATTCTGCGGATGGGCCAGTTTTTGCTGGTAACTATCCAGATAGACCTTTACGACAGGCTGGCGCTCAATCTTGAAGCCGACCTTGTTCAAATGGTAAGTAAGACGGGTGCAAGAGGCGTGCTTATAGATATTTCTGTCGTTTCCATTGTCGATTCTTTTATGGGGCGTATCATTGGCAACATTGCCAATATGTCTAAAATAATGGACGCAGAAACTGTGGTGGTAGGCATGCAGCCCGCAGTAGCTATTACACTTATAGAATTAGGATTGCCATTAACAGGTGTACATACCGCCCTTGATGTAGAAAGAGGTATGGAGCTTTTACGCAAAAAAATACTTGTTGATGGAGAAGAACAGGATGCCGATGGCGAATACGCCTACGACAGTGCTGAATAAAGATAAAATGTCTGTCTTCAAAGAGCAGGATGTAGTTCCCTTCCGCAACCGTGTAAAGGAGTATGCAACCAAGATAGGTATGGGGCTGGTAAACCAGACCAAATTAATTACAGCGGCCAGTGAGCTTGTTCGTAACATGCTGCGCTATGCCGAAGGTGGCGACACCCTGATAGAGGTAATAAGTAAGGGCAGGGAAAACGGCATCCGCCTCACCTTCGCCGACAAAGGCCCAGGAATAGCCAATATTGAGCAAGCCATGAAAGATGGGTTTAGCACTGGCAAAAGCCTCGGCCTCGGCCTGCCCGGCACTAAAAGGCTGGTGAGCGAGTTTGATATAAAAAGTATAGTAGGCAAGGGTACTACAGTCACCGTCGTTAAATGGAAGAATGGATAATACAGCGCACATCAGCTTTAACGCAGAAGACAGAAGTTATTTCGCCATTCTGAAAAAAGAGATTCATAATATAGCTACAAATGCAGGGTTTACTGCTGCCAGAACAGGAGAGATAGATATTATTGTTGCCGAAATTGCCTCTAATCTTATAAAGCATGCAGGTGGCGGCGAAATACTGGCGCGCATAGTGCCCGGCGATAATGACAATGTAGCGCTGGAATTGATAAGCATAGACAGCGGCCCGGGAATGGCAGACCCTTCAAAGATGATGGAAGATGGAATGTCTACCGCCAACACTTTGGGCCAGGGCTTTGGAGCTATAAAAAGATTGTCAGATACCTTCCAGGTATATTCGCTAAAAGATTGGGGCACCGTCGTTCTTGCCCGTGTGTATAAAAAAGAATTGCCGCATTTCACCAAAAAAAAACCGGCAGCCGAGATACGGTCAATAGTGGTGGCAAAGCCCGGCGAAACCGTGAGCGGCGATGGCGATTACTGGAACCTGGGTACTAATACACTAAAGATATTCCTGGGCGATGGCCTTGGTCATGGGCCCGATGCCCATCTTGCGGTACAAAAAGCCATAGAAGCAGTAAAAACATGCACCAGCGATGTGCCCAGCGAGATACTCAGGTACATACATGCCGATGTAAAAAAGACAAGGGGGCTGGTAGGCACCGCTGTTGTTTATAATTTCAAAGAAAGGGTCTGGCGCATCTGTGGGGTCGGCAATATAGCCACTCGTATGCAGCAAAGCATGTCAGTTAAAAACCACATGTCTTACAATGGTGTACTGGGAATGAATGTTCCCAATACATTGAAAGAGCAGGATACGGTGAACGAGCGCGGGCAGGTGCTGATCCTGTGTTCCGACGGTATAAAAACACGCTGGGACCTGGTAAAGCACATAGGTATAATGAAATACGATTTAACCATTTTAGCTGCTGTTATTTACAAGGATTTTGGGCGCAAAACAGATGATATGTCGGTAATAGCATGTAGAATAAATGCGGCATCATGAACGAGATAACAAAAGTGATCCTCGATAATGAGATGGATCTCATACTCGCACATAAACAAAGTATGAAGCTGGCAGAGTTGGCAGGGCTCTCCCTGGGTGCGCAAACCACCTTTGCCACAGCTGTGTCTGAAGTATCCCGAAACGCCATTGGTACGGGCAATGCAGCATGCATCACACTGCATGTTTCTGACAAAAAAGAAAAGCTCAAGTTCATTACTGCAGTACTGGAAGATAAGCGGAAAGACTTCTCAGAAGCTAAGGACGAAGGCTATAAATATGCCAAACGACTGGTGCAAAATATCAGTGCAACCACTGACGGAGGCACGAACAGGATTGAGATGCACTATCGTCTGCCTATGCATTTTAGGGTAGATGATATACTTGTTGAAAAATGGCGTACCATCCTTAACACCGACCCTGACATCTCCCCTTACGAAGAGATAAAACGAAAGAACCTGCAGCTGATAGAAATGGCTGACAGGCTCAGGAATAGCGAGCAGCAATACCGTACGCTCACTGACTCCCTGCCCATAATGATCTTTTCTATGACCACGGAAGGCATCATTACCTACGCCAACCAATGGCTCTTTGAATATTCCGGCGAAACCGTAGAAGAGATAAATAATAACAAATGGAAGAACATTGTGCACCCTGATGATTTTGGCACAGCGTGGGATAACATGGCAGCAGCCGTCGTGAAGCCGGTAGGCGTTATTACCCCTGAGAGCAGGCTGAAGCACGCCGCAACAGGCGAATACCGCTGGCATACAGGTGTTATGATAGCCATGAAAGATGATGCCGGCGTAGTCAATAGCTGGAATACTTTTATGGTAGATATCCATGCACAGAAACTCATAGAAGATACGCTGAAAGATAACCGGCAGCTTAAAGAGATACACGCAGAGCTTGAAGAGAAAATAGACCTGCTCAACAAAAGCAATCACCAGCTGGAGCAGTTTGCTTACGTAGCCTCACACGATCTGCAGGAGCCTTTGCGCAAGATCAGCTTCTACAGCGATTTCCTGAATAAAAAATATGGCCCGGCAATGCCCGAAGAAGCTACGTTCTTCTTCAATAATCTGATCAATTCCACGGAGCGCATGAAAGCACTCATACAAGATGTATTGGCATACTCCACCGTCCGTAAAGATGTTGTTGGGCCGGTATCGCTTGATGATGTTTTATCCGAAACCTTGCAGGATCTTGAGATAAGCATAAAAGAAAAGAAGGCCGAAATAGAAATAAATGAGCTGCCTGTCATTGATGGCAATGCACGCCAGTTGAAGCAGCTTTTCGAAAACCTGGTATCCAACTCGCTCAAGTTCTCCCGGCCTGGCATTATTCCAGTTATCTCTATATCGGCGACGGTAACTGAAGATAATGTAATGTTATCCTTTAAAGACAATGGCATAGGCTTTGAAGATCAGTATATCAGCCGTATGTTCGATCTGTTCCAGAGATTACACACGCGCGACAAATATGCCGGCACAGGCATTGGCCTGGCTATTTGTAAAAAAATTGCAGACCTGCACAATGGCAGTATATCCGCAAACGGGGTGCCAAATGGCGGGGCTACCTTCCAGGTAACTTTGCCACTGTATCAAAACCATGTTCGTTAAAAAACGGTATCTTTAATCCTCAGATGAGTGAAGGTCCCCACATACTAATTGCCGAAGATGATTTCGAGGACCGCTTCATTATGGCCGAAACATTTGGTGAACTTGGCCATGCAGCAGTTATCCATTTGGTTGAGGATGGTACAAAAATCATCGACTATCTGGCAAAAAATGGGGTTGGCGATATCAAGCTTATCGTGCTCGATTTGAATATGCCTCGCCTGAATGGAACTGATACGCTCCGGTTCTTAAAAGACTCCCTCGATTACAAACAGGTGCCAGTCGTTATTTTCTCCACCTCTGTTAATGAAATTGAAAAAAACATCTGCATGAGTCTTGGCGCAAAAGAATACATCACCAAGCCAGCACGATACGCGGAATACGTTCAGACCTGTAAGAAATTCTACCTCTTGTCACAAGAAGTGCCCTGCTGATTCCGCTGCAACCTTTAGTAGCTCCATTTTTAATATGTTTGCCGTAGATCATGATTCCACTCCCATTCACCCTACGTAACTTTCATCAAAAAATGTATGGCAATTAATCTCCGCACCGTAATAAAACCCACCTCCCCATCAGCAACTTCCCCTAGCA
>JABDHF010000091.1:0-96 GCA_013285595.1 Bacteroidota bacterium
TGGGAACCGCTTCTCCTTTAAGCGCTCTTAATAACAGATCATTTTTCAATTCACTCATTTATTTGTCGTTAGTCTGTGATGGCTGCAGCAGCCTGT
>JABDHF010000091.1:106-9815 GCA_013285595.1 Bacteroidota bacterium
ACAAGGTTTCCTTTTGATGGTGTCTCGCTTACTATCACTGTATTGTTTGAAACCGTATTGATCGCGGCTTCAGTAGTGTTCCCAATAGCGAACAACACCGCAGCTGGCTTTATATTATTTATGCTGAAAAAACAATGCACAGTACTGGGGCTAAAAAATAATATCCCATCATATTCTTTCCCCACTTCTTGTGGCGTTTCTATGGTCTGGTACACTACTATCTCTTTCACTTGCACTCCATGCACCGTTAATGTCTTCGGCAAAGTATCCATGCGCATATCTCCGCAAAAGAAAACCACGTCGCTAACACCATCCTTGATGATCAGCTCAGCAAGCGAAGCGGCATCATTTGCAATGCCAACTATCGCCGACTCATCAAAACATTCCAGTAGTGCTGCCTTGGTATTCTCTCTCAGGCAATATATTTTCCAATCGGGCTTTGCTTCATTTACAATGTTGCTTATTGCCTTTACCGCATTCGCACTCGTAAATACCGCTGTTATTTGTTTATGACGCAACTCTTCTGTTGCCGCCAGTATTTTTTTATCCTCGGTGAAATGTACTTCAATAAATGGCTGACAATCAAGTACTACATTGCTTCCTCCAGCCTTGCTTACAAGCTGTGAGTCAAGCATTGCAGTACTCAATATTTGCACCTTATCCTTCATTTTGTATGCCTTCTAATATCCGTTGCCCGCCATTAGCCAGCAATTTCTTTGCAGCCTCACGGCCCATATTTGCCGCATCAGCTACAGCAGCCTCTTGTTCTACATCCACTTTTTGAGTTCCGTCCTTGCTAAGGATATTTCCTTTAAAAATCACGCTGCCATCCACTACTGCCGCCAAAGCGCTAATAGGAGTAGAGCAGCCCCCCAATAATTCTCTCAAAAAATCGCGCTCTATATCAACGCACGCAGAAGTTTCTTTGTCATGAAAATTTGCACAGGCATCAAGGCAATTGGTATCGTTCTCCCTGCACACTACCAATATCGCACCCTGCGCGGGTGCTGGCAACATCCAGTCCAGGTCTATAGCATTTGCGGGGCGCAATCCTATGCGCTCTAATCCCGCCGCAGCAAATATTGCACCGCTCCAGCTACTTTCTTCTACTTTACGCAGCCTTGTATTCACATTGCCACGCAGGTTTTCTATCTGGCTGCCGGGGTACCGGTTCAGCCATTGCGCCTTGCGCCGTATGCTGCTGGTGGCAATTACAAACGGCCTATTGTTATCAGTAAATGAATGATCGTCTTTAGGCACTAAAATATCGAGGTAAGAAGCCCTGGGTAATACTGCTGCTTTTACTATGCCTTTAGCCATCACTGTGGGTACATCTTTCATAGAGTGTACCGCAATGTCTATTTCGCTATTAAGCAATGCAATATCCAGCGCCCTTGTGAATATGCCCTGTACGCCTATTTCGTAGAGTGGGGTTTTGAGGTCGGTATCGCCATCGCTCTTTATATACACAAGCTCCGATGCGTATCCATGTTTGCCCAGCAGCTCTTTTACCTGCGTAGCCTGCCACACAGCCAGCTGGCTTTCGCGGGTACCTATCCGGATCACCTTATCCATGCTATGCTATATATTCATTTATGGCTTGTATGTAACAACAGCCAAGTGTATTGTTGGTCTTGATTTTTGTAGCCAGTGCGCCTATCACTTTTTGTATCTTCTCTCCATCTGCCTCATACTCCGTATTTCTTACGGCCTCCCCATTCAGGAAAATAGGGTCTATATTAATGCCTTCCAGCTTATGCTTCACTGCTTTCAGCACGGGCACATGCTTGCGCATATCGTACCATTCTTTAAATTCTGCCACGTGCTCCTCAATGATCGCTATTGCCTTTGGTACTTCGCTCTTGCGGTTTTGCAGGGTTTCGTCCTTTATCTTCGACAGCATATCTACGTCTACAAACGTTACACCCGGCAGCTTTTGAGCTTCCGGCGCCACGTTACAAGGTACCGACAGGTCTATGACCAGCTTCTTGCCCATACCTTCAAGATGCTCTTTTACAATAAGCGGTTCGCTTGCATTGGTAGATACCAGTATTATATCAGCGCTTTGCAGTTCGCTTTCTAATAACTCCATAGGTGCAGAGTGCAGGCCCAGCTCTTTTGCAAGTGTTGCTGCCGTCTGCTCTGTCCTGTTGATGAGCGTTATATTATGTGTATCTAAGTAGTCAATTAGATTGCGGCAGGTGGTACGCCCTATCTTTCCCGTACCCAGCAACACTATCTTTTTATCAGCCACATTGCATGCCACCGTAGCGCCCGTTGATGGCTCCGTAACCATATGCGAGGTAGCCGGGCATTTCATCTGTGGCGTCAAAGATGGGCCTTCAAAATATTCTCTTATATATTGTATAGCAGCAAACGATACTGAAACAGTACCGCCGCTTAGCTCTGTATGCGTCCTTATTGCTTTAGATGCCTGTATCACTGAATTTACGAGGCGCTCTGTAAATGAACCTATAAACCCGCCAGCCTTTGCAAACTTCACTGCATTTTTTACCTGTCCCAGTATTTCATGATCGCCCAGTATCTGCGAATCAAGCCCCGAGCCCACCTGGTATAGGTGCTCAACCGCATCATGCCCATTCTTAGCGTACGAAAGCAGCGAAAATGTAGTAGCATCGCCCGGGCACACGGAGCAAAGCAAATCAGCTAATTTCTCAGCATCTTCAGCAAGGCCATATATCTCGGTGCGGTTACAGGTAGAAAGGATAAAAAACTCACTGACACCAAACGCCGGTGCTTTATCAAGCAGCGCTGTGTATTGTTCATTATTGATAGCGTATAACCCTCTTATCGAAGCATCGGTCTTTTTATAATTTAAGCCTGTCACCCAAAAATCATAAATGTCCTGCGTATACTTAGTGTGCATTTCAGTGTTTAGAGTCCATGACAAAGGTACTGTCATAACCACCCGTAGTATAATTTCTATGTCATTCCTTCGTCATTTTAGTGCTGTTTGGTTGTCAGTTTTTCGCTCATATATTTTTTATATTGCTGCAAAAACCCATGCGCTTTATTCTATTCCTTTGTTAAAAAAATATAGAACCGGCTGTATTTTCTATATAATCGGTAATTTACATTTTTTACAAAAAGTATGAGAAAGATGAATGCGCGGTTTTTTGTGTAGTGTGTTGCTTTGTTTTATAATAAGCCTGCCTGTATATGCTTCTAAGATATTTATACCGATGGATGCCGACGGCCAGGCAAATCACCTGAAAGCGTACGGCGTAGCCTACGCAGCGCTCAAAGCCAACCTCCCCATCGACTGGCTCTTAAACTACAAAGGAGGCAGTTTTTGCCTCGACGATGTGGAAAGTGTGGAACGCATGTGCAAACTGCGTGGTGTCACTTTCGAAATAATCAGCGATGCCCAATATGGCGGTATCATGAATGAAATAGCTAATCCAGACTTCAACGGAGACATTATAAAACTGGAAAAACCACCCAAAATAGCGGTGTATACCCCCAAGAATAAAGAACCCTGGGACGACGCTGTGACCCTCGTGCTCACCTACGCCGAAATACCTTTTGATAAAGTGTATGACGATGAAGTGCTGGCAGATGACCTTACAAAGTACGACTGGCTGCACCTGCATCACGAAGATTTTACCGGGCAGTATGGCAAATTCTGGTCGCAGTTCCGCAATGCGGCATGGTACCAGAACGACCAGAAAGGCGCCGAGGCAATGGCTGCAAAGCATGGCTTTAAAAAGGTATCGCAGCTGCAGCTTGCCGTAGCCAAAAAAATACGCGACTTTGTGGCGGGCGGCGGTTATATGTTTGCAATGTGTTCAGCAACAGATAGTTATGACATAGCCCTTGCAGCCGAAGGAGTAGATATTTGCGATGTGCCATTCGATGGCGATGCCATGGACCCTGCGGCGCAGCAGAAACTCGATTTCAGCAAGTGTTTTGCGTTTAAAGATTTCAAACTAGAAACGAATCCTTATGTTTATGAATATTCAGATATAGACAATACGGGCTTCCGCCATGTGGCCATGAATACCGATTACTTCTCGTTATTTACCTTCTCTGCAAAGTTTGACCCCGTGCCCAGCATGCTTTGCCAGGACCATACTACTACTATCAAAGGTTTTATGGGCCAGACCACATCGTTCCGTAAAGAAGTGCTGAAATCAAGCGTGCTGGTAATGGGTGAGTTCAAGCCCGCCAACGAAGCCCGTTACATACATGGCGAATACGGCAAAGGCACCTGGACATTCTACGGCGGCCACGACCCTGAAGATTACGAGCACCACGTAGGCGACCCGCCAACAGAGCTAAGCCTGCACCCGAATTCTCCCGGCTACCGGTTGATATTGAATAATGTGCTTTTCCCTGCTGCGAAAAAGAAACCGAGGAAGACGTAGTAGGTGAAGTACTTATCGTTTACTGTAATGAGTAATTGTAAGCCCTATTATCTCCCCATTGCGATAGCGGTAAAGTATATCGTTATCATCTAGCTCACTATCATCAGCGGGCAGTAGCGCACCAAAATTTACATACATTACATCAGCAGCGCTGTCGTATTGAATATGCACATTATTTGCATTACTGTGCTTTATCGACTTAACCGCCTGCATTATATCCGGGATTATTATTTCTGCCATAAAACTGTTCTTTTTAAAAGCTACCGCAACTAACACATCTCCAAATGGTCTGCCATTTCAGGATGTCGTTCCACAATATGCACCCAACGCTCACCTGGCAAACGGATAACTTTGCCTGAAATGCTACTCGTGGTTAACATTTACCCAAAATACATTTTTCAAAATAGATGCCTCGCAAAAAAACAAGACGCCCGCAATGAGCATAGCATCGCGGGCGCCGGTAAAACAGTCTTACTATTTAACAGGGTTCACTTTTAATATGCTTTAAAGCGTCCCTGCTCATTTCACTCGTCTTCATCTGTTTCACCACCCGATAAAGGGAATTCGGTTTCCAGGCTTTTCTTAAATATCCTATCCTGTTCATGTTCCTGCAGGTCATCGTCTCCATCCAGGTCGTCATCATAGTCGTCGTCCTGGAAGGTGGTAAGTGTTTTTGGCTTTGTTGCTCTTTGCTCACGGTGGGCACCGGCGGGTTTTACCTGGCCATCCCTCTTGCTTATATATGCCATAGCAGTAAATTTTATAAATTGTATAAGAAAATGATGCCACTGATTTATAGCCTAATACGCTAAATTTGCACTCCAATGGCACAGTCTCCTAAAAAACCAATGTTGCTTCCTGCACTACTTACCATGAAGTGCCCCAGTTGCCGCAGAAGCAGTGTATTTATTAATAAAAGTGTATTTCCACTTGGCAAGTGCCTGGAGCTAAAAGATGAGTGCGAAATTTGCGGGCAGAAGATGAAATCAGAAAGTAACAATGGCGGCGGCATTAACTATGCCCTGAGTATGATGCTTTTTTTCCTCAACCTGCTATGGTACTGGCCCGTTTTCGGCTTGTCTTATAAAGACAATAGCGTGTTCTACTATCTCGGCGTTAGCACCTTCGTAGTTATCCTTGCCCAGCCCTGGCTCATGCGCATCTCGCGGATGATCTATTTGTATCTCTATGTCAATTTCGGGACCACCAGGCGGGTAAAAGTTGAGGATATTCCTGCACAAAAATAAAAGCGAGCGTTCCACACGCTCGCTTCCATTTTCATAGGGGCAGGAAAATAACTTTTATTTAAGAAAGTTGTTTGCTTACATTCTTTTTGATCTTACCGGCAGCTTTAGATGAGCCATCAAGTATGCCCTCTATTCTTTCGCGGGCATCATCGCTAAGGCCTTCTATTTCATTGCTTAGCATGTCTTTAAGGTCGCTTATCGTGTCCGATGTGTCGGCGCCTATCTTGCCCAGCTTGTTCTTCCATTTTTTAGCATTTTTCTTTGCTTTGTCTTCCAGCTCGTCTCTCATGTCTTTTGCAGCATCAGAAGTGAGCAATAACAGGGCAGCTACACCCAGAGCTGCAAACAACACATATTTCGTAGTACGCATAGTAGTAGTTTTTTAGTTTGTTATAAGCTAAACAGAATCATGCCATTAATAACTTCGTAATATAGCAACGATAGTCAACACCTTCGCGTTAATTTTACCCATTGTCAAATAAGCGTCTGCCAATTTTAAGATTTCATTTTCATTTTATTGGCTAATTATGTATTCGCCTACAATAAGCGATCATTCACCGAATACTAATAGACCAGAAAAACATGGTACAATATTTTTACACCACACAAAAAATGATGTATTATGAAACCGGAAGTAACCACAGACAACAGGATATTTAAATACGCATTTGCAGGCGTTATTTTTTTCCTTGCAGCCGTCGGCTTTGTAATGGCCAATGTCTCTGCCAGCGCTATGCGCGAAGCATCTAACATTATTGTTGCCAGCCTGCTGGGCGTAGCATCATTATCACTGCTTTACGTGGCTATAAAAAACGATAAAGACAGGCTTCGCCAGCAGCTGTAGCTGTTATCTTTTTGCTATTTCGGCTTTGCATGGGGCAACGCCCTGCGGTCGTTGTGCTTAAATCTTTATCTTTAAAGTATGAAAACAAAGCAGGAGATAGTAGAAAACTGGCTGCCAAGATATACCGGCCAGGAGCTTAAAGATTTTGGCGAATACATACTCCTCTGCAACTTTAGTAACTACATCACCTTCTTTGCCCACAGGCACAATGTACCGGTAAAGGGCCTTGATAAGCCTATGCAAAGCGCTACCGCCGAGAACATTACCATCATCAACTTTGGCATGGGTAGCCCTACTGCCGCCACTATGATGGACCTGCTTTCGGCCATCTCCCCCAAAGCTGTTTTATTCCTGGGCAAGTGCGGCGGCCTTAAAAAAGTAAACAATGTAGGCGACCTCATCCTCCCCATAGCGGCTATACGCGGCGATGGTACCAGTAATGACTATTTTCCGCCTGAAGTACCTGCATTACCTTCCTTCGCCCTGCAAAAAGCGATCTCCACCACCATCCGCGATTATTCATTAGACTACTGGACAGGCACTGTATACACTACCAACAGGCGCGTATGGGAACATGATGAAGAATTTAAAGAATACCTACGCAAAATACGCGTTATGGCTATAGATATGGAGACCGCCACCATATTCACCACCGGCTTTTATAACCGCATACCCACAGGCGCGTTGCTCCTCGTGTCCGACCAGCCGATGGTGCCCGAAGGCGTAAAAACATCAGAGAGCGACAGCCGGGTAACCAAGGATTTTGTAGAGACCCACTTATTGATAGGCATCGACTCGCTGAAACAGCTCATCAACAACGGCCTTACCGTAAAGCACCTGAGATTTTAAATGTCCACGACAGATACTATATTGTTAGTAAATGAGCTACAGATAACCTTTGCTGGGCCTCATCCCTTTATGGCTGTCAATAAAATTTCCTTCAGTATAGATAAGGGGAAGACCCTGGCAATAGTTGGCGAAAGCGGTTCCGGCAAGTCGCTCACAGCGCTGGCAATAATGGGTCTCCTCCCCAATACTGCCATACTTTCCGGAGATCTTGTACTAACCGAAAACTCACAGGACTTACAACTTACTACTCACGACTTACGACTAATAAGGGGTAAAAAAATGGGCATGGTATTCCAGGAGCCCATGAGTTCGCTTAACCCGGTGATGAGCATAGGCAAGCAACTTACCGAAGCCATACTCACGCACCAAAAAATATCATCCGCCGCCGCAAAGCAGTTAGCCATAGACTGGTTCAGTAAAGTACAGTTGCCAGAACCCACAAAAATATATGCCCGCTATCCGCACGAGCTATCAGGCGGGCAGAAGCAAAGAGTGATGATAGCTATAGCCATGTGCAATCATCCCGCACTGCTCATAGCCGATGAGCCAACCACAGCGCTCGATACCACTGTGCAGCAAGAGATCGTTCGCCTCATGCACTACCTGCAGCAGGAGCACCAGTCGGCCATGATATTCATTACGCACGACCTTGCGCTTGCAGCCACTATTGCCGATGATGTGCTGGTAATGTACAAAGGCGAAATGATAGAGTACGGCACCGCCACGCAGGTTTTGCAGCATCCTCAGCATGCCTATACTAAGGCGCTGCTTGCCTGCCGCCCATCTCCCGAAAGCAAAGGGCACAAACTGCCCGTAGTCGCTGATTTTTTAACAGGGGCCAAAGAAACAATCCGGGAGATAGAAGACATTCCACACAAACCCGCAGCGGCCGGTAGCCCGCTACTGGAAATAAAAGACCTGCGGATTTGGTTCCCTGAAAATAAAAACCTGCTGGGCCAGCCACAGCAGTATTTTAAAGCCGTAGATGGTGTCTCGTTT
Source organism: Bacteroidota bacterium (assembly GCA_013285595.1). GTDB lineage: Bacteria > Bacteroidota > Bacteroidia > Chitinophagales > Chitinophagaceae > Nemorincola. The sequence continues at coordinate 8,434 of JABDHF010000091.1, forward strand.
ACCTTACATAAAGGCGAAGTGCTGGGCCTTGTAGGCGAAAGTGGTTGTGGCAAAAGCACTCTCGCACGCAGCATTATAGGCCTCATACCCGCGCATAGCGGGCAAATGTTGTTTAACGGTACAGATCTTACCAAAATTCCCATTAAGCGCTGGAGCAGCATACGCACCCAAATACAAATGATCTTCCAGGATCCATATTCATCGCTTAATCCCCGCATGACCATTGGCGATATGCTCATAGAGCCTATGGCAACACATAACATAGTCCCCCAAAATGAATTGCAGAAAGAAGCGTTAAGGCTGCTCAACCTGGTACAGCTACCCGCAGAAGCATTGCACCGCTACCCCCACCAGTTCTCCGGCGGTCAGCGGCAGCGTATTGGTATTGCCCGTGCGCTGGCACTGCGCCCGCAGTTGCTCATCTGCGATGAGAGTGTTTCCGCGCTCGATGTAAGCATACAGGCACAAATACTCAACCTGCTCAAAGACCTGCAACAAGAATTTGGCCTTACCTATCTATTTATCTCCCACGACCTTTCAGTAGTACACTACATCAGTGACCGCGTAATAGTAATGAAAGCGGGCAAGATAGTAGAGACAGGCGAAGCGCAGCAGGTATTAATGCACCCTAAAGATGAATACACAAAAAAATTGATCGACGCAATGCCTTAGAATAAAGTGGGCATTTGTGCATCCGTGTAAGCCATCTAATACTTAAACAATTTTATACCCGGTATGAATTTGCAATCTTTAGTATTGTACGTGAAAAGCTCTAATCCGCTTTCAATTGATGTTGCCGCAATAAAGCCATCAGGGATTGATAGTGTATGGCTTAACGAATATGTTTGTACTAGCGAAATTGTTTTGTAAGTAATTGTTGCGTCTACAGGAATAACATTAAACCGTCCGATATTCTTAATGATCTTTGCTAATTCAGTTTTGTTTATTGCACCACATATCAGTTCCATTTTCGTAACGGCTGAAATGAAAATATTATCAAGGCCTATTTCCTCAAGAGTGGCTTTTGTTGTAAGATACCTGGCATTAATCCTATCCAGGTAGTCAATCATAACATCTGTATCGCAGATCACTTGCTTCGCTGCCATACTTCTTTTCTTAGTTTTTTAGAATCTATGTCTTTACCTGTGAAAATATCACTCAATTCAGAAATGTCAATTGTAGAGTCTCCCGGAACTATTGTTATTCCATTTATTGTAAATGTATTTTTAGGAAGCGTGCTTTTTTTATTGACCTTTGGTTTTGAAATAACAAAGTCAAAATATTTTGAAAGGTCTTTCAATGCCTCCAGTGTTTTAGGGTTTTTATATTTTATTGTTACTTCGGGCATGTTATCTGCATTTCTACAAAGATACATAGTTTGT
>JABDHF010000092.1 GCA_013285595.1 Bacteroidota bacterium
GTAAGCGGGTTGGCCTTGGGTATTGATGCTATAGCGCATAAAAGGTGTGTACAGCTGGGTATTCCCACAGTAGGGGTGCTTGGGCATGGGCTCGGCAGGGTATATCCGCATACTCATAAATCGCTGGCAGGGCAAATGATGGAGCATGGCGGGTTGTTGTCAGAATTTCCATCAGAGACATTGGTTGACAGGAATAATTTCCCGATGCGTAACCGGATTGTCGCCGGCCTTAGCGACGTAACGATAGTGGTGGAAAGCAGCAGATCAGGTGGTGCGCTGATAACTGCTAATATGGCAAGCGGTTACAACAGGGAAGTGGCGGCTTTTCCCGGTAGGGTGAATGATACGCGAAGTGCTGGATGTAATGAACTGATAAGAACCAACATAGCCGCCATGATAACAAAGGCTGAGGACCTGGTGGAGATGATGAACTGGAATAAAGAAGGTAAGCCCAAAGCAGTACAGAAGCAGCTGTTCATAAATCTATCTGAAGATGAACAAAGGATAGTAGACTTGTTGCAAACAAAGGATAGTGTGCACTCCGATGAACTATTTCACCACACAGGTCTGGCTAGCTCACAGCTCGCAGCAACTTTGCTGCAACTGGAGATGCAGGGGCTTATAAAGACATTGCCCGGCAAGTATTACCGGATGTATTAAATGGTCTCCTAATCTTTCTTTCGGGAAGCAACTATCAATACTATCCCCGCGACTGCAGCGAGCCCGCCAGCATAAGCAGGCCAGCCCACAGTATGGTTCTCTTTCTTGTCTATCTTTAATGGACCAACGTCAACAACAGTTTTCTCGGTTTGAAAATTGATGCTATTAAAGGCAAACATCAATATACCAGCAATAAGGAGAACAATACCAAATATGCGCATAAGACCACTTTACAATAGTGTATACAAAAACCGTGCGCGGTTGGCTCAGCAAACTCTTTCGCTTATTGCGTATCAATTGCCGGGTGTGTTTTATACTTCTTTTTAGGGCTTCTTTTGTGATGAAAGATAGAAGATATAATTACGGATGAACTATTAGGGTTTATGAGATATACAATGGAGTAAGGATAATTTTTTAGAGATACTTCGTGAAATTGCTTGTATGTTCTTTTAAAGCTTTCCGGCTCTGTACGAAGTATGTCGATCTTATTTTGTACTTCATTAGTGAAATTTTCTGCCGCACTTTCACTTCTTTCCCTATACCAACTTAATGCTGATTCATATTCAGTCAAGGCTCTTTCCTGGTAAGAAATTGTATAGGCCATTCTTAGGATTTACCCTTAATGATCTTGCGGATGCGTTTGTTAGCTTCGGCTTCGCTGATAAGCTTTCCGCCTTTTATATATTCGTCATACCTGCTGTCTAATTCTTTCTTAAATTCATCGCTATACTCGTCATCCTGGTCTTCTTCTACAAACGTTTTAGCAACGGTCAATAAGGCTTTCTTCTGACGATTGTTTAACAATGCCAGATAATTGTTTATTTGTGTATCCAAGGATTTTATTGCAACACCCATATCTGACGTTTATACAAAAATAACGATTCCAGTTGATTTGGCTTATATCACTTCACCTTCCAGGTCATAGTCAAAAGCCTTAGTGATCTTTACATTTACGAAGTCTCCTATAGGCAGGGCTTTATCAGACGATATTACTACTTCATTATCTACTTCTACGCTGTCGAATTCTGTGCGGGCAAGATAGCGGCCAGATTCTTTTTTGTCTATGATCACCTTGTAGGTGTTGCCGATCTTTTCCTGGTTCTTTTCGTAAGATATTTCCTGCTGCACTTCCATTATCTCTTGCGCACGGGCTTCTTTTTCTTCCGCAGGAATATTGTCTTCAAGATCGTGGGCCGATGTATTTTCTTCGTGGGAGTAAGTAAAGATACCCACACGATCAAGACGGGTATCGACAAGGAATTGTTTCAGGTCTTCCACATCATCTCGTGTCTCTCCGGGAAACCCTGCAATTAATGTGGTGCGGATACAAATACCGGGCACACGATCGCGAACGTTAGCAACCAAATCTGTTATCTCTTCCCTTGTTATCTGGCGTTTCATTGCCTGCAGCATATTGTTAGATATATGCTGTAGTGGCATGTCCAGGTAATTGCAGATGTTATCACGCTCGCGCATTACATCCAGTATGTCTAGCGGGAATTTGGAAGGGTAGGCGTAATGCAGGCGTATCCATTGCAGCCCTTCTACATCAGACAGGTGCTTTAACAGGTCGGAAAGTGCGCGTTTTTTATAAATATCAAGGCCGTAATAGGTAAGCTCCTGCGCAATGAGCATGATCTCTTTTACGCCCATTCTTACGAGTCCTTTTGCTTCGGCTATTACTTCTTCTATGGTCTTGGAAACGTGTTGCCCACGCATCAGCGGTATAGCGCAAAATGAACAGGTGCGGTTGCAGCCCTCGGATATTTTAAGGTAAGCGTAATGCTTTGGCGTACTTAGCAAACGTTCGCCTATAAGCTCTGCTTTGTAATCCGCATTAAATTGCTTCAGGATGAGCGGCAATTCCATAGTGCCGAACCATGCATCTACTTCCGGTATTTCCTTTAGCAGGTCGTGGCGGTAACGCTCACTGAGGCATCCGGTTACATATACCTTGTCCAGTTTGCCGTCGCGCTTTAGCGCTACCTGCTCCAGTATCGTATTTACGCTCTCTTCTTTTGCTTTATCAATAAAGCCACAGGTATTCACCACCACTATATTATGATCGAGCTTGCGGTTTTCATGCATCACATTAATGCCGTTGGCATTAAGCTGCCCGCTCAGCACTTCGCTATCTACCATGTTCTTTGAGCAGCCCAGGGTAATGATGTTGACCTTATCTTTTTTTAATGTTCTCGTTTTCACACACTACAAATTCAAAGTAAACAATTATTTCTTCCTCATAAATATTCTAAGCGGCACACCACTAAAATTGAAATGGCTTCTCAGCTTATTTTCAAGGAAATTTTTGTAAGGCTGCTTTATATCATCAGGATGATTTGAGAAGAAGGCAAATGACGGCACCGCAGTCGGTATTTGCTGTACGAACTTTATTCGTATGGCAAAGCCACGGGTTACAGGTACAGGATAGCGCTCTATTTCGCGGAGCATTATTTCGTTGAGCACAGAGGTGATCACACGTCTATTCCTATTATCATACACTTCCAGCGCCTTTTCCATTCCCTGGAAGATGCGGGTTTTGTCCTGGGCAGAAATAAAGATCACCGGTACATCTGTAAAGGGCTGCAGCTTTTCTTTCAACTCTTTTTCAAAATCGCGGGCAGTGTTTGTTTCTTTCTTTACCAGGTCCCATTTATTTACCAGCACTACTATGCCTTTTCCCTTACGGGTTGCCAGGCTGAAGATACTTACATCTTGTGCCGTAAGCCCGTTTTGCGCATCTATAAGCAGCATACACACATCTGCTTCGTCCATAGCTTTAATAGCACGAATGACTGAATAGAACTCCAGATCTTCATGCACATTTTTTTTCTTGCGGATACCGGCAGTGTCTATAAGTATAAATTCTTTGCCAAACAATTTATAGTGTGTATGAATGGTATCGCGGGTGGTACCGGCAATATCTGATACTATAGTGCGCTCCTGGCTGATCAGTGCGTTAAGCAGGGTCGACTTCCCGGCATTAGGCTGGCCGATGATGGCGAATTTCGCTAATGGATTACCATCTTTATCTTTTTCGGTAGCCTCTACGTCGTCTTTGATGTAAGACACCAGGTCATCCAGCACTTCGCCGGTACCGCTACCGGAAATAGATGATAAGAGGAAGGTTTTTTCAAAGCCAAGTGCATAGAATTCTGTAGCGTATAGCGCCCTTTCCTGGTTGTCTACTTTGTTTACTACCAGCAAAACAGGTTTTGTGGAGCGGCGCAGCACATCGGCCATATCCTCATCCTGCTGGGTAATACCTGTAGTTGTATCAACTACAAACAAGATCAGGTCGGCCTCTTCTATAGCTATTTGTACCTGCTTGCGTATCTCACGCTCAAAAATATCTTCAGAGCGCGCTACGAAGCCGCCGGTATCTATTATGTTAAATATCTTACCATTCCAGTCGGCTATACCATACTGCCGGTCGCGCGTTACGCCACTTTGGTCATCGACTATAGCTTTGCGTTGCTCCAGCAAGCGGTTGAATAACGTTGACTTCCCTACATTAGGCCTTCCCACGATGGCAACTGTAAACCCAGGCATGTTAAAATTTTTTATTTAAGTGTGCAAAGGTACTTTTAAATATCAAGCCGACACGTATTTATGATAAATAAGATTGTTAAAGTGATTATCTTTATCTTTGGTACTTAATATAAAAATAACGTAATGAAAAAGTGTTTTTACATGCTGGCTATGGCATTATGTATAAATATAGCTGCTAAAGCCGCGCCCGGAGATACAACCTGGGTACAGGCAAACATTACTAACCTGGACAATTATGGAAACTACGATAGTACTATACACTTTCCTGCGCCAGGTACTACCTACAGAAAGATATATATGATCTTTACCCTTGGCAAGCATACTTGTCCGGGTTATACGTATGGTACAGGTTCTGTGCCGTGGTGTGCTGACTGGGATTATACAGTTTTAAATTATTTAATGACGCCGGGAGGAGACACCATGGAAATGGGCAGGTTTATTACCCCTTATGCAAACGCAGGTAATACCAGTCTCCGTTTCCCGTATTCCTGGACCGGAAGCTATGTATATGACGTAACGGATTATGCGTCTAAGCTGCAAAACACAGCTACCATGCGCATCCTTTACTCGGGATATTCGGGAGGCTTCACTGCTAACATCAAATTTGCGTTTATTGAAGGTACTCCTGAGCGCAATGTAATTTCTATTAAGAAATTGTGGGGCGGCAGCTTTGGCTACGGAGGCACCCCTGATATTAACACTAATTTTGCTACCGTTTCTGAAACTGCGCCAAGCGGCACCGTAACTTCAGATCTCAAATTTCTTGTTACCGGACATGGATCAGATGCTAGTGGATGCTGCGAATTTGCGCCGCATAACTACCAGGTAATGCTCAATGGCTCTTCCGTAGCTAATACAACGATCTGGCGCGATAACTGCGGTTCAAACGAATATTATCCGCAAACGGGTACCTGGATATATCAAAGAGGTAACTGGTGCCCTGGTGCAATGGTATATCCTAATTTTCATGAACTGCCCGGTATAACAGCGGGATCGGCCTACAACATTGGTTTGCAATTCGATTCTTACACGGGAAGCGGCGGCAGCTATACTACCGATGCAACGCTGGTTAATTATGGCGCGATGAATAAAACTGTTGATGCATCTCTTGACGGTATCAATTCGCCTATTGCCGATGAAAATCATTATAGGGAAAATCCCGCGTTGAACTCTTCAATACATATCAGAAATACTGGCAGCACTACCATTACTTCTATGCAAATACAATATTATATTGATGGCAGCTCGCCAACATCCTACAACTGGACAGGTAGCCTGGCATCAAGGCAGGAGATCGACTTAACATTGCCTCAATTGCCGGCGCAACCCATTTATGCCGGCACCACGGGAACACACTCATATACAGCCAGGATACAGGAAGTAAACGGCGCAACTGACGGCGATGCAACAAATAACCAGATGTCATCGACCTTTCTTTCTGCACCACTGTGGCCTACTACATTCAAGGTAGTGTTTAGAACAAATAATGAAGCGGACGACGCCGGTAATTGCGAAACCTTCTGGCAGATCACCGATCTTAATGATAATGTAGTAAAACAGCATATGAATGCAGCGACAGATGTTACTTTCACGGATACGGTTACGCTGCCTGCGGGCTCGTATAAGTTCAAGGTTTTTGATACATTAAACCGTGATGGCCTTTCATTTTGGAATTTTCCGGCAGGAACAACAGATGGATCTATAGCAGTGAAAAAAATGGCAGGAACGACCATTCCTATTACCGGTAATTATGCCGGTGATTTCGGGAGCGGCTTTGTTCAATACTTCAGTACCGATGCGGCAGCAGCAGTAGAAAATATATCAGCTATAGATATGGCTATACAGGCATATCCTAATCCGGCTCATAATGAAGTAAATGTTGAGATTTCAGGCCTGCAGCAGGTAAACGGAACGATACAACTGATAGATGCCCTGGGTAGGGTGGTGTCAATGAAAAAGTGCAATTCAGCAAACCAGCAGATCAATGTCGCCGGTTTTGCAAGCGGAGTGTATACAGTTCTGTTCCTTAATGAGGCATCGGGTAATAAACTGCAGACAAGGTTAATTATTGCAAAATAATGTACTGATAATATTTGATCTTAAACAGGCTGCTACTTGCAGCCTGTTTAGTTTTAAACCTATTTTTGCTTTCTAACTTTATAGTATGTCTGAACGAATAGAGAAATTAAAAGCGTTTTTAAAAGATAGCCCCGGGGATGCTTTTTTGAACCATGCCCTGGCTCTGGAATATGTAAAGGTGGGTGATGAGGAAAATGCAAGGAAGTACTTTGAGACGAACCTGGCAAATGATCCGAGGTATGTGGCTACCTATTATCACCTGGGTAAGCTGCTGGAGCGCGTTGGGCTACAGCAGGCTGCAACCGGCATTTATGAAAAAGGCATGGCGTGTGCTAAGGCTGCAAAAGATATGCATACCTATAATGAGCTACAGGGTGCTTATGAAGACCTTGTTTATTAGTGTTATCCAACACCTTGAATATATTTTAACTGAATTTACTTGAAAGACCTGTTACAAAAATTTAAAGAGCACTGGGCGGCGAAGCAATACGTATTGCCGGGGCAAGTGGTATTGCTTGCAGTGAGTGGCGGCGCTGACTCTATGGTAATGGCCGACCTTTTTCTGCGGGGTAACATACCGTTTGCGGTGGCGCATTGCAATTTTGGGTTGAGGGCAGAAGCATCGGACCTGGACGAGCAGCTGGTACATGACTGGTGCGCGAGTAACAGTATCGGTTTTCACACGATAAGATTTGAGACGAAAGACAAATCGTTGGAATGGAAAAAAGGTACACAGGAAACTGCGCGGATACTGAGGTATGAATGGTTTGAAGCTATAAGGAGAGAAAATAGCTATGCCAAAATAGTTACCGCACACCATGCCAATGATAATGTGGAGACGCTGCTGATAAACCTGTTTAAAGGAACTGGCATTGGCGGGCTGCATGGTATACTGCCTGAGAATGGAAATATCATCAGGCCATTATTGTTTGCAGAGAAAGAGGGGCTGGAAATGTATGCAGTGGCGCATAAAGTGCCATACAGGGAAGACGCATCGAACGCGACGGATGATTACCTGCGCAATGCAGTGCGGCATAATATGGTGCCTGTGATAAAACAATGGTTCCCTAATGCGATAGCTAATGTGAATGATAGCATTTCTCGCTTTGCAGAGGCGGAGGTGCTTTATAGAAGAGCTATAGAACTAGAGCGAAAGAACTTACTGGAACAGCGGGGTAAGGATATTTACATACCCATATTAAAACTTAGGAAGCACAAGCCGCTGGCTACTATATGCTACGAGCTATTGCTGCCGTATGGCTTTGTATCGGCGCAGGCGCCGCATATTATGGAGCTTATGGAAGCTGCGAGTGGCCGCTATATATCATCTGCTACTCACCGTATTATCCGGAACCGGGATTTTCTTATTGTTACCGCACTGGCGGAACCGGCTGCGGACTTCGTGGTGATAGACGCTGTGCCCTGCATTGCAGATACGGGGAAGTACCTGTTCTCATTTGCAATGGCAGATAAACCTAAGGTGATCTCCTCAAACCCAAACGAGGCCTGCCTGGATATGAAGGATATTGAATTTCCGATAATGCTGCGCAAGTGGCGGATGGGTGATTATCTCTACCCGTTTGGGATGAAGATGAAAAAGAAGAAGGTGAGCAGGCTACTGATAGATGAGAAGGTGCCCCTGCATGAAAAAGAAGATATACGCATACTGGAATGCAGCAAACGGATAGCCTGGGTATCTGGTATAAGGCTGGATGAGCGCTTTAAAGTGAGGGATGCTACTGAAAAAGTGCTGGTGGTAAAGAGGAGCCTAAAATGATCAGTGGGGATGGGTAAGCTGATCGAACAGAACAGCGCCGTGTGAAGGATCTATCATAAAGGCGAAAAACAGGCCGTACACAGAACCCCAAAAGTGGGCATCGTGATTGACATTGCCGGCGCCCCGGCGCCCCATGTATGCCTCGTAAGCCAGAAATAACGCTCCGAAAATAATGCATGGTATTTTGACGAAGGGAATAAATATTATTCCTACCCTGGACCATGGGTAAAAGTATATGGTGAAGAAAAGGATGGACGCGACGCCGCCCGATGCACCTAAAGAACGGTAATAGCTGTTGTTCCGGTTTTTTAAGAAAGAGGGTAGTGCGGCTATGATGATGCCGGAGAGGTATAGTATAACATATACGGCGCCCGGCGCATTTAACTCCTCTATGGTCAGCTGGACTGTAGAACCGAAAAAGTACAGGCTTAGCATGTTGAATATGAGGTGGTTCCAGTCGTTATGGATAAAGCCGTTGGTGAGCAGGCGATAGTATTCTGACGGGTTATTCATCTGGCGGGGCCAGAGTATGAGCTTGTTTATTATATCGGCATTATTGAAGCCTGCTATGGATATGAGCGCTGTTACTGCTATTATGATGATCGTATAGTCCATCTTCCGGGGAAAATCTTTTGTGCGAAAATAGCTTCATTTATCTTCTGAAAGCTAACCACTTTAAATAACAGCTATATTTTCACACTATCTATAACCTAGGGCGATCATACGTGATGGTAGGGGGAGTTGTGGAGGATGCTGAAGGTGCGGTATACCTGCTCTGCCACGATGAGGCGGACAAGCTGGTGAGGGAATACCAATGGCGATAGTGACCAGCATTGATTTGCCTTTTTCTTAACATTATCTGTAACGCCGAATGCGCCGCCTATAAGGAGTACTAATGTTTTCACTCCCTGGTTCATGCATTGCTGGAACTGCTGGCTCCATTGTATAGAGTTCAGCTGCTTTCCCCGCTCATCTAGCACTATTAGGTAATGGTGGGGTTGAAGCTTCTTGAGGATGAGCTCTTCCTCCTGTAGTTTTGTACGCTCTACGTCTGTAGTTGCTGTTTTTTTGGGTGTTTGCAGTATAACGAGCTCTATGGTATTGTATGGCTTTGTTTTTTGGAAATAGTAACGTAGCCCGTCTTCAATAAAGGATTCATTTTCTTTGCCTACCGACCAGATCTCAACGTTCATTTAACAGGTGTATTTCCTGTCAAAGATGTATGATTTTTAATAGCTGAAAAAGTATTTGCAAAATATTGCAGCTTTTGTATCTTTGCAGCCGCTTAAAAAAGGAAAGGCTGCGTAGCTCAACTGAATAGAGCATCTCACTACGGATGAGAAGGTTTCAGGTTTGAATCCTGACGCGGTCACTAAAGAGTAATAAAGGGTTCCATTAATTTGGAATCCTTTATTTTTTATCCCCAACCCTTAAATGGGCTTTCTCTTGCTGAGCGGCTACCTGGCAAACGCGGTGTTTTGAATTACATATTTTTATCTTTGTTTTCGTAATTAATCAAGGGCTTGCCTGGCGCGGGTTTGAGTGTGTTTTTCGGGGAGGA
>JABDHF010000093.1 GCA_013285595.1 Bacteroidota bacterium
TAGTGCTGAAGGTGCCAAACCGGTAGGCGTTGAATAACAATCGTTTAGGTTGCCATGCCGGGTAAAGGCCAAGTTGCTGTGGGTATTTGGTATTATCGCCTACGGCTTTGAATGCCTTTGCGGCAATTATGGCCGATACGGCGTGCTGACCATGGCCTGCCTGGGAATTTGGCGGGAACCTGCAGATCACTACATCAGGGCGGAACTTGCGCATCACCCATACGGCATCCATTGTCAAGGTGTCTTCGTTCCAGTGCCTGAAAGTCTCATCAAAGTTTTTGGAAAAGCCGAAATCGATAGCGCGGGTGAAGAACTGCTCTGCGCCATCTATTTTGCGGGCTTCCATGAGCTCATGGGTACGGATGAGGCCGAGGGCGTCGCCCTGCTCTGTACCCAGTATATTCTGGCCACCATCGCCACGAGTGAGCGATAGATATGCAGTTCGGATATTGCGGTCGTTAACCAGCCATGCTAGCAGGCGGGTATTCTCGTCATCAGGGTGCGCGGCTACATACAATACATTGACGAGGTGGCGGAGTTGCTGTATCTCGTGGTATATTTTAGTGGAGCTTGCCGGGCGCACCTGCTGGGCATTGGCAATAACGGTACCTATAAAAGCAAATGATAAGAAAACCTTACGCATGGTGTGTGATGTTTTTTGGCGTCGCCAAATGTAGTGACTATAATTAAAAAGTTGTGAATGGTATTTGCAATGAGTGTATCATGGGGGTTTATATGACCTGTTTTATTCCAAAAAATTGGGGCGGAGGAGGGGTTTTTTCATTAATTTATGAGGCGATAGTTTGAATTTAAAATATAATTTATGGATATTGCCTGTAGCGGTTTTGAGCATGTTTTTCGGGGAGGACTATAATAGGTTTTATTGTTTTTTTCTGCTACGGAATAATTCGATCTGCTTGAGGTGTGTTTCTGTTTGTGGCGGGTTGGTGGTATGAGGTAAAACATTTTGTTTCTAAATGTATTTAAGAAAATTCGAAGTGTGACCTGTATCGGCTTTAGTTGTGCCGCACCGGAAAAAGGTGTGGCACAACGGTACATTAATTCTTTATTTTTTATAGAAAATGCCGTCCATTTCCCTATTGTTATAGTTGTCAGGAATTGACGGACGAAACGGATGTTTTGTTTGCCAATCAATGGTGCGGTTTATGGCGCCTTCGTGAAAAGTGTTCCAGGCATTGTATTCGGTTTCGCTTTCTGTTTTTCCGAATATCCACTCGTTCCATATATCGAAACGGCCATATTTAATGAGGGTGTCCTGGTAGGCGAAAAGAGAAAAAGGGTATTTATTGCCGTATGTGCTAAACCAATCCATAAGAAAGCGGGTGCGGACCATGGTGAGGTTTTCTGTGGTAATTCCGTCGCTAACTACCGGTGTAAGTTGTGAATAGGTTTGTAATACGGCTTCTTCAAAGCTCTTTGCAGGTTTTGACGTTTGTGATTTCCCATATTGGGGTGCGTCTGTAGCAAAACCATCGAACATCTTTTTATAACCGGTGAATAACTTTCCTTTAAGCAGGCTATCGTTTGTGGTGTCATGCGGCATATCAAGGTACATTTCTCCGTAGAGCAGACCCCATATTGTTTTGCTGGCACCGAGGTATGTGATTGTGGCTTCGTAGTAGTTTGGGGCGTAAGCAGGTTCTTTAGCTATGCCATTAAGCCATGCATTGACCGCTGCTTCCTTTTTGTTCTCGTGGAATAAGATATTTCCCTGCTCGTGGTATAGCAGCCCTGAAGAGGAAAAGCGCTTTAAGCCGTCCTTTAGTGTAGATAACCCTTCTTTGTTTTTCCCCTGTGCGGCTTCACTTGCGGCTAGCATCTGGAAGCAGGATGCATCTGCTCCCGACTTTGCGCATACAGGGGTTAAGGTTTGCTCTGCCTCTTTATATTTGCCGGACAAATAAAGCACATTGCCCAATTCTTTATATAAGACTGTTTTACCTGGGGCTAGTAAAATGGCTTGCTTGTAAGTGGTTATGGCATCGTTGTAATCCGCCCTGACCATGTACTCCTGTGCGTGGCGATACGCCTGCGCTACTTCGGGCGAGGGCCAGCTTTCCTGTGCAGATGCGCTGGTGGAAGCTACGAGCAGCAGCATTTGCAGGTATAATTTTTGTCTGTAAAAAAACATAAAGCGAACAGGCGAAAATACAATTAATTGGGCGAAGGCCCGGCTGTTGATCACTTAACTATTTGTTGAAGCCGCCATACTTAACTATTCTGTACCTTTCGTACTTATCAAATAACTGTAACATGAAGAATATTGGGATACTTACATCTGGCGGCGACAGCCCGGGAATGAATGCGGCAATACGTGCTGTAGTACGCACAGGGGTGTACCATGATATGGACATTTTTGGTATAAGGAGAGGCTACCAGGGAATGATAGAGGGCGATATATTTAAGATGCAGACTACGGATGTTGCTAACATTATACAGCGTGGTGGCACCATACTGAAAACTGCACGCAGCAAGGAATTCATGACCGATGAAGGGAGAAGGAAAGCATATGACCAACTAACCAAACATAATATAGAGGGGCTAGTATTGATAGGTGGGGATGGTACCTTCAGGGGCGCTGTAGCGTTTTTTGAGCAGTTTACCATACCGGCAGTGGGTATACCCGGCACAATAGATAAAGACCTGGCAGGTACAGACTTCACCATAGGATTTGATACGGCTGTGAATACGGCTGTAGAGGCTATAGACAAGATACGCGATACTGCTGAGGCGCACGATCGCTTGTTTGTGGTAGAAGTGATGGGGAGAGACGCCGGCTATATAGCGCTCAATAGCGGCATTGCTTGCGGAGCCGAAGACATACTGATACCCGAGCAAATAACCGATATAGAAGATGTGCTGAACCGCATAGATAATGATGAGCGGCGTAAAAAAACAGTACATATCATAATTGTAGCCGAAGGTGATGACTATGGTGGTGCAAAAGAAGTACAGGCAAGGATCACGGAACGGTTTCCGATGCTGGATGTGCGGACTTGTGTGCTTGGCCATATACAGCGTGGGGGATCGCCAAGTTATGCCGACAGGGTGCTTGCGAGCAGACTTGGTTATGCGGCAGTGAACGCTTTGAGGGCCGGGAATACCCAGGTAATGGCCGGAATTGTAAATGATAACATTTTTTTTACACCGTTTGATAACGTTATAAAAGGTGAGGCGCCGATAAATCCGGACATGCTGGAACTTATCAGGGTTTTGTCAATTTAAAATTAATTTTATTATGGCACGATTTTTAGACGTGATAACGGAAAGCGTTGAAAACAAAGCGTTTACAAGGTGTTAACAATCAAATTTATTTTTAGTCGTTAAGCGGAATGTCATGAGAAGGATGGCGTGTATATGTTAATAAATTTTGAACTTGCAAAAATAAGTGGTTCATTTACATGTCGTTAAAAGGTCATTTACATGTCATTAATATATAGGAATTTCAAAAAAATATGAATTTTGTCTTAATTTCGATTAAATATTTTTTACTTTTACGGGAACTTATTTACCTTTACCCCGTTTATCTGAATGTTTAAGTAATATAAACCAACTATAAACGCTTAAAAGTGTATCACTTATACTGGTGAAGAATGGGTGGTGATACATAGTAAAAACTATACGATCGCGACGCTTGACCCATTAGTGTTTTGTACATTAGTTATGAGATAGTAATTAACATCTGTTGAAAACCTCTCGTGTAACTTATGGCTTTAAATTGTATTTTTATATTTAAAAAAAATTGGACATGCTCCTGAATAAAGCTTCGATCACCATTTTATTGTTTTTTGCATTAACCTCGGTTTCTGTTTTTTGCAATGCCCAAGACAATAAAAAATCGCGCATACGTCCGGTAATTCCATATAACCATGCTACACTTATTGCCCCTCAAGGCATGGTGTATGTACGTGGCGGCTCTACTAAAATCAAATACAACCAATCATCTACCGATACAAACAGCTACAGAAAAGTGGCGTTGAGCGCCTTCTTCATGGATAAGACAGAAGTAACCAATCAACAATATAGAAAATTTGTTAATTGGGTAATTGATTCCATAGCTATTACCAAGTACCTTAACGACCCTAAGTATTTTGTAGAGGATGCCAAAAACGAACCTGGAAAATCTACTGCTACCACTACTCCCCCACCCCCGCCCGCAACACCTCCGTTAGACTCTGCTCAAATAGCTGCAGGCATGACTGCGGCTCCGCCAGCGGTGACTACCGACACGAGCAAAATGGCTAAGAAAACAGATAGCGTAAGAAAACGTATAGACTGGAGCAAGGTAGACCATGATAAGCTATTTGATACTAAAAACGCCGATGTAAGATCTAAGCTGCAACCTATGCTTGATGAGAATGGTAATATTAAAAAGGAAATGTACGTTTTTGATTTTACCTATCTTAAAACTAACGGCAGCGCAAATCCAAAAGATAAAAAAAGCAAGTATGTAACCGAACCATTAAATGTATATCCTAACGAAAAGGTATGGCAGGATGACTTAACTAATTCGCAGACTGATCTGTATGTAGAAAACTATTTTAAAGCGCCACCGTTTGACGACTATCCTGTGGTAGGCGTTACCTGGGTGCAGGCAAGGGCTTATTGCTCATGGCGCAGCCTTACTTCAATGCATTATTATAATATGCCCGACTATATGAAGTATTATCACCTGATCTATACCCTGCCATCGGAAGCGCAGTGGGTGTATGCCGCACAGGGATATTATGATATGATCAGGAATACAACCGATACACTTGTAAAACCGGAAGACCTAAAGCTTTCGGCAGACAGTACAGTAACACCACATGACAGCACTTATGTGGCATTGATGAGCAAACACCAGGCGGACGACAGCTTGTATAACGCTGTAATAGATGAGCGCAAGGCTGCAGCTGAAGGAAATATGTATATTGTAGACTACTTTAATATAAAGAAGCGCAAACATGCTGTATATGATATACAGGGAAGAGAAATTATAGACAGTACGCCAATACATAAAGACCACTATGGGATGCTTGCTAACTTTAAGCAGGACGAAGGTGAGTATAACGACGATGGTGGATCGCTTACTCTGCCTGTAATGGCTTATGCCCCCAACGATTTTGGCCTTTACAATATGGAAGGCAATGTGAGTGAGTGGATGATGGATGCTTATAGCCCTTCTGCATTTTACTTTGTATCTGACCTTAACCCGGTATTGTTGTATGACGCTGACACTACAGACTCTGATGCCATGAGGCGTAAGGTGGTAAGAGGAGGCTCGTTTATGAGCAATGCAAAATCATTAGGCCCATACTTCCGCGACCTGGAATTGCAGAATGTGTCGCATTGCTACCTGGGATTCAGGTGTGTGATACAGGCGCCGGAGATAATGTATAAGAACGTATCTACAAGAAACAGGAGTGCACGCGGCAAAAAGCCAGAAGGAAAGCTGAGCAACCTGAGACTACCGGAAATTCACTAAGCGATCTAATAATTTTTATATAATCAATAACCACAAACTAAACAGTCATTACTCACAAACACAACCTAAATTGTAAATTATGAGCAGTAATCCAACAAACACAAAAAAGAAAGTCGGCCTGAATTCGGTCATCTCATGGGGAGCCAGTGTCGTTATCATTGGTTTGATGTTTAAGATCCTTCACCTGCAAGGTGGCGAAATTATGATCGCAGTAGGTTTATGTACAGAAGCCTTTCTGTTCGCCATTTTAGGTTTTGCCTCTATGTCTGTTGAAGATCCTGCAACTGCCGCCGCCACATCTGACGGAAGTGGAAATACGCTTACCGACCTGCTGGCTACATCAATTACTCCAAAAGTAATAGAAGGCCTTAGCAATGGTTTCAAACAATTTAATACTACAGTATCGCAGGTGAACCAGGTTGCCGGTTCATTCAACGTTACACAAGATATGATCAAGCAGATAGAAGGTGCATCTGCCGACGTTAAGAAATTCCGTGACAACATGGGCTCAGTAGCAGCTGGTTTTGGAGAATTCAATAAGTCGTTGACTGCTATGAGCCAGATCTCTACGCAATCACAGACTATGCTAAAAGACTTTGAAGTTGCGGGACAGGGCATGAAAGCATTTGCAAAGAACATGACCGATATGAACTCAAGCTTCGATCAGTTCACTAAAACATTATCAGCTATTAACCAGATGACATCACAGTCTGCAACTATGCTGAAAGAATTTGAAGCAGCTACAGTAGGAATGAGAGCTTATAATAAGAACATAGCCGACCTGAGCAAGGTATACACTGCACAGTTGGAAGCATTCAGAAAAAACTAAATGAATAAACTTATAAGAGCAAATGCCTGGTAAAGTATTGTAATAATATTTTCCGAGGCGCATTCCTAAAAAAACTTAAAATATTATAAACGCATGGCAGCTTTAAAAGAAACGCCCCGGCAAAAGATGATGGGTATATTGTACCTGGTGCTGCTTGGTATAGCAGCTACCACGGTAACAGACCATGTACTTGATGCCTTTAGAAATTTAACAGTAAGCCTGGAGACCTCAACAAAGAATGTGCAAAATACAGTAAGCAATACTTTTGCAGCCTTTGAAGCTACCAAGCTGAAAAATGAGCCCGACAGGGCTAAGCCGGTATATGACCGCGCTACGCAGGTGAAGAAATACTCTTCAGATCTTGACAATTACATTAATGAAATAAAAACAATGCTTACCACAAAGGGTGGCGGCGTAGAAGAGACCAGCGGCGATGTGAAAGCACGCGCAGATGTAGACATCTCGCCGCGTGTAATGATACATGAGAAAAAAGCAGCAGAATTAAAACAGCGTATCGAAGACACCCGTAATAAAATAATAGCAATTGCCTGGCCTAGCCCATCTGAGCAACAAGGCCTTCGCTTAGGGCTTAATGCACAAGATCCGCCGAAAAGAAAAGGCAGCATTCAATCTACCTGGGAAGAAGATAACTTTGGTGAAGGTATTCCGTTGACAGCCGCTATTACTGCCCTTACTAAAATACAGGCGGATCTTAAAAATACAGAAGCCGACGCGGTAAAGAAGATACTTGGAGAAGCTGATAAGGCTGTTATCAACCTGGACCGTTTCCAAGCGGTGGCTGTAGCGCCATCTTCTTACATCCTTTTGGGCCAGCAGTATAAGGCTGATGTGTTCCTTACAGCGTTTGACTCTAAAACCAACCCAGATATAACAGTAGGTGGCCAAAAGCTGAATATCGTTGACGGTAAGGGTTTATATGTTGCATCTGCAACCTCTGAAGGAGAAAAGAAATGGTCGGGTACTATCCGCATCAAGCAGACTGATGGTACAGAGAAAGAATATTCATTACCAGAGCAGACTTATTATGTGGCTAAACCATCTGCTACGGTATCTCCTACCAAGATGAATGTGTTTTACATAGGCGTACCTAACCCGGTATCTATATCAGCCCCAGGTATCAGCATGGATAAAGTACACGTGAGCATCAGCGAAGGCGAAATAAAAGGAAGCAACGGCAACTATGTAGTAAGTGTAAAAAGCCGTGGTAACGTAAAAGTTACTGTTTCTGGTGACTTTGGCGGACATAATACGGTGCTCGGTGTTTCTGATTTTCGTGTTAAGCCTATTCCCCCACCCCATGTTAAGTTTGGTGGTAAAGGTGGCGGTAAGCTGACGGTTGCAGCTATGAAAGCTCAGAACAGGATATTTGCAGTGCTTGACGATTTCGAATTTGATGCACCATTTACTATTCAGCACTTCACATTATACATCACTAAGCCACGCGGAGACGTACAGGTATTTGAATCGACCACAAATGCTATGACCCCTGCTATGATGTCTGGTATGAATGGCCTGACACCCGGTTCAAAAGTCTATTTTGACCTGATCAGCGGCACTGGTGTTGATGGAATGAAAAGGCAGCTGGACCCGATCATATTTACGGCTGAGTAAGGAAGAACCTAATAAATATTATGAAAATGAAAAAGAGTATCATACTTGCATTATTCGTACTTGTTTCGTTTGGGATAAGTACGATGCTACAAGCGCAAAGTACGCATAAGAAGAAGAAAAAGGCCCACCATACCGGTGGCGCCCGCTCTAAAGCAGTTGCGGATAGCCTTGCTGCAGCGGCGACTGCAGACTCTATGGCGAAGCTTGCTGCTGCGCCACCGCAGGGTGATACCACAGATACTTCAAAGCATGTAACAGATATGCTGGTGGCAGACACCAGCATGCTTTCTTATGCCGACCTGACGCTGGACAGCACACGCCCGGTAGATGGTTTTTATAAGATACCGCTGCTACGTGGCGCCAAGCCATTTGCGCTGCCTGCTGAAAACAAGTATGATATTAAGTTCTACAAACGCCTGTGGCGCACTATTGACCTGACCGATTCGTTTAATAAGATATTTGCAATGCCTGGCGAAACACTGATGGGCGTAATCATGGATGCTATAAAAGCTGAAAAGCTGATACCGTATGCTGATGAGAAGTTTACCAGCAGGCTTACCTATACCAAGTTAATGAGGAAGATGTCGGACAGCTCAGTAGTACCTGAGTTTGATTCTACGGGTGTTCAGATAGGGTCGCACTCTGTGTTCAATGCGTTTAATCCTGAGTCGATCACTAAGTTCGAGATAAAGGAAGATATTTTCTACGACAAGGTACATGGCAGGTTGATAACGCAAATAGTAGGCCTGGCGCCTGTACTGAAGATAAAGACCAGCGCTGGTGACTATGTAGGTACTACACACCCCTTCTGGCTTTATTTCCCGCAATGCAGGTACCCATTTGCGAGCAGGGAAGTATATGACACCCAGCGTGACATATACAATGTGAGCTACGATGATGTGTTCATCCAGCACAATTTCAAAACGCAGATTGTAAAGGAGTCGAGCCCGGATGACCTGAGCATTGAGGCGAAATTCCCGAACGACGAAGAAAGGCAGAAGAAAGAATCGGACAGGATAGAAAAAGACTTGCGTGACTTCCAAAAGAAATTGTGGAAATATAAATAATGGTTAAATTGCTTTAAACACTCTTATATGAAAGTGAGAATTATTTTATTATCGGTTTGTGTAGCCCTTTGTGTATCGGCTAGAGCACAGGTGAGGCTGGATCCTTATTACCCTTACAGCAAATACACATTTGGCCTGGGTATGGGTTTCAGTGAAATATATGGCAACCTGGATCATTCGAATTCAGAGCCTATGTTCCGCCTAAACCTGGACAGGAATGTGAATGCGTGGGTAACTTTTGGCGCTGAACTACAACATGGCGCCCTCTCGGATTATGAAAACAAGAACCACTGGACAAATGGTTTAAGCGTTTATAACCAGATAACTTCACTGGATCTTAATGGCAAAATGTCGTTGGGCGAGTTATTTAAAGGGCCGGGCAACTTTGGCGCTAAAACCCTTTTTGGCCTGTATGTAGGCTTCGGAGTGGGTGTGATGCATAATGATGTGTCTAACATCTCTTTGAAATTTAAAAGCAAAGACAAACTGTACATTACAGATGTAGACCAGACAGCTATTAAAAGAAAGACTACAGCACTGTACCTGCCTTTTAACCTTGGCTTTAACCTGCACCTTACACGCAGGTGTATGTTCAACATC